>WFMB01000109.1 GCA_009177185.1 Bacteroidales bacterium
ATGGAAGTGGCTGCCTTGCTTTACGGGGAGCTTGTTAGAAGTTATAAGAGAGTCCCAACGTGAAGTACTCCTTGAATTGGAAGTAGCCCAAGGAATTATCATAGTACTTCCTGCTACGGTTGTCGTCAAAGCGCCACAACGTGTAAACTTCCGAAGAAATGTACTTGTTGAACTGGAACACCAACGAGTTTTCCCATTCCGATTCAGCAAACTCATAAGAGGTAAAATAGTAAAAACGACTCTTCCACTGCAGATTCTTCACCAACGTCATCCTTGCCGTAAACTCTATGCGCGAACCGAAGTCTTGTTGGAAGTCTTTGCCAATCATATTATAAGAAGCATGGATGGTGTATTCATCATCGCATATATACCGCATCTTATATGACAAAGGCAGCAGCGCCAGCGAGAACGAGTTGCCATTCTTGAGACTGGGCTTATAATCCATACCGATTGACGCAGACACATCCAACGGAGCCAAAAACTTAGAGTATGTGTTTCGGTCGTTACTCCTACGACCCGGCAAAAATTGCGTACTTCCCTGCATAGAAAACGTATAGTACCAACTCTTTGCCGCCTTCACACCCAACTTAGAGGAGAAATAGATTTTATCGTTATTGGGAATGTAACGGTAAATAGAATCAGATGTAGTAGTGATAAAACCCAACCGAAGGTCAAGCTTATTGTCCCATGCAATACACCGCTGGTCATTGTAATTTGCCTCCAAAACGATATTGGACAACAGCACCNTNNNGCNNGANCAGTTCCTCCCTTATACCAGTTCTCTGAGAAGTAGTTCTGCGTGAATTGCAATGACGACCTACCGTTCGTTGCCCAGAAATTAGGCTTCTTTATCTGAATCTCCACATCTATATCATCGACGATACCGACCACATCCTTTATCTCCTCAACCTTATCATAGATAGATGTCAAATCCTCCTTTTTAGCCCCTACCGCCGAAACGGGAGAGATGATGTTCTCTGACTCTATCTGCGAATCATAGTAGTGGAACAAACTTGGTTGCGCTACATACGTGCGAAACAGGACATCATCAATCGAGGCATTCATCCGCTGGCGATAATCAAAGAAATCTGCATCCACCATATCCATGCGCTCCGTCATTGCCTCCTTCAAATTAAACTTATCAGATAGCACCGAACGATAGTAAATGCCAGGACCTATCAACTTGTACAGATAAGGCGACAAAGCAGTTTCTGCAGAGTCATTTCTCTCCGCCGTGATACTATCCGCACTTTGAGTAAGAGCCGTTGTATATTTTGCGACCACATCCGACGCAGTCTTTGAGTAACCACGCACAACACCTCTGCCGCGTTGGGCAGACACAGACACGGCAACCATGCAACACAGAAAAACGCCCAGCGAACGCAGATTTTGAATCTTATACATTTATCCTTATCAAATTATTTAACGTGAGTCCGATGGATGGACAACTGACGAATAGCGGAAAGACCGTAACATTAAAATGTTGAGACTTCATACATTACAGATAACAACCACTATACAAACCGAGGGCAAAGTTACTGAATTTATCCGTGTTGCACACGACTTCTGCCAGTTTTTTGATGCACCGATGGCAAAATAGGCCGCGAAAAGCCCTCCAAACGAAAATTACCATGCCTTTTACCACCTTCACGATGAAGGCGGTCTCCGTTCGGGACAAAATGTCTCTTTTTACTTTCCGGCACGAAGGCGCGACACAGCTCCTATGACACTGCTGCATGGGGAGCGATTTCACCCCCTCTAAATCGGAGTCCCCGACATCGGTCAATCGGAGTCCCCGACTCCGACTGGTCGATGTCGGGGACTCCGTTTTATATGATATTTCAGAGGGGGAAAACCCAGCGACCGCAATGTGTTCACGAAACACCCTCAAACAAGGAATCCTATTGTAGTCGAAAGCGCATCAATCGCCCCATCATCACCATGCCGTATCCGCCGAACCCACGCCTTTTCAGTACAAATTCAGGTGTTTTAGCCAATTATTCATAACAACCACATCATTTTCACGGACAAAAATTTCCGTCATTCAAGAAAAAGAACTAAATTTGCACGCTGAAATGAGCATGTAGCATACATCCATTCACGAAAAAGACAATAACAAACTAAAGTATAAACAACTAAATTTTCAACAACTATGCCAAACGGTAAGAAGAAGAAAAGACACAAGATTTCTACGCACAAGCGCAAGAAAAGACTGAGAAAGAATCGCCACAAGAGCAAGTAAAGAGTTGAGAAACTCTGCTTCGCCTTGGAAGCGTCAGAACAAAGAACAAACCCTGAAATGAACCATCCTCAAAAAGGGTGCATTGCGAGGTTTGTTCTTTTTCTGTTTAAGAACACAACCAACAATAAACGGTAGCAAAAATGACCAGCGAACTAATCATCGATGCACAGCCGAAGGAAGTAACCATTGCACTGCTCGAAGACCAGAAGCTCGTTGAGTTCCAAAAGGAAGGTCAAGACAGCAAATACTCCGTAGGCAACATCTATGCCGGAAAAGTGAAGAAAGTCATGCCGGCACTCAATGCGTGTTTTGTCGATGTGGGTCATGAACGCGAAGCATTTCTGCACTACCAAGATTTAGGCAAGCATTTTCTCTCTTTAGAGAAATATGTAAAACAAGTGACGAGCGACAAACGCAAGCTCGCCCCCATGGCAAAGGCTGCAGGTCAGTCTGCGCTGGAGAAAGTTGGAAGCATTCAAGACGTGCTGGAACTGGGACAGGAGGTGATAGTACAAATCACCAAAGAGCCCATCAACACAAAAGGACCACGCCTCACGGCCGAAATCTCTTTCGCCGGACGCTATCTCGTCCTGATTCCGTTTGATGACAAAGTTAACGTCAGTACCAAAATCAAATCGAAAGAAGAACGCGCACGTCTGAAACAGCTCATTCAGAGCATCAAGCCCCGAAATTTTGGAGTAATCGTCAGAACCGTGGCAGAAGGAAAACGTGCTGCCGAACTGAACAACGAGCTAAGTCTGCTTGTCGCTTCGTGGGACGATTGCATCGGGAAAATTCAAAAAGCTACAAGTCTGCCAGTACTTGCACACGAGGAAACTGGTCGAACTGTCTCCATGCTGCGTGACCTCTTCAATCCTTCATACGAAAACATCCATGTGAACAACACCGATGTCTTCAACGAAGTGAAACGCTACGTCAGCCTCATTGCACCGGGCAAAGAGTCTATCGTCAAGCTCTACAAAGGCAATGTCCCTATCTTCGACAACTTCGGAGTGACGAAGCAAATCAAGTCGGGACTCGGACGCACAGTCAGCTTCAAGCATGGTGCCTACCTCATCATTGAGCACACAGAGGCCCTGCATGTAGTCGATGTCAATTCGGGCAACCGCAACCGAGGACTTGACAATCAAGAGGAAAACGCCTTTGCCGTCAACATGGAAGCCGCAGACGAGTTGGCACGCCAATTACGCCTGCGCGACATGGGAGGCATCATCGTGGTTGACTTCATCGACATGGACAGCCCTGAGCACAACCAGAAGCTCTATGAGCACATGACACAAATCATGAAGAGCGACCGTGCGCGTCACAACATCTTGCCGCTGAGCAAATTCGGTTTGATGCAAATCACCCGTCAGCGTGTACGCCCTGCCATGGATGTACATGTGGAAGAAGTTTGCCCCACTTGCTTCGGCAAGGGAACGGTAAAATCATCCATCCTTTTCGCTGACACCCTTGAAAGCAAAATCGATTACATTGTCAACAATCTTGGTCAGAAGAAGTTCAAGCTCTATGTCAATCCGTATGTGGAAGCTTACATCACCAAAGGGTTCTTTAGCCTTTATCGCCGTTGGCAAATGACCTACGGTCTTGGTGTAAAGATTTATCCAAGTCAAGAGTTAGGTTTCCTGCAATATCAGTTTATCGACCCCAATGGCAACGAGATAGACATGACCGAAGAATCGGAAACACGATAGGGAAACAAAAGGAGACACAAGAAGCCGAACAATTTCGTAGTTCTAAGTGACACACAAACAAAAAAGGGGGAGGATTCCAAAATGGAATCCTCCCCCTTTTCTATCGTAACGTCTTCTATTCAGACAATATCATCTCACTTTCAACAGATCTCCTGACACAGGGATGTAGGTGGCATCCTTGAAGTTCATCTTATATAGGTTCTCCAACCGAACACCATAGAATTGACTAATGCTGTACATGGATTCACCAGAATGAATCTTATGCCACTGCCCTTTATACATAGAGTCGGCCTTCTTTGCTTTTTTCGCCAAGAACACGTTCATGCCCACAGGCAACGGATAGTCGGCACTCGTCTCATTGTACTTCAAAAGCTTCCTCTTTGACACTTTCATCTCTTTCGCCAGCGATTCCCACGTATCACCAGAAGTCGTCACAACACATTGTATGCCATTGACCAACTTAATAGGACGTTTCGCCTTCTTCAAAACAGGCACAGGAGCAGAAATGGAGCTTCTCTTCTTTTTTCGGAAACCGAAACGATCTTCATCATAATCACCCAAATCATACGTCTCGATAATCGTAATAAGCCGCTCTGCATAGGTCGGCAAGGTTGCATATCCACAGGCTTTCAAGCCACGCGCCCACCCTTTATAGTCCAAAGGATCCAGTGAAAACAGACGCTTGTAGCGAGGCTGCTGCAAAAAAAGCGAATGGTCTTCATAGCTTTCCTCAGCGTTCTTGTACTTGCGGAAATGCTCGCCCTTACGGTCATCGTCACGAGTGACATAACCACCTTTCCATCCCATACCCACTTTAATGCCAAAGTGATTGTTGGCACGTGTTGCCAGATAGCTACGACCTGCACCACTTTCTAACAACGCCTGTGCCAGCGTGATACTGGCAGGGATGTGGTGGCGACGCATTTGGTCTATGGCCGTCTGCTTATATTTCTCAATGTATTGCTGATAGGCAGCATTGCGTTGGGCAAAAGAAAAGGCTGATACAGCCATGCTGCACAGCAAGAGTACAATTCTCAAATATCTCATTAGAAAGCTATTAGAAACAATTCAGGTTGCAAAGATAAGGAAAAATAATCAAGACAAACGCCTTTCCTGCGAATAATTGATGAGTTGAGCATATAATGCATTGTTTCGTAGCAGTTTTTCGTTGCCAAGCACAAAGAGCTGCTTACGCGCACGGGTAATTGCGACATTAAGCTTCCTATCCACTATACCCAATGTGGTTTCGGTCAAATTGGAGAGTATGTCCAGTTCATACAACTGTGTAATGGTTGTACCATAAATGATTATGTCGCGTTGAGAGCCTTGATAGCGTTCCACAGTATCAATGACCAGTCCTGCCACCACATCGGGACGAAGTTTAGCTATCTCAGAACGCACAAGCGCAATCTGACGACGGAAAGGGACTATAATGCCCAATTGCCACTGAGGGTCAAACGGCAAAGCATTCCGTTCATACAAGGAAACGACGGCGTTGACGAGTTGAGCGATGATGCGTGCCTCAAGGATGTTCGCCTTTGGCAGACGCTCCTCGAGCGATGGGCGAGGNACATTNACAAAAGNNATACGATGNNTAGCAATCAGCTGNTCTATAGGATTCTCNTCATCATAGNAATGANATGACAANCCTTCCTGCTNGTGAGGNAATCCCACGNGANAGAGAGAATCCTCATAAAAAGCATGAGAAACAAAATCTGCAATGGCAGGGTGCATACGTCCCTGATGGTCAAGCATGGCAACTATATCAGGAAGATGTCGATGCTGTTCGTAGAGACGCTCAAAGAGAGAGTTACGGCAGTTCGTAAGTCCAATGGAATGCAGCAAGGGAGAGACCACAGCAGACTTCGTTTCGTTCTGCACCACAACGGCTGGCAACTGCTTGTGGTCGCCAATCATAATAAACTTATCAATAGCAGCAGAAGTCAGGATGCCTAAAACCTGAGGTTCCAGAATTTGGGATGCCTCGTCAAAGATAGCAACATCGAAGTGTTTGAGACGAAAGAGTGCCGTATGGCTGTTCATCGAGGCAACCGTACTGACAAAGATAGAAACCTTCCCTATCCTCTCGTTCACTTGCCGACGATTCGTGAGACTTCCCATGGTATGAGACAGCAAATGTTCCCGATATGGAGGCGCACAGGAGAGTTCACGCCCCAAACGGATATAGTCAGGTTGTGGTTCGATAGTGGAAAGCATCTGACATATCTCATCAACGGCACGATTGGTGTAGGACAACAGCAGCATATTGTGCCCTTGCATCAGCTGTTCCTCCACCATACGCTTCATGGCGACAGAAGTCTTTCCCGTGCCAGGAGGTCCCATCAAGAGGAACATGTCGTCCTTTGTAGGAGTACGCTGACAAAGCAGAAGCTCTCGGCGGCTTTTGTCACAGGCCAGGAGAGAAAACAGCCCATTGTAAAGACTACGGAAGTTGGCATCCACATGGTCATGTTCAATCGCATAATAGTCGTCTCTGCCGAACAAGGACTTGTTCCGTTGTGCATTCTTCAGTTGTAGCCATATCCGTTCAGCATCGTATGACTCCACACTGCATCGAAACACCTCCTGCGTCGTAGCGGAATCTGCATCACTATTACGCTTATAGAGGATAACGGCATCACCGATACGAAAGTTCGGCTGACTTTCCCCCTCATCTGTACGCCCCAAACAAATAGCTTCCACTCCATCTCCCATACGGAAATCCACCCATCGTAAGTTCACAAAGATGTCGCCGTTTTCCATCTTCGTATTGATGTCGGCACTCCACAATGCAGCAAGGGCGCGTGTCGAGTCGGTACGTGCATCGCACACCTTGCTCTCAAACTGTTCGCGTTCAATGAATTGCAGGAAAGTATAAAAATACTCAGCCGTTAGCTCATCCATACCCGACAGCGCGTCCGTAACAGCTTTGATTTCTGGCAAACACCACCCTGTCCAGAACTTGTCGCTGCAATTTCCATTGCGACGCAATGCCTGAGGAGTAAGTTTGGGCACCCATCGGCGTGCTTCTCCTTCCAGCAAACCCCGTTCGAGTGCTACAATACCGTTACGGATATTCATGGCACGCAACACCATCTCCTGAAAACTGCGTTGCTCCTGCAAACGGGGATAGCGCGAATACAGCAGATTACCTATCACGTCCGACTGCTTTACTCCCATGTTATAATAGAGAATCTCCTTATAGAGCAGCATCTGCATCAAGTGCTCCTCTTTGGCACGGTCGCGGTATTCGTCCCACTTGCCTGACTTCAACTCTATAAGCAGTTTCTTCCCCTCCTCATCAAGGTCTATCAAAGCATCCATACGTCCCTGCAAACCTAACGCCTCGCAGAAAAACGAAGGTTCCACATGAACCTTCACCTTGCCGCCCTGCATATAAGGCTGGGCATAGAGGTCTTCTACAACCTGATGAATATGAGCAAACTGCCGTCGGGTGTCATCAAAAAAACTTTTATCAATGCCATCACAAGCACAGATGTCTATCGCCCTATCGGCAAACACCTTCCTCATAGACGTGAGATAATCCGCCTCAGGCTTGTTCAAAGCATCGTCAAGAAATTGATTGGCAACGTCCCCCAACAACGTATAGACAGTGCTCTCGGATGGTTTGAACTTGGCGATGAAATGATTGAACGGTGATTCGCCCCACCCTTTGATACAGCTGGTCACGCTTGTTGTATCGAGCAGGAAATCAGGCTCTATCACTATATATAAAGGATGATATACACCTTCGCTATCAATCGTGAACGAGAGCGCATTGAACTGCATGCCTTCTTTCAGCAGTTGAGCTGCCAATTGCGTATGCTGGTTCGTGGTCACATCCACCCGAAATAACTCCTCTGCAGGCATCTCATGCGAACGAGCGTAAATGTATGGTTCATCAATATGGTCAACCATGAAACGCATACGCTTTTGCCGCACTGCGTATTCCAGCTGGTCGCGCGGTACGAGCAACTGCTCCACATCGGGAAGCCGTCCCACAAAAGCATCAGGAATCCGTGTGTCGGTGAAATGCGCTAATGCCTCTACAAAGATACGAACATCGACAAGAAACGTATGCTCATCGANCNCCATGCCCNGATGCGACACCTNCCGCGCACNCCATCGGAATNNATCCACCNGACGCAGGGGGTAATTCNTCAGGCTGNCAAACCGNNTGCAGNCGCGAAAAGAAGTCATTGTATTCCACAAGCAAGTTTTCCGTCTTTTCGATACACACACGATGCAACGTATCGTAGAAGTAACGATACTTTTGCCGCAACGTCTGTTCCGAACGGAAAACCTCAACAATGTCCTGCCACACAGCGTTCATCAAGCGTTTTTCTGCGTCTCATCAAGCATCTCTATCAGGCGTTCAACTGCCCCACAACCTCGCCAACCGACTTGCAACCATGTTGATCAAGCCATTCATTGATGCCATTAGCCACCTTCACGGTCACAGCGGGGTCAATAAAGTTCGCTGTGCCAATTTCGACAGCCGATGCACCAGCCAACAGGAACTCAATGGCATCGTGAGCTGTCATGATGCCACCCAAACCCACTACAGGAATATCGACAGCCTTTGCCACCTGCCATACACATCGCACAGCCACAGGCTTCACAGCAGGTCCCGACATACCACCCGTAGCAATACTCAACACGGGCTTGCGCTTCTCAATGTCTATCNCCATGCCCATCAGCGTGTTGATNANCNACACAGCATCAGCACCAGCATCCTGCACTGCCAAAGCAATATCAGCAATCGAAGTCACATTGGGCGAGAGCTTCACAATCAGCGTTTTCTTGTACACTTCACGTACAGCCTTCACCACAGCAGCCGCACCTTCAGTCGTCACGCCAAAAGCCATGCCACCCTGTTTCACATTGGGACATGAGATATTCAGTTCGATAGCAGGGATGTTTGTCAGCTCATTCACACGGGCAGCACACTCCGCATAATCCTCTGGTGACGAGCCACTCACATTTACAATCATGTTCGTACGAATATCCTTAATTTCAGGATAGATATGCTCACAAAAGTAATCCACGCCTTTGTTCTGCAAGCCCACACAATTGAGCATGCCACTTGCCGTCTCCACCATGCGCGGATAGTCATTACCCTCACGAGGAAGAAGCGTTGTACCCTTCACGATGATGCCACCAATGTCTTCAAGATTCACGAAATCAGCAAACTCAACACCATAGCCGAATGTGCCAGAAGCTGTCATCACGGGGTTCTTCATCGTAAGCCCCACTATCTTTGTAGTCAAATCTGCCATATCCTACACCTCCCAAGTTAAATCGTTAATATCAAACACAGGACCATCCTTGCATACGCACACATTGCCCTTTACCGTCTTCTCCACACAACACAGACACGCACCCAATCCGCACGCCATCATGTTTTCAAGGCTCACCTCACAAGGCGTGTTCGTCGCTTTCGCATACTTGGCCACACTCACCATCATCGGCTTGGGACCACATACAGAAATACGGTCAAATTTCTCTTTATTTAATAATGTGTGCTGCGTAACAAAGCCCTTTTCGCCTTCAGAACCATCCTCTGTGGTCACATACACAGGTGCAACCACCTTGAAAAGGTCCTGTTCCAAAAGGTCGCTCTTGCTGCGCGCACCCAGCAGAAAGACCGGTTGTGCTCCATGCTCTTTCAGATACTTTCCATAGTCGAGCAAAGGAGCCACACCTACACCACCACCAACAAGCAGCACTTTCTCGCCCTGCTTCCGAACAGGCGAAAAGCCATTACCCAAGGGGAACACAAGGTTGAGCGTATCGCCCACCTTCAACTGCGCCAACTGGTGCGTACCCTCGCCCACCTTCTTGATGAGCAGCCACAATTCATTGTTCTCTCTATCCACATAATTGATAGAGATGGGGCGACGAAGGAACGTCTGCGGACTTCCTTCCACTTTCACTTCCACAAACTGCCCCGATAAGCTCTCTGGCAGCGGTTCCGTATCAGTCAGTTTCAGCAACACGTACAGCTCATGCGGATACTCCACAGCCTTCACCGTCAAGTCTTTTACATATTTCTTCATGTATATCCTATAATTATAGAGTTTTTATTCCATGCGTTACAGAACCGCCAGAGCAAATGCTATATGCCCCATGCAGCAGGAGCACACTCCCTCTCCAGCCGCTTCTCCTGCTGGTCGTCCAACTGCGCAAAAAAGTCAATGCCCGTTTGTCGCTCCACCTCATCCACCGATACGGCATAGTCACGCAGGTCGCCATCGCACGCTCGATTCGGATAGATGAAGCCTATCGCCTTAGGCACACGCCCCAGCATAAGCACCACCTTGAAGAAGCGGTCGGGCACTGCTATCTTCATGCCCTTCCGCCGACCAATGGTCTNCNGCNACTCCGTGTCAAATATCGGACCACAACATATATAAATAGTGCNATAATTCTTGACCCACGAACGGCAGTGCTTCTCCAAGTCGTTCCATGCGCTCATGTTCAAGTCATGGTTCTGCGGACAGATATTGGTCATGCAAAACGACTCCTCCATAGCCACCTCCGTATGCTTGTTATCGCCCGCAGGACACATGTGCCCACGGTCATAACCAGAACCATTATAATCGAAATAATCCACACGACGAGCCTCCTCCATCGATAGGTCGGCATGGAATCGGTTAGAGCGTTTCACCTTGCCACGCACCCGTTCTTCCGTCAAACACCAACACACATAGTTGGGGCACAAACGCTCCACATTGTATGAAATCAAAAAGCAAGACTTCTTCAACAGCACTTCGGGCGTGCCACGCAACTTGGTGGGACATTCCAATGCCACCACCTTGTCCTTCGCCAACGCACACTCCACAGGCTCGTCTGCCGACACACAGACACCATTTCGATTACCACATGCCCACAGATAGTTGACACCTGCCACTCCTGCCGACAGCAAGATGCAAGCGAACAATATCTTCCACGAATTTTGTTTCTTTTTCATCTGATTCGCCCCTTTTTACGTCCCCCAAGCCCATCTTTTGGGGATTCCATGCNAAANTAAGAAAGATTTAACAANAAGNTGTTGTCATAACAAAAAAAANTNTTNNCTTTGCATNGCNTTTAACAAAAGGCACCGTCTTTTTGCTATTTGCCTTGCCGAATTGGCTCAGTTGGTAGAGCAACGCATTCGTAATGCGTGGGTCGGCGGTTCGAGTCCGCCATTCGGCTCAAACTTAGAGGTGTGCCAGCTGGCACACCTTTTTTGTATCTACCACAAAATCGGAGTCCCCGACATCGGTTCATCGGAGTCCCCGACATCGGTTTACCGAAGTCCCCGACACCGATTTACCAGTTCTGAAACACTCACCACATTCGCAGTTATGCTCATATACAACACCACCTTCCAAGTAGGCAATGATGACGCACAGCATCTGGTCGTCTATCTGCACGAAAAATACATTCCCGAAGCACAGAAGTCGGGCATCATGACCCATGCAAGATTGAGCCGCATCCTCTCTCATCGCGATGAAGAATCCGAATGCTTCTCCGTGCAGTTCGAGGTGGAGAACATGGCATTACTCCACAAGTGGTATTCATCTGAAGGGAAAACACTTAACGATGAATTATTGAAGATATTCAAGAATAAGGTTGTCGGCTTCCCCACCATGATGGAAGTGATTGAATAACCCGACTTTAAACAACAGAACAATGGCAACGACAAACCCTAACTTGGAAAAGGTTATCATAGGAGTTGACCCTGGCACCAATGTCATGGGATATGGCGTGCTGAAAGTGAAGGGCAACAAGGCCGAGCTGGTGGCGATGGGTGTCATTGAACTCAAAAAGTACCAGAGCCACTACCTGCGGCTGGGCAAGATATTTGAACGCATCACCAGCATCATCGACTCCTACCACCCCGACGAAATGGCGATTGAGGCACCATTCTTCGGCAAGAACGTACAATCCATGCTCAAACTCGGACGCGCACAAGGAGTGGCAATCACCGCAGCCATCATGCGCGACATCCCCATCACAGAGTACGAACCGCGCAAAATCAAAATGGCAATCACAGGCAATGGCAATGCTGCCAAAGAGCAGGTGGCAGGCATGCTACNGCGCATGCTNCACANNACCNAGGAAANCATGNACGTGCAGCTCGAATNCAANCGATGCCNNCGGNNCCGCCTATTGCCACTTCATCCAGATGGGCAAGCCTGAAGTGGAGCACAAGTTCAGTTCGTGGAAGGACTTCGTGCAGAAGAATGCCAGCAAGGTACATTCTTAATAATTCCTAATTACCAAGCCATCCACCATAAATTTGCCGTCGGAAGGAACGCATGTGCAGAAAAATGACTATCTTTGCACCGTTTTCCGTGCGCACGTGCGCACACGTTCTTAAAACTATATAATCATTTCCGATGGCGACAACAAACAAACTATACCAGCCGTATGCAATGGAATACGGCACATTTGTAGGGCTGAGCTGGGGCGCAATCTTTCTATCGTATGTGGAGGGCATCTGCAATGACAACGGCCTACTGCTGTTTCTCTGCCTCATTCTGTGTGGATTCGCCTTCATCTTGCCATTCATATTGGCACTTCGCATCAACAGGAAACTCTTGTTGATAGGTGAGAAGTTGTCTTATTGGCAAGGACTGCTCTTTTCTTTCCCGATGTTCATGTACGCCTGTTTGATGAGCGGCATCATCGTCTTTTCCTACTTCCGCTTTTTTGACGACGGCATGCTGATGGAGCATATAATTCGCATGATGACACAACCCGAAATGGCGGAGACCTATCGGCAAATGGGCTTGGACGGACAATACAAACAGGTGATGGACGTGGTGCATGAAGTGGCTATCCTTTCACCGCTCGACAAGACATTAGCCCTCTTCAACAACAACTTTCTCTTCAGCATCATCATGTCATTCCCTGTGGCTGCTGTAGCCTCATACAACCTGAAGAGAATCATTCCGACGAAATCATAAACAACACATCAATATATGGACATATCAGTTGTAGTGCCTCTCTATAATGAGGAAGAGTCAATAGCCGAACTGCACGAGTGGATTAAACGAGTGATGGACGAGAACGACTTTTCCTATGAAGTGGTTTTCGTAAACGACGGCTCCACCGACCATTCATGGGAGGTCATCACAGAACTGAGCCGACAATACCCAGAAGTGCATGGCATCAAGTTCAGGAGGAACTACGGAAAAAGCCCTGCCTTGTTCCACGGCTTCGAGAAAGCGCAAGGCGACGTGGTCATCACGATGGATGCTGACCTGCAAGACAGCCCCGACGAGATTCCTGAGCTGTACCGCATGATTAAGGCAGATGGCTACGACCTCGTGAGTGGCTTCAAGATGAATCGCAGCCAAGGAGACCCCTTGTCGAAAACGATTCCGACCAAGCTGTTCAATGCCACCACCCGCATGGTGAGCGGCATTCACAACCTGCATGACTTCAACTGCGGCTTGAAAGCTTACCGCCGCGATGTGGTGAAGCATATTGAGGTGTATGGCGAGATGCACCGCTTCATCCCCTATTTGGCAAAAAACGCTGGCTTCACAAAAATCGGAGAGAAGCCAGTTCACCATCAGGCACGTCAGCATGGCAAAAGCAAATTCATGGGATTGAACCGTTTTGTGAACGGCTATCTCGACCTCATCAGCCTCTGGTTCATCGACAGCTTTGGCATGAAGCCCATGCACATTTTCGGTTTTGTGGGTACTCTCATGTTCATCATCGGCTTCATTGCCGTGGTGTGCGTGGGTACGAACAAACTGGTAGCACTCTACAACCATGTACCACACGCGCTGGTGACGGAAAGTCCATACTTCTACATCTCGCTCACCACCATGCTGTTGGGTACACAGCTGTTCGTGGCTGGTTTCTTAGGCGACCTCATCAGCCGCAACAGCCAAGAGCGCAACAAGTATCAAGTGGAAGATGAAATCTAACCCCAACACGTGCATACAGAACGACTTCGGATGAAACGCCTCTACCCCACCTCTCTCATCGCAGGTTTGACGACGCTGCTGGTTGTACATGTACTGGTTGGTTGCTACTCCAACAACTGTCCCATGGAGAACACTGTGACCTGTAACTATGCTTTCTATGACGCAGAAGGCACAGCCATTGCCTATCAAGACACCATCACGGTCTCAACATTGATGCCTGGCAACAAGATGGTTTACATCTATCGGAAGATGGGTACACTGCCTATCACAAAAGACGCACCCGACCCAGCACTGGTCGAAGCTGGATATATGGAAACGCAGTCGCAGCAACGCAACGACACAATTTTGCTGAACAAAAAGTCGAATACAAGTAGCATCAATATTCCCATGAGCTACTTTAATGCTGTCGATACCTTAATCTTTGCTTATCGTAGCATTTCGTCGAAAGATACGGTGAAGATTCACCACTCCAGCTACTCGCACGTGGAACTGCCTGAATGCGGCGCATACCGTTTCCACCACTTGAAGTCGGTGACAGCTACCGATGCCGCCATTGACCACATTGAAATCAGCAATCCAAACGTGGGTTACGAAGGTGCTACCAACATAAAGATATACTTCAATGGCGTTGCCGAAGCCGAATAACACCTTATGAATCATATTGTCCAACATATCATCAGCCTCGCCTTCGTCTGTGCCATCTTCCTACCAACCAAGGCGCAGGACAACCAGCCACAAATGCTGTTGCCTGGTGAGCAACCGAAACCCTCTCAATATGTAGCCATTGAAGAAGAAAAAGCGCATATCGTTCTTTTTCAGGGCTTCACGCTGTCGGTGGATGTTTTCGGTCCTATCTCTTACATGGTGTCTGATTATGGGACAGCAGAAGCGGCATTGCGTCTGAACCTTAAGAACACTTATTTCCCGATTGTCGAAGTGGGATACGGGAAATGCACTACCGAGGACTTCAACACCCAAGTGTCCTACAAAGTAAATGCGCCCTATGCACGCATCGGACTCGACTTCAATATGTTAAAGGACAAGTTCCAAAGCAACCGTTTGTATTTGGGTGCAAGATATGGAGTTTCCGCCTATAAGTACGACCTTGCAGGTCCAACCATGACCGACCCAATCTGGGGCGGAAGTGGGGCATTCGACATACCACAAACCAACTGCACCAGCCATTGGCTTGAAGTGTTGATGGGAGTGGAAGTACAGATATACAAGAACTTCCACATGGGATGGGCTATCCGTTACAAAAAAGAACTGGCATCGACGAAGAATGACTATGCCAAGCCTAACTGCATCCCTGGCTATGGTTACACCACCAATGCCTCGTGCTGGGGAGGAACTTATAGCCTCATCTTCGATTTGAACTGGGGCATGAAGAAAAGCCACAAGCGCAGGATGAACATAGAGATAAGAGAGACAATACCGGTCAATCAGCCACAGGAAACGACCCTTGACGAAAAAACAGAACTAAACGATGACAACAGAAAAGAAAGCACAGACGGAGAACAAGCAGAATGATGCCAAGAAGCAATCGTTCGACCCATACGCCCCTCACAAAATTAGATGGTGGGGATGGCCGTTGCTCATCCTGCTTATTGTAGGCACCATCTATATTGTCCGTACTCGCAATGCCGATAGCAGACAGAACCAACACCTCGACCAGCCATGGCGCACGGAAGAGACCCAAAGAACCGAAGGAAGTGTGTTCGGCACATTCTATCATATCACTTATCAGTCAGACAAGGAACTGAAGAAGGGCATCAAGGCGACTTTACAAGCTGTAGATAACTCACTCTCCCCTTTCAACCCACAATCTGTTATCACAACCATCAACAACAACACCAGCATGGAAGCAGACTCGATGCTGATGGAAGTGTTTAACTTGGCTAAAGCCATATCGAAAGAGACCCATGGAGCTTTCGATATCACGGTGGCACCACTTGTGAACTTGTGGGGGTTTGGCTTCAAAAACGACTCCGAGATCAGCGATACGAAAGTCGATAGTCTTTTGACGTTTGTGGGGATAGACAACGTACAGTTGCTCAATGGCTGTATTCAGAAAGTGCATCCCGAAACCATGCTTGACTGTAGTGCCATTGCCAAAGGCTATGGTGTAGATGCCGTAGGGATGTATTTAGAAAGTCAAGGTATCAAGAACTACATGGTAGAGATTGGCGGTGAGGTGCGTGTCAGAGGTACAAATCCACAAGGAGAACTTTGGCACATTGGCATCAATCGTCCTACCGACGACTCCAACAACACGAGTAACGAAGTGGAACAAGTGCTCCAAGTGACGCAGCTGGCAATGGCTACCTCTGGTAACTACCGCAACTTCTACGAGAAGAACGGAAAGAAGTACGCACATACCATTGACCCCCGAACTGGCTATCCCGTGCAGCACAGCATTCTCTCATCAACAGTGCTGGCACAAGATTGTGCAACAGCCGATGCCTATGCCACAGCGTTTATGGTGTTAGGCATGGAGGCATCGCAACAAGTGCTTTCCAAGCATCCTGAACTGATGGCATTCTTCATCTATTCTGACGCAGATGNTCACNTGCAGACATGGATGACANAAGGAATGGAGAAAATGGTAATGAAGGAGCGTTAAATCGATAACCCATTTGTACACAACGAGAAGCCGATGNAACTGACAATGTTTGAACGCCTACTGCAGNTACCGCTATTTCAGGGATTGACCACCAGAGAAGTCTCTGATGTGATGGCGCATGTGCGGTTAAACTTTGTCAATTATCAGCCAGGGGATGAACTAATAGCGCAAGGGGAGGCCTGCCGCAAGCTCATCTATATTCTCAGCGGTGAAGTCACTGCCGAATATCGTGACCCTCAGGGACGTTTCTCACTCACAGAATATCTGCCCAATTTGAAGGTGATAGAGCCTTACAACCTGTTCGGCATGCACCAACGCGTGTCGCGCACCTACACTTTCGCGACGAAAGGTGTAACGCTCGCCATTGAGAAACCTGTCATGCTCCGACAGTTGTTGACCAACAATATCATCAAAATTAACCTGCTCAACATTGTCTGCAATCGTTATCAACAGACTCTTTTGATACTATGTGCTCATCCTGACCATTCCATCACCGACAAGATTGTCAAATTCGTACTCTCCTATTCGACTATGCCCAAGGGAAAGAAAAGCATTAGCATCAAGATGACCACGCTCGCAGAGATGATTCATGAGACACGCCTCAACGTTTCCATCGCCTTGAACCAGTTGCAAGCCCAAGGTCTCGTACAGCTACAACGCGGTGTTATACAAATAGAAGACCTCCACGAATTAACCCGACTTTGCAAATAACACAACTCTATATCATCCACTAAACTAATATGAATACAACGACGAAGAACCCGTTCTTCATGCCATACGACCATATCCCCTTCGACCGCATCACTGAGGCAGACTTTGAGCCAGCCATGATAAAAGGCATAGAGGAAGAGGACCAGAGAATAGAAGCTATCGTCAGTAATCCAGAGAATCCCACATTCGAGAACACTATTGAAGCATTGGAGCACACTGGAGAACTGCTAAGCAAGGTGACCAATGTGTTCTTCAACCTGCTCAGTGCCGAGACGACCGACTTCATGGACGAACTGGCACAACGGATGTCACCAATTCTGACGGAGCACGATAACAGCATTACTTTGAACGAAAGATTGTTTCACCGCGTCAAGGCTGTCTATGACGAGCATACCACCGAGCATTTCTCCCGTCTCAATCAAGAACAAAAGATGTTGTTGACGAACTGCTACGACGGCTTTGTCCGTCATGGTGCAAACCTCTCCGAAGAGAAAAAGGAACAGCATCGCCGCATTACAACAGAATTGGGCGTGCTCTCGTTGCAGTTTTCACAGAACAAACTAAAAGACACGAACGATTTCGTTCTCCATCTCACGAACGAGGCCGATGTAGCAGGACTGCCTGACAGTGCCATCGACCTTGCAAAGCAGACAGCCAAAGAGAAGGGGGTAGAAGGCTATGCGTTCACGCTACAAGCTCCATCTTACAGCCCATTCATCACCTACTCATCCCAACGTGCTTTGCGGCAGAAGATGTATATGGCGTACAACACGTTATGCACTCACAACAATAGCAACAACAATGTCGAAATCGTCAAGAAGATAGTGAACCTGCGCCGTGAATTAGCACAACTACATGGCTTCAAGACCTATGCTGATTATGCCCTTACACGACGCATGGCAGAGAACACAAGCAACGTCTATCGCTTGCTCAACGACTTGATAAAGGCGTACGTGCCCCAAGCGCAGTATGAGGTGAAGGAAGTGGAGGCACTCTACTATGCAGACAATCATATCGACCCATCCACGCTTACAGCAGACGACCCTCGTCGGTTCATGCCTTGGGACTTTTCTTACTATGCCAACAAGCTCAAAGAAAGCAAGTTCAACATCAACAGCGAGATGCTACGCCCTTACTTTGAGCTATCGAAGGTCAAACAAGGTGTCTTCGGGTTAGCCACTCGTCTCTATGGCATCACGTTCCACAAAAACACAAACGTGCCTGTCTATCATCCAGACGTGGAAGCCTATGACGTACTGGACAAAGACGGTTCGTTCCTCGCATTGTTCTACTGCGACTTCCATCCACGCACATCAAAGAAGTCTGGGGCTTGGATGACCTCGTTCAAGGAACAATGGAAAGAAAGAATCGACACAGACAGTACCGCTACTCANAAAACNNANATNNTCNANTCACNTCCGCAGGTGTCCANCNTCATGANCCTATCCANGCCNACCNANACAAAGCCNNCCNTACTNACANTGNGCGAAGTGGAAACTTTCCTGCATGAGTTTGGGCACTCNCTGCATGGCATCTTTGCCAATACGACTTACCGTTCCCTTTCTGGCACCAATGTCTATTGNGATTTCGTGGAACTCCCGTCTCAATTCANGGAGAACNTTGCCATTNAAAAANACTTCCTCAACACTTTCGCAGTCCATTACGNGACAGGAGAACCTANTCCTGAAACATTGTTAGACCGAATCATCGCCAGCCGCAACTTCAACGCTGCCTACGCATGTATGCGTCAAGTGAGCTTCGGTCTTCTCGACATGGCGTTCTACACACTCTCCACGCCTTTCGACACAGATTTAATGACCTTTGAAGAACTGGCATGGAAAGACGCTCAAGTAATGCCAGCTGTAGAAGGTTGCTGCATGACCACACAATTCTCTCACATCATGGCAGGAGGCTACTCCGCAGGATACTACAGCTACAAATGGGCAGAAGTACTTGACGCAGACGCCTTCTCCCTCTTCCAAGAACAAGGTCTTTTCAACCCCACTACCGCACAAAGCTTTCGCGACAATATCCTCTCTCGTGGCGGCACAGAGCCACCAATGACACTCTACAAACGCTTCCGCGGACAAGAGCCCACCATTGACGCGCTTCTTCTCCGCAATGGTATCCTATAAATTGAACACCCCATGACAAGAAAACTTCTCAAATTAGTCCCAACCGCATTCTGTATCATTCTCACACTGCTGGTATGTACCGCATGTGAGAACGAAGATGACATCGACGAAATTTTCGTTGGCAAAACCTGGTACATGAATGGCGGAACCGTCAGTGGCAAGAAGCTCAACAGCGACATTCGAAACTTCTACACCGATGCTGGAGTCAACGCGTACTACATCACCTTTTCGTCCCAAACCTTCAAAGGAATGCTCACCAGTGGCGACAGCTTTTCTGGCACATGGTCTGCTAACGGGAAACGGCAGACAATCAAACTGAAGATGACCGAAACGCCTACAGCCTCAACACCTTTCGACAAGCAAATCTATTATATCATCGCAAATGCCACATCATACAAAAGCGGTGCTGATTTCCTGCAATTGAAGAAGGACGGAGACAATGTTCTCCTCATGGGCAATCAAAGATAACGAACAAAGTCACAAATCCTGCAGCATCAGCAGTTTCGCAACGACAGATTCCACTATAATATGACAGAAGAAAGAAAGAAACAATATCGCCTCGACCTCCGCTACATGCGCATGGCTCGCATTTGGGCAGAAAACTCCTACTGCCAACGACGTCAGGTGGGTGCATTGGTGGTGAAGGACAAGGCTATTATCTCCGATGGCTACAACGGCACGCCATCGGGATTTGAAAATATGTGTGAAGATGACAACAACGTCACCAAGCCCTATGTACTTCATGCAGAAGCCAATGCCATCACCAAGCTGGCACGTTCCAGCAACTCAAGCGACGGTGCCACACTCTACGTCACAGCATCGCCTTGCATAGAATGCGCCAAACTCATCATCCAGTCAGGCATCAAGCGTGTGGTTTATGCAGAGCACTACCGCTTGGAGGACGGCATCAATCTGCTGAAACGTGCCAACATCAACGTAGAATACATTAACCCAGATGAACCTGTCCAAACACTGAACGACAAGCAATAAACCGTATATGAGCAACAACATCAACCGCAACAACCGATGGGTGCCCCTCATCATTGCAACCAGCGTTATCGCAGGCATTATCATCGGCACCTTCTTTGCCAACCGCTTTGCAGGCAATCGACTGAATATCATCAACACTTCGTCCAACAAGCTCAACGACTTGCTCCACATCATCGACGACCAGTACGTTGACACGGTAGATATTGCCGGCATTGTCGAGCTGTCCATGCCCAAGATTCTGGAAGAGCTTGACCCCCACTCCACCTATATCTCTGCCAGCGATGCCCGTACCGCCAACGACGACTTGAAAGGCTCTTTTAGCGGAGTCGGCGTTCAGTTTGTCATCCGCGACGACACGGTACGTGTTACCAACATCATTAAGGGCGGTCCTTCCGAGAAGGTGGGTATCTTGGCCGGTGACAAAATCGTCTCCATTGATGGCACTCCTTACGTAGGCAAGGTGGTCACCAACGAAGAGACGCTCCATCGCCTCAAAGGAGAAAAAGGCACCAAAGTGAGGATTGGCGTGATGCGCCACGGTCAGACCCAACCATTGACCTTCACGGTTGTTCGTGGCGACATTCCACTGAAAAGCATTGATGCCACCTACATGATTAACAAAGAACTTGGCTACATCAAAATCAAGAACTTCGGCGAGACGACCTATGCCGAGTTACTCACCGCATTGGCAGAGCTGGAAGTGGAAGGTTTCCAAGGCTTAGTCATAGACCTCCGTGGCAATCGCGGAGGCTATCTGTCCGCAGCCATTCAGATGGTCAACGAGTTCCTTCCCAAGAACCGTCTCATTGTCTATACCCAAGGTCGTCACTCACGCCGTGAAGAGTATCGCAGCGACGGACGTGGCTCCTATCAGAGCCTGCCCCTCATTGTGCTCATCGACGAGATAAGTGCCTCTGCCTCAGAGATTTTCTCTGGTGCCATTCAAGATAATGACCGCGGCATCATCGTAGGTCGTCGTTCGTTCGGTAAGGGGCTGGTGCAGCAACCTATCGAGTTCTCCGACGGCNCGCTCATCCACCTTACCATCGCCCGANATTACACCCCCGCTGGTCGCTGCATCCAGAAGCCCTATGTGAAAGGTCAGCCNAAGNAATATGAGATGGACCTCATCACCCGCTACGAGCGCGGTGAGTTCTTCAGCCAAGACAGCATCCATCAGACAGGAGAAGCCTACAAGACCAGCATCGGACGCACCGTGTATGGCGGCGGAGGCATCATGCCCGACTACTTCGTGGCCGAAGACACGACTGCTCTCACCCCCTATTATACCGAATGCGTCACCAAAGGCACGATAGCGCAATTCTGCTTTGAATACACCGACAACAACCGAGACAAGCTGGCAACCTTCGACAATGCTGCCACACTGGAGAAATACCTGCGCAAGCAAGGATTGGTGGACAAATTCATCCGTTATGCCGACTCGAAAGGCATTCAGCGTCGCAACAACATGATTATCAAGTCGCAGAACCTCTTCGAGCAAGCCATCTATGGCAGCATCATCTACAATATGTTGGACACGAACGATTATGTGCAGTATCTCAACCGAGACGACAGCACCATCGCCAAAGCTATTCAGTTGTTCAAGGATAAACAGACAAAACCGTCACTCCATGACCAAGAAGGAACTCCGAACACTGATTCGGGAGAGAAAAAAGCAGCATACCTCAGAGGAGCTTTCGATTTGCAGCCTAAGCATCTGCCATTCAGTGCTTGAGCGCATCAAGCGCGAGGAACACTGCCATACCATCCTCCTCTATCATTCTCTGCCCGACGAAGTGGAGACGCACGCCCTCATCCGCACCCTACACGCTGAAGGCAAGAAAGTTCTGCTTCCCACCATTGTGGGCGATATGCTGGAACTCCACCTGTACACAGGCGAACAAGCACTCAGCACGAGCGCATCTTATGGCATACAGGAATCATCGGGAGGACTTTTCACCGACTATGGCAACATCGACCTCGCCATCATCCCAGGAATGGCCTTTACAAAAGAAGGCGACCGACTAGGGCGTGGGAAGGGATACTATGACCGACTGCTGCCACAGCTTTCCTGCCCACTCATCGGCATCGCCTTCCCCTTTCAGATACTCCCATCCATCCCATGCGAACCACACGACATACGCATGGAAGAAGTAATTACCGCATGACGAAGCACTCTCATACAGCCTTCCTAAACGGCTAAAGACAGAACTGGTTGACATTCAAACGCGAGCACCCTGCGCATAATAATATGCGCAGGGTGCTCGTTTTATTTCATGCAGGGTGAACGAAATCACCTGCACAGGGTGTATATCCGACTCATGTCTTCCGAAGCGCATTGACAGGATGCGTCTATGCACAAAAAGCGGAACACGATAGAGGATGAAAGTCAATAGAAAAGCTCACGAAGCTGATGCCGCCCAACCAAACGACTCATATCCACATCGCCACGAATCCCATGCACACGTCCTGTAGCTGTATATTGCCACAGCACATAGTCTTGTCCCGTACTCAATTCGGGTTCATCAAACGTATAGGCAGCAATGAAAAACTTGTAGGAACGGAAACGGGCATTGCCAGCTATATTCTTGTTGAAGAAATTACGACCTGTATAAATAATGGGCTTCTTGCCATATTCTTTCTCGAACAATTCGCAGAGTTCCAACAAACGTGTTTGAAACACACCAACCGTCACGCCTCTGATGACCTCGGCATCAATCATAGGCAGCAAATCCTGCTTCTTTGTGTCAACCTTTGAAAGGAAGAGCTCAAACTGAGCCTTTGGGGAAAGATGCGGACGAAAGAACAGATAGCTCCCCACTTTTAGTCCAACGCGCTTGCACTCGTTGAAGTTGTAGGTGTAAGTGTCGTCGATGGTATTGACACCCTCCGTCGCCTTCAGATAGACATAGTTCACCTTTGAATCATGCACCACTTCATCCCAGTTGATACGTCCCTGATAGTGGCTCACATCTATCCCATGCAACTGCTCATCCGTTCCATTCCCCATCAAAACAGGTATCTCCAACACATTCGGATGACGGTCTGGTCGCGATTTGTGAGCTATTGGGTCAGGTTCTATGTCGGGTATAGTGGCTGTGATTCTCTCCTTCACTTTCTTGTCACGCTTATCGGCAGAAACAGGAACGGAAACGAGCATGTATAGAAAAGTCAGCAATATATATATGTACGCGTGGTGATGCTTTATCATGTAGTCAGTCTGAATTTTGTGTACAAATATACTCCTTTTCGGTCGAATCCACAACTAATCCCCCAAGTCTTAACCTTTTTAATGATTTTATCCATAAAAATGGCGGCTATATGGTAAATAACACCTAATTTTGCCGTGATTTCTATCGCAAGCCTTATGGAAAGACAGAAAACATATTGGTTCGTGTTCATTGGCAATACACTCCTATTGCAACACGACGAAGAGGGGTATCATGTACCCTGTTCAGCAGAACCTCCCGTGCCTATCAAGGAGTGGACACCTTGTCAAGAACTGCCTATGATAGAGGGCATTCCCTGCATGGCATACAGCCTCAACACACCGCCCAGCAACATGCAAGGCTTGGAGACAGTGGGATTGCGTGAGTCATGGAACGTGCTGCCGCCAGCCTNCTANCATNTTGCTNNCANAGCATCCGNACTGCTCTATTNGGATTCNAACACCCGTTATTGCGGTGTGTGNGGTGGNCCCATGAAACGCACCNCCACCATCAGCAAGCAGTGTACCCATTGCGGCAAAGAGGTGTGGCCACAGGTAAGCCCCGCCATCATTGTGCGCATCCGACGAGGCGACAAAATACTGCTCGTACACGCCAAAAACTTTCGACGGAAAGAAATGTTCGGATTAGTGGCTGGTTTCGTTGAGACTGGCGAAACATTGGAAGACTGCGTAGAACGCGAGGTGAAAGAAGAGGTGGGGCTGACCATCACAAACATTCAATACTTTGGCAGCCANGCCTGGCCCTATCNCTGTGNAATCNTGATTGGATTTANGGCNGATTATGTGAGCNGNGAGTTGCATCTGCAANAGGAAGAANNNAGTCGGGNTGGNTGNTNTGACAGTGAGCACATGCCACAAATACCAGAAAAAATGTCAATTGCCAGACAACTGATTGACAGCTACATAAAAGAACAAACATCAAGTAAAGAAACAAGCCTATAAAATGCTGGTAAAACAACCAACGACAATGAAACAGACAAAAGCAATATGTATGGTGTTGGTCATCGCCATGATGGTCAGCAGTTGTGGAAGTGCCTATCAGGCTCAAAGCGGCGCAACAGGTGCCATGATTGGAGGGCACGTCGGCGAAATGATTGGATTTCTGTCGGNACACGGACATTTCCGTGGCGAAAACGCAGCGTTNGGCAGCCTCATCGGAATGGGTATANGGGCAGCATTGGGCNTGAGCGTTGCATCACAGATNGAAGGGACGGGATAAAGCNGAAACACGTCGCGACGAAGAATACGGCAATCCCGTCAGCACCCCATCAGCTGCCATCAGCCTATCCGACCTCACCTACATGGACACCAACGGCGATGGCTACATTTCCAAGGATGAGATTATCGAGGTAGAAGGCTTCATCACTAACACATCCAACAGTGCCATTCCTAACATTGTCATCTATCTGACCACAAACGATGCCAAAGCATTCATCGCCTCGCCATCGCTCACTACTACCTTGCAACCTGGACAAAAAATTCGATATACAGGTCGCATCCACTGCCGAAAAACACGAGGAGAATCAGCAGCAGAAGTGCAGCTACACACGACTTACGCCAACAAGAACAACGTAAGCAACAGCCTGTTCATTCCCACGAAATAGAACACTCCGAAATACAAATGGAGGGCAATGTTTCCGCCCTGACAAGAAAAACTACTTTCAGCACATAAAATTTCTGTTTTCTTTCCGTATGTGTCGGAAGAAATGCCTACCTTTGTAGCCCATAAGGTAAAGAATTGTGTGTAATAGTTCTCATATACACAAATAAGCGAATTTCAATAAGTTTATAAATATCAAATATCGGACAGAAATGGCGGAAACGAAGAAAATCAAGACGGCTCTTGTATCCGTGTTCCATAAAGATGGACTCGACGAGTTGTTGGCAGAGTTGAACAAAAACGGCGTAAAATTCCTTTCAACAGGAGGTACACAAGCATTCATTGAGAGTCTCGGCTACCCGTGTGAGAAAGTTGAGGACCTCACCACATATCNTTCCATTCTGGGCGNACGCGTNAAGACGCTCCATCCCAAAGTATTCGGTGGCATTCTTGGACGTNNCGAATTGACNAGCGACCAGNAGGAGATGGCGAAGTATAAAATCCCTGAGATTGACCTCGTTATCGTTGACCTCTACCCCTTCGAGGAGACAGTGGCATCCACAAGCGATGAGTCTTCTATCATTGAGAAGATTGACATTGGTGGTATTTCACTCATTCGTGCCGCTGCCAAGAACTTCAACGATGTGGTCATCGTTCCAAGCAAAGCTGAATACAAGCCATTGCTTGACATCGTGAAGGCACAAGGGGCTGAAACCACGAAGGCACAGCGCAAGCAGTTTGCAGAGCGTGCATTCGCAACTTCCAGCCACTATGACACTGCTATTCACGCCTATTTCGCAAACTAATCTGTGAGAAAAGTCGTAAATTGTAAATCGTCAAACCGTAAATAATCGTATGGGATTTTTCTCCTTATCACAAGATATTGCGATGGACCTTGGCACCGCCAATACCATCATCACGTGCAACGGCAAAATTGTGGTAGATGAACCTTCGGTAGTCGCTCTCGACAAGAAGACCAACAAGATGATTGCAGTCGGCCACAAAGCCAAACTAATGTTTGGAAAAGAACACGATGGTATCCGTACCAGCCGTCCGTTGCGTGACGGTGTGATAGCCGACTTCTATGCCTGTGAACAGATGATGCGTGGACTCATCAAGATGGTCAAGACGGGACACCACCTCTTCACACCATCACTCCGCATGGTGATTGGCGTTCCATCGGGTTCTACCGAAGTGGAACTGCGTGCCGTGCGCGACAGCGCCGAACATTCAGGCGGACGCGATGTGTATCTTATCTTTGAACCCATGGCTGCTGCCATCGGTTGCGGTATCGACGTGGAAGCTCCAGAGGGTCAGATGATTGTTGACATCGGTGGGGGTTCCACCGAGATTGCTGTCATCTCATTGGGTGGTATTGTCAGCAACAACTCCATCCGTGTGGCTGGTGACGAACTCACTGCCGACATACAAGAATACATGGCACGCCAGCACAACATGAAAGTGGGTGAACGTATGGCAGAACGCATTAAAATCAATGTAGGTTCTGCACTGACTGACCTTGGCGATGAAGCACCAGAGGATTATATTGTGCATGGTCCTGACCGCATCACGGCTCTTCCCAAAGAAGTGTCGGTATGTTATCAGGAGATTGCACACAGCATTGACAAGACCATCGCTAAGATTGAAACAGCCGTGTTGCAAGCATTAGAGAACACGCCACCAGAACTGTATGCCGATATCGTGAAGAACGGCATTTGGTTGACAGGTGGTGGTGCGTTGCTCCGTGGTTTGGCAAAACGATTCACCGATAAGATTCATATTCCGTTCCATGTCGATGATGATCCCTTGCACTCGGTGGCAAAGGGCACAGGCATTGCACTGAAGAACGTGAACAACTTCCAGTTCCTGATGAGATAACTGCGCCATGCGTGCACTCATTGACATCATTGTAAAGAACAAGCACTGGTTTCTGTTCTTGTTGTTGGAGGTGATTAGCTTAATCTTCCTCTTCAGCCACAACGGATACCAAAAGAATGTGTACTTCACAACAGCTAATGGCGTGGTAGGTTCGACCTACGACGTCATTAGTAACATTACGGCATACCTCCATCTGAAGGAAGAGAATGCTACACTGGAACGGAAAAACGAACAACTGCGCCGAGAGCTATATGAACTGAAACAAGCCCAGAGACAGGCGAAGTTGGACAGCATGAAGCACATGTACGCTTTGGCACGAAAGTACGATGTCATACATGCACAGGTGGTCAACATGACCCTTCACAAGGCAAACAATCTCATCACCATTAACAAGGGTGAAGCTGATGGCATTCGACCAGAAATGGGTGTCGTTTGTTCACAGGGTGTGGTCGGCATCGTCTATATGACCAGCCGCCACTACAGCATCATCATCCCCCTATTGAATGTAAACAGCAAGATTAGTTGCCGTCTGCGCCATTCTGAGTATTTCGGCTCGCTCATTTGGAAACGTGGTTACGCTGATATCGCATACGTGACCAGTATTCCACGCCATGCGCCTGTGAAGAACAAGGACATTGTGGAAACCAATGGATTCTCAGACATTTTCCCGCCTGGACTGCCCATTGGAAGCATTCAAAGCATAGACGACTCGTCCGATGGAATGTCTTATCAGCTAAAAGTGAAACTGTTCGCCAATTTCGCCACCCTGCGAGAGGTGTCTGTCATCACGAACTACACCGCACAAGAGCGCCGTCAATTAGAGCATCAAGCCTTGAATCCTGCTGAGCAAGACAATATTCCCCCTAAAAAACAAACCAATCCCGAAACAGCAAGATGAGTTCCCCGTTCTTATTACGCCTGACACGCTTCTTCGTGTTGTCGTTCTTGCAAGTGATTGTATTCAACCACATTCACCTGTTCGGCTACGTCACACCATTGGTCATAGGCTACATGATAGTGTGCATGCACCGTGAGACATCGCGCACATCTATGTTGTTGTGGGGATTCTTCATCGGTCTTGTGTTCGACTTGTTCAGCAATACCGCAGGAATGGCATCAGCTTCCTGCACATTGGCAGCCATGGTACAGCCCAAACTACTGAACATGTTCAGACCACACGATGCCGCAGAAGCCTTTACCCCCTCCATCACCACACTTGGGTTGGGTCGCTATACGCTCTACGTATTCATGCTACTCCTCATCCTGCATATTGTATTCTATCTTTTGGATGCCTGTACGTTAGCAAACTGGACTTTGACGCTATTGGCAATAGGTTGTGGTGCGGCACTTTCCACAGTCATCATTATAGGCATGGAATTGTTAGTGCGTACCAACAAAAAAAACGAACTTCATCCATAGGCAACAGGCACAACGATGCAGAACCATCTCTACGAATACCGCAAGTTCATTATC
The DNA here is from genome assembly GCA_009177185.1 of Bacteroidales bacterium. Taxonomy (GTDB): domain Bacteria; phylum Bacteroidota; class Bacteroidia; order Bacteroidales; family Bacteroidaceae; genus Minthosoma. The sequence continues at coordinate 28,532 of WFMB01000109.1, forward strand.
GGCGGCATAGCACTCATAGTGGTGCTAAGCTATATCACCCGATTGGCTTTCTTGCAACTATCAGATGAAGAGTATAAAAGCCGTGCTGATAACAACGCTTTCTTAAATAGCATAATCTTCCCATCCCGAGGTGTCATCTATGACCGTAATGGTGAGTTGCTGGTCTATAACCAACCAGCCTACGACATCATGGTCATCATGCGCGAAGTGAACAAGCTCGATACGCTCGAATTTTGCAAAACACTCAACATCACCAAGGCGACGTTTGACGAACGGATGGCACTCATCACGAATCGTAACAAGAATCCAGGATATTCTCCTTACACACAACAGTTATTTCTTGCACAGATTTCAGCAGAGGAGTTCAGCATTTTCCAAGAGAAGATGTTCCGCTTTCATGGTTTCTATGTAAGAGAGAGAACGATTCGTCGATACGCCACTGATTATTGTGCCCACGTACTGGGTGACGTGGCTGAAGTGTCACCAGCCGATGTAGAACGGGATGACTACTATTCCCCTGGAGACTATATCGGGAAGCAAGGCGTGGAACGCAGTTACGAGCAAGAGCTCCGAGGTGTGAAAGGCGTTGAGGTGCTGCTGCGAGATGCACGCGGACGCATACAGGGACACTACAAGAATGGTGCTATGGACCGCAAGCCTATACCAGGCAAGAACCTGACACTTTCCATTGATGCTAAGTTACAAGCATTGGGCGAACGACTGATGGAAGGCAAGATGGGAGCGATTGTAGCCATTGAACCAAAGACTGGCGAGATTCTTTGTATGGTGAGTTCGCCCAGCTATGACCCGCATCGCATGGAAGGCAAGCAGCGTGGCACGCAGATGATGGAGATGCAACGAGACCCAATGAAGCCGATGCTGAACCGTGCCATATCTGGCACATATCCTCCTGGTTCCACGTTCAAGACTTCTCAAGGATTGACTTTCTTGCAGGAGGGTATCATTACATCTTCCACTGCCTATCCTTGCTATCACGGCTTCATAACCAGAGGCATGAAGGTGGGTTGCCATGGTCACGGTTCTCCCCTGCCCCTCCTCCCAGCCATTGCCACTTCCTGCAACGGCTACTTCTGTTGGGGACTCTACCACATGCTGAGCAACCGACAGAAGTACACGACCATTCAAGATGCCGTCACCACATGGAAAGATTACATGGTGTCAATGGGCTTTGGCTACAAACTGGGCATTGACCTGCCTGGCGAGGCACGCGGCATGATTCCTAATGCTGAATACTATGACCGCCGACTTGGACGGTGGAATGCACTCGGTGTTATCTCCATCGCTATTGGACAAGGCGAGGTGACGCTCACCCCACTCCAGATAGCCAATCTCTGTGCCACCATCGCTAACCGTGGCTATTATATCACTCCCCACATTGTCAAGGACATACAGGACGGACACATTGCTGACAGCCTGAAAGCGAAGCATAAGACAAAGGTTGACACAAACTATTACAATATGGTAGTGGAAGGTATGCGCAAGGCTGTGCTTGGGGGTACTTGCCATAGTGCCAACAGCCCCCAATATGCGGTGTGTGGCAAAACAGGTACAGCACAGAATCGCGGCAAAGACCACTCTGCCTTCATGGGATTCGCTCCAATGGAGGACCCAAAGATTGCAGTCGCCGTATATGTGGAGAATGGTGGTTTCGGTGCTACATACGGTGTGCCCATCGGTGCACTGATTATGGAACAATACATCAACGGGGAACTCTCTCCTGCCAGTGAGGAAAAAGCGTAAAATTAGTCGTTCCAAAACCGCCACATTGATTATGGAACTCGTGAACGATAACATAGACCGAAGACAATGACAGGACAAAGTAATAAAGGCATCTTTCTCAGCATTGACTGGATTACGATTCTGCTCTATGTGATTCTTATCGTATGGGGCTGGTTCAGTGTGTGTGGTGCTTGTTACGACTTCAACAACCCAGACCTTTTTGCTTGGGAAACGAACTCTGGCAAGCAAATCGTATGGGGTGGCACCTCGCTGGTGTTAGCCATAGTGCTGATGCTCATCGAAAAACGCTTCTACGACACTGCAGCTTACGTCATCTATGGAGCGATGATTCTTCTTCTGGCTGTCACCATTGTCATTGCCCCTGACACAAAAGGCTCCCGNNCGTGGTTGNCTTTAGGGGCTTCTGTCAAAATACAACCCGNCGAATTTGCAAAANTCGCTGTGGCATTAGCTTTAGGAAAGCTGATGGNCAGGCATGATTACAATATCAAAAAATCCAAGGACATCGGAATCGCCATCGGCTTGATTCTCCTTCCGATGGTGCTCATCATCGGGCAAAAGGAAACAGGATCCGCCCTCGTCTATTTCGCTTTCTTCCTAATGCTTTATCGTGAAGGCATGACAGGGTCGCTGCTTTTCACAGGATTCGCCTGTGTTGTCTATTTTGTGGTAGGCATGAAATTCAGCGAAGACTATATCCCCAACATGCCTGTGTCTATCGGTGAGTTCACGGTGCTATTGCTCGCCATGATTTGTACCATCGGCATGGTTTGGGTCTATTGCCACAACACCTTTGCCGTGAAAGTCATGTCAGCCACCTGTCTGGGTTCCACACTGCTTGCCATGCTGTTCTCCATCTATGTCATTCCTTTCGACGTATGCTATGTGATGTTAGGAGCATGCGTGTTGATGATTCTCTACATCATCGGAATGACCCTCTACACACGCCTTTACAAATACGGACTCATTGCCGTCTTTGCCATTGTCTCCTGCTCACTCTACTATCTGAGCAGCAGCATCATCGAGCACCTTGCAGACCATCAGCGCACACGCATCGAGGTGTTGCTCGGCAAAAAAGATGACCCTCGCGGTGCTGGCTACAACGTGAATCAGGCAAAGATTGCCATTGGCTCAGGCGGTCTCACAGGTAAAGGCTTCCTCAACGGCACGCAGACAAAACTTCGCTACGTGCCCGAACAACACACAGACTTCATTTTCTGTACAGTCGGAGAAGAAGAGGGATTCATCGGTGCAGCAGGAGTGCTCATCGTCTATCTTCTGTTCATTTGGCGACTCATTGCCGTGGCCGAACGCCAAACCGATACGATGGGGCGTGTCTATGGCTACTGCGTGCTCTGCATCTTCCTCTTCCACCTATTCATCAATGTGGGCATGGTGCTGGGCCTCACTCCCGTCATCGGCATTCCACTACCCTTTTTTTCCTACGGAGGCTCCTCGTTGTGGGGCTTCACCCTGTTGCTGTTCATCCTGCTCCGCATGGATGCAGAACGCAACTTGAAACAGAAGTAGGAATGAACTTTAAACTATAGAAAACAACACTATAGCACATTATCATTTAACAACAAACAAAAATGAACAAAACAAGTCAAAAGAAGTCCGAGGTAATCAGATGGCAACACTTTTCGCGCCATGGTGATGCCATCTTTCTCAGTTTGAAGAAAGAAATCACCATCAGCGTGCTCAGTGTTGCCACCTTGGCCGTGGCCTGTCCCAATTCTTCTGCCGCCAAGATGGCAATGAGCCATCATATCATAGCAGAAGCAGAGTCCCACAACACAGGCTTATCTTCTGCAGAAGAAGATGAACTGCTTGACCTCACCGCACTTCAACACGGCGACTTGCTCTTCTGTGTAGCAAGTCCCTCGCGTGATGGCATTGCGCAAGCCATCGTCTCTGTGACTGAAGGTATAGACCTTCAGCAAGTTTCTCATGTAGCCATCGTTTGCCAAGAGCCCGACGGGAAAATGTACGCACTCGAAGCGTCAGGCAAACACGGTGTATGGCTCAATCCCATCGATTCTTTCTTTATCGACTGCGACCACACGGCAGCAGACTGCCCGATGGTGCTGCTCGGTCGCCTCAAGGACACCACCTCCGTCGTTGCATGCGTAGAGAAGGCAAAAACCTACCTTGGCAGACCTTATGACTTTCAATACATGCCAAGCGACTCAGCCCTCTACTGTAGCGAACTCGTTCAGCTCTCATACTTCGACCATGCAGGGAAAGCAATCTTCCCCAAAGTACCCATGTCCTTCCACGACCACAACGGACAAATTCCACCGTTCTGGACAGCCTACTATCAGCAGTGGAACATGGTCGTGCCCGAAGAAGAGCTTGGCACAAATCCAGGTGGCATCAGCCGCAGTGACAAGATAACCATCGTAGGAAAATTCTTTTAACATTTATCACATGAGAACATCATTCTTCATCGCAGCCATGCTGATGGCTGCTCCTGCTGTTATGGCACAAAAGCAAGGCAACAACCCTGCATACGAAATCAACCTTAACGACACCGAAGTGGTCGGCACTCGCACCCCACTCCCCACCGACAAAGCCGTCCGTATTGTCCAAGTCATCAACAGGCAGGACATAGAGGCTTCCAGCGCAAACTCCGTNAACGNCCTGCTGANACTGGCAGCAGGCGTGGATGNGCGTCAACGTGGAGGTTTCGGCNTCCAAACTGACATTGGTGTGAATGGTGGCACAGAAGACCAGCTCACCGTTTTGCTCAATGGCATCAATATATCCAGCCCTCATACAGGTCACTTCACGGTTGATTTGCCAGTCAGCGTGGATGATATAGAACGCATCGAAGTGGTCGAGGGTGGAGCCAGCCGCATCTACGGCAGTCAGGCCTTTGCTGGAGCTATCAACATCGTCACACGCACCGAGCCTCAAAGCAACCTCGGAATTCACCTACAAGGAGGCTCTCACGGCACATGGGGAGGCAATGCCCATATGGCACTGAAAAGCNACCACTTCAACAATCGCATCAGCGGAGCTTACACCCAAAGCGACGGTGCCGACAGCAACGACGACTTCAAGAAAACCAATGCCTACTGGAACGGTCGCTACACCTCCCGTCTCTTCAATGCCACACTACAAGCTGGCATGAGCACCATGGATTATGGTGCCAACACCTTCTATGGTACAGGCTCCAACTCCCAGTATGAAGAAAACCGTCGCACCCTCCTCGCTGCACAAGCTGAATATAAAGGTCGTGTCTGCGTTCCACTACAAGTCTATTGGAACCGTGCACTCGACCACTACGTTTGGTGGCGTACCAATCCTACTGCGTATCAAAACTTCCATCAGACCAATGTCTATGGTGCCAATGCCAACGCTCACACCACTTGGGCACTGGGCAAAACAGCCATCGGTATCGAGTTCCGACGCGAGAACATCCTTTCCACCCGACTCGGCAAGGAGATTCCTGAAACCGATTGGCACAAATATAAAGTGCCCGATCATGACGAACACTACAAATACAAGGACGGCCGCAGCAACATCGGGCTCTACCTCGAACATAACATTCTTCTCGACCGCCTGACCCTCTCCCTCGGCATGCTCGCCAATCACAACACCTCCGTTGAGGGAGGCATGCATCTCTATCCAGGCATGGATGTATCGTGGCGCATTGCAGAGGGCGTGAAACTCTACGCATCGTTCAACCAAAGCCTCCGCACCCCTACCTATACCGACCTCTACTACAATGGACCAGGCTTGCAAGGCAACACGCAGCTGAAACCCGAAAAGAGTACCGACTGGCACCTCGGAGCTTCCTACGCCAATGCCTTTCTCCGCCTTCAAGCCAAAGGCTTCTATCGCCATGGCACTGACATGATTGACTGGGTAAGATACACCAATACCACCATCTATACCACAGCTAACAGCAACATCGACAACATCGGAGCAGAAGCACTCGCCGACTTCGACTTCACACACCTATTGAGCACCTCATCCACACTACAACACCTCACCCTCAGCTACTGCTACAACTATCGATACCGCGTCAATGAAGAACAAACGACCAACTATGCATCACACCTAACCTTCCTGCGCCACAAGTTCGTCGCCTCCCTGCGCCACCACATCTGCAAGCAGCTCTCCGCACAGTGGGATTTCACCCTCAAAAACCGCGAAGGCGAATTTGATAATGTAAAAACGAACCAACACCAATCCTTTGGCACTTTCGGCACACTCGACCTCAAACTCCAGTGGCAAACACCCCACTACACACTCTACGCCCAAGCCAATAACCTCACCAACCACCCCTACTACGACTTCGCAAACATCCAGCAACCAGGTGTGTGGTTCATGGCTGGTGCCAAGTACCGCTTCAACTTCTGACCCGAACACGAAGCCGTCCATCAACATGGAATAAGACAGACTTCTAAAGAGAAGAGAAGGATAACAGACAGCCCCCGTTCTACATACGAGAACGGGGGCTGTCTGTCATAGTATGATAATGAAACAGAAGAATTTACCTCACATAGCCTATTCTATATGAGTATCATCAGCTACAAAGAAAAACAAATAGACAACAAGTCTTTCTACAAAGGATCCAAAAAGACTTCCGCTTGGGCAATGGTATCAAGTTTTCCAACATCAAGAAGTTGAAGCGTTGGGGCGAAGTGACATTTGATGTCCACCTGGTCACAGATAGAGAGATAAAAGTCGATGATAGAAAACTTTCCTTGCCATGTATCCATCAAAGGAAGAAGGGAAGGATGGAATACCTGGATGCCAGAGAAAGCAAACGTCTTCAGTTGAGAGTGGTTCTCAAGGGTCTTAACATGGTGATATGGTGACTTCACCTCCCCTGTAGCGATGTTCGTCCAGCCTACAAGACGGTCTGTCTCGTCAAAGAGAAGATAACGCAGAGTATCGCGTTGGGAAACAAGAAGTGTGGTGGATGTAGATTCGTTGTACAGAGAGAGGAGGTCGGCATTGGAAAGTATATCAACATTGTGGACAAGGATAGGAGCGTCATTAGAGAAGAGGCGTGCCGCCTTCTTTAGCCCCCCACCTGTTTCAAGAAGCATATCGGTCTCATCGCTAAACTTGATGTCAATG
>WFMB01000143.1 GCA_009177185.1 Bacteroidales bacterium
CCTCGGGAGATATCTCCACTTTGGCATTCTTCAGCAGGTTGTTGTCCTCGGCGTATTTTTTGAGGGTAGTAGTTAGACCGCGACGGAAGCCTGAAAGGTGGGTGCCGCCTTCGATGGTGTTGATATTATTGACGTAGGAATATACGTTTTCGTTGTAAGTGTTATTGTATGTGAGTGCCACTTCCACAGGGATACCTTGACGCTCGGTGTTGAGATCGATCACGTCGTCGATGAGAGTCTCTTTGTTGGAATCGATGTAGCGAACGAATTCCTTCAGGCCGTCCCTTGAGAAGAACACCTCTGTGCGGGGATTACCCTGCTCGTCGACATCACGCTTGTCGGTGAGTGTAAGCTCGATTCCTGCGTTAAGGAAAGCGAGGTCGCGGAGACGCTTGGCAAGCGTGTCGTAGTCGTATTCCGTCACGGTGAAGATCGAGCCGTCGGGCTTGAACGTAATGCTTGTGCCCGAGTGTGAGCTCTCGCCTATCACCTTGAGTTCCGAAGTGGCCTTACCGCAAGAATATTCCTGCATGTAGGCCTTGCCGTCGCGGTGAACCTCGGCACGCAGATATGTAGAAAGAGCATTCACGCACGACACGCCCACGCCATGGAGACCGCCCGACACCTTGTAGGAGCCCTTGTCGAACTTACCGCCGGCATGAAGCACCGTAAGCACCACCTCAAGNGCGCTCTTGTGNTCCTTCTCATGCATATCNACAGGGATACCGCGNCCGTCATCCACTACAGTAATGGAGTTGTCAGGATTGATGGTNACCGAGATGTGATGGGCAAANCCGGCGAGNGCCTCGTCAATCGAGTTATCNACNACCTCAGAGACGAGATGATGGAGACCCTTGGCTGATATGTCTCCTATATACATTGCAGGGCGTTTGCGCACAGCCTCCAGGCCTTCGAGCACCTGGATATTACTGGCGCTATATTCCTCTTCTTTTTCTGCCATTTCTGTATTAATGTTTATGCGTTTTCAAGGTGCAAATTTACAAAAAAATCATGAATTAAGCAAATTGTTTTTCCCGCGCGCTTACACCGCAGATTAAACAAGCAAGTGCGAATTTACGAATAATCTGAAAAAAGGCAAATGGAAAGGTCAAAAAGGGTCATCGATTCCGTCCAATTTGCCTAAAACAGGAACATGGAGTGTTCTTATCAGGTGCATCATTTTGACGGCAGCCTGTATTGCGTCAGAAATGTTTTCGTCCTCAAAAGAGAAACATTTATGTTTGTCAGGGTACTCTCTTAAAGCAGAGTCAAGGTCATTTGCGAATTGTGTCAACAGTTGATATTGTTCAGTAGTCATATCAGTTAAAGTGTTTAAAGAATTCTATTTTGGGAGTAGAGAAACCGAGCTTTTTTCGAGGTCTGTTATTGAGTTTTTTCTGAATAGACATGAGCTGTGGCGGACTAATTTCATCAAAGTCAGAGCCTTTCGGTATATATTGTCGTATAAGTTTATTGGAATATTCTACAAGCCCTTTCTGCCAGGATGCGTATGGGTCGGTAAAATACACCATCACACCGTTAAGCGCTTTGGAAATCATTTGATGTTGAGAGAACTCTGATCCATTATCGGTGGTAATCGTCAGCACGCCCTGCGCACGATATGCAAATAGTAGTCGTATTACATCCTTTGCAAGTTCCTTTGCTTTTTTCCCGTGTTTGAGACGATGAATGATGACGTATCCTGTAGATCTTTCTACAAGAACCAGAATGGCCTGGAAACCGTTTTTTCCGATAATGAGATCCATTTCCCAGTCTCCGAAGCGCTTCCCGTTTGCTTGTGGAGGACGGTCTTTTATGGATGTTCGGTTAGGGATATTGCGTGCAGAGGCTCCTTTGTAAGGATTCTCCTTGCGTCTATGTCCTTTATGGCGTAGATGCTCAAAGAGTGTACCTCCGGCAACCTTGTCTTCCGCTACCCACTTGTATATAGTGGTGTGGCTCACTTTAACGCCCATGACCTTCATCACTCCTGAAATTTGCTCGGGAGACCAATCATCCACTCTTATGTGTTGAAGACAATCAAATTTGATCTTAGCAGAGATCATTCCGTTCTTCTTAATGCGATCCTGCCGCTCCATGGCCATCTCATGGGCGTTATGGGCATAGCCACCACGTTTATTCTTATTGCGGTCTAACTCTCTGTAAATAGTTGATATATGCACGCCAAGTGCTTCTGCGATAAATTTTGGCGACTTACCGCATTGTCGGTACGCAAAAA
>WFMB01000085.1 GCA_009177185.1 Bacteroidales bacterium
GCTTCTTGTTTTGTGGATGTATGCTGTTGGTGTGAAGCTGCTATGTCGGTCTGTTGGACATTTTATCACATGGAATGTTGATTGAATATACAAATTATGCCGTCATGTTTGGACACACTTTCGGAGACAGTATCTGTGTGTGTAGCATAGCAAAGAAAGAGTCCTAAAGTCTATCTCGACTTTAGGACTCTTTCTTTGCTATTTTGTGTGTTATGTTAATGTAGCTCTTCTACTTGATACCTAACTTCTTTGCAATGTTCTTTGGAAGGGCATCCTTGTGGATGAGGATGTTCATGGTTTTGTAGGCAACGAATGTTTTGGACGCATACCATACACCTTTGTACTTGTAGTCTGTACCCCATGAGTTCTTTACCATGAAATACTCTTTGCCGTTCTGGTCGGTAGCGATGCCGTATATCACCATGCCGTGGTCATCGGTAGTTTCCCAGTTGTCGTATGCCTCTTGGCGCATCTCTTGCGTGACGGTAATTTCGGGCAATGGACGGGCGGTATAGGCAGCACGGCTGGGGGTGGCTGATGTGCCAAACCAATGTTCGTAGTCGCTGCCGTTGGTTTCCTTCACTTTCTGAAGGTCTGGGCATACAGCGATGCCTTCGCGAGAGAATCCGTTCTCGGATACGTCAGCTCCCCATGCAAAGGTGTAGCCGTTCTTTACAGCAGTCTCCATCACTTCCATAAACTCGTCGAGGGGAAGATTGTAAGAGAGTCCCCAACGCCAGTTGTCCTGCACCTCGATGATGAACTGCTCGTAGAAGGGATGGTGTGTAAAGGAAGTGAGGCTTACGTAGTCGTCCATGTTAAGACCTGTGGATGCCATGTAAGATTGTGGGGTGTATTTCTTACCCTTATAGGTAAATTCTGTGGGACACTCGCCAAGATAGGCATCGAGTGTTGCGTTGATGGGCTTGAACCAGATGGGGGAGAGTTTCTTCTGTTCGCCTTTGGCAACAGCGTTCACCATAGGGGCAAGAATGCTGAAGAACTCATTGAAGTTAGGCAGCGAGTCGCCATAGAGTGTGCCTGGTTCGGGCATGGCTGACTGAGGAATCATACCGTAATGCTTCATACAATATACGCAGTCGTAGAAAGAACCGCCTTGGCTGAAGTNCATGTCGCCGTGCAGACGAACCGTGGCTTTTGCNCGGTCCTCGTNANTCTTGTGGACAANGTACATNTCAGAGAAGTCCCATTCTCCTTTGCCCATACGGAGCAGTTCTGCCTCGAAGAAGCCGAGGGAAGAGAATGCCCAGCATGTGCCAGAACGGTTTTGGTTTTTTGTGGATGTGATTGGATTCTCTTTCACCACGGTGAACTGGAATCCCTCGTTCTTCTCTTGTGCGAAGAGGGTGGTGCCGAGCGTTAGGAGCGCGGTCAATAATAAAGTCTTTTTCATATAGTTGTTAGTTATGAATGATTGTCTTATTTGTTGTTGATGAACTCTTCCACATCGTCGATGTGGTATGGAATAATCTTGTCACCAATCATCTTGCAGCCGTCCTTGGTGATGAGGATGTCGTTTTCCAAACGGATACCGCCAAAGTTGCGCCAAGGCTCTAATGCCTCGTAGTTGATGAACTCCATGTGCTTCTTCTCTGTGCGCCACAAGTCGATGAGATGAGGAATGAAATACATGCCTGGCTCGTCGGTCATGACGAAGCCTTCCTGCAAACGTCGTCCACAACGCAGGTTGCAGAGACCGAACTGGGTAGATGGTTGTACTTCATCGTCGAAACCGAGATAATTTTGTCCCAAGCCTTCCATGTCATGAACATCCATGCCCATCATGTGACCAAGACCACAGGGGGAGAACATGGCGTGCGCACCTGCTTGAACCGCCTCTTCTGTGTCGCCCTTCATAAGTCCAAGCGACTTCAGATGGTCAACCATCACACGGGCAGAACCAAGGTGTATATCAAGCCATTTCACACCGGGCTTCGCGTTGGCAATCACCCAGTCGTGAGCGGCTTCCACACCTGCATAAAGGTCGCGTTGCTGCTGAGTGAACTTACCTGAGACAGGTGTCACACGAGTGTGGTCAGAGCAGTAGTTCTCGCTGGTTTCAGCACCAGCATCGCAGAGCATCATTCGCCCTGCTTCCATAGGCTTGAAGCTTGGAAAACCATGTTGAATCTCACCATGGGTAGAGAGAATGGCAAGGAAAGATACACCATCGCCATAGCTCATGGCGATACCTTCAATGACACCTGCAATATACTTCTCGGTTACGCCTGGAGCACAAAGCTTCATCGCGGTGGTGTGCATCATGTAGCCAATCTCGGAAGCTTTCTTCAGTTCTTCGATTTCTTCAGGCTTCTTAATGGAGCGCATGGCAACAATCGACTTGATGAGTTTCACGGAAGCTTTTTCTCTTGACTGCAAGGGATGAATGTTCACGAGGTCAGCAAGTTGAATCATCAGGTCGTGACGATATTGTGGCAAGAAATGGATGGTCTGTCCTTTGGCTTTAGCCGCATCTACCATCACCTTCAGCTGTGCCATCGGTGCCGTGTTGCTAATGCCTGTACTGGCTGCAAGGTCAGCTACTGACGGCACAAAACCTGTCCAGATGATTGTGTTAATGTCGATGTCGTTGCCGAACACATACTCTTGGTCGTTATCGACGTCAATGATAGCAGCCAATCCCTCACGTTTCAGACCGAAATAGTATAGGAAGTTGCTGTCTTGACGGAAATGGTATGTGTTGTTTGGATAGTTGTTGGGCACATCGTTGTTGCCAAACATAAGGATAAGTCCTTCACCAACTCGTTTCTTCAGTTCAGTACGGCGCTGAACATAAATATCTTTTGCAAACATATATAGCTAAGTCTTATTCGTTAGTAATATGGTACAAAGATAGTGGAAAAAGGTTGAACAGACAAGTTTTCGTTTGTTTTTTCCGTCTTTTAGTCATTGGCATTAAACGAGATTATGCATGAATGTGNTTCTCTTGTGCTATTCTGNCTCAAACGCCCTCTGTTTNGATTGATAGTCGGTNTNCAATGCTTGGGCNAGGNGTTTTACTTTNGGAATGTTGTTGCTTCGACGTTCGATGCACAGATGAATATCGTCCAACTTTTGTATTACACCATAGTGACGATTGTTATAGTCGGTAAAGTCCTTATGGGAACGAACTTGGTTCAGGTCATGGATGAGTTGCTCAAGATTGGCGATGACACCACTGGCTGGAATCTCGTAACGGCGGCAAACATCATCGTATGTGCTAACGGCTTGTTCGCTGTACGTGTAGAGAATGGTGCGTTCATGCTGTTTGAGGTTCTTGGCACTATGTGTTACCTTGACAATCAGGGTCTGGTGTTCCTTCTTTGCATCAATGAGTGCTGTAGGCGAATTGACCATTGACAGGGAACGTATGTCATTGTTGAGGTCGTTGCAAAGAGCAGCGCACTCAATGCTGATGTCCTCCTTCTCTGCAATGCTGTCGCAGATGATGTCCTCCAATGTGGGAAGGTTCTCCCATTCCTCGTCTGTTATCTCTTGGGGAAATTTCTCCTTCCGCGTTTCGCAGGCTACGAGTGTGAGCAGCAGGGAGAGCAGGATAGGGGTTATGATGTTTTTGTTAGCCATTGCTATAATATAATAATGTGTATAAAAAGGGACATATCCTTGTGGACATGTCCCTTTGGTATGATGCTTCAGTGAGAATTATTCACCTTTAGCTTCGTCGGTCATCTGAGCCTTAAGAGCTGCAAGTGCGTCGATGTCACCGAGAGAAGTAGATGCTGCCACATTCTTGATGACAGGAGCCTGCTCCTTCTGTGGACGGCTTGCCTTCTTAGCTGCGCTTTCTGCCTTCTTGGCAGCCTTAGCCTCTGCACGAGCTACATCTTCAAAGATGCGAGAGTGAGAGAGGATAATGCGCTTAGAATCTTTGTTGAACTCAATCACCTTGAAGTCGAGAGTCTCGCCCAGCTGTGCCTGGCTGCCGTCTTCCTTCACAAGGTGCTTAGGAGTTGCGAAGCCTTCTACACCGCCTTCGAGGGCGATAACTGCACCCTTGTCGAGCACTTCAGTAATCTTGCCCTGATGTACAGAGTCCTGTGTGAAGATTTCTTCGAACTTGTCCCAAGGATTCTCCTCCAGCTGCTTGTGGCCGAGAGAGAGACGACGATTTTCCTTGTCGATGTCGAGCACCTGAACTTCAATAGGCTCACCAATCTTGGTGAACTCTGATGGGTGCTTCACCTTCTTGGTCCAAGAGAGGTCGGAGATGTGGATAAGACCGTCAACACCTTCTTCCACTTCAACAAACACGCCGAAGTTAGTGAAGTTGCGAACCTTGGCGGTGTGCTGGCTGCCTACAGGATACTTCTCCTCGATGTTCTCCCATGGATCAGCCTTCAGTTGCTTCACGCCGAGAGACATCTTGCGCTCCTCGCGGTCGAGGGTGAGGATGATAGCATCCACTTCGTCGCCCACCTTCATGAACTCCTGTGCAGAGTGGAGGTGTGCGCTCCATGACATTTCAGATACGTGGATAAGACCTTCTACACCAGGTACAATCTCAATGAATGCACCGTAGTCAGCCATCACAACAACTTTGCCGTGCACCTTGTCACCAACCTTGAGGTTAGCATCCAAAGCATCCCATGGGTGTGGAGTGAGCTGCTTCAGACCGAGGGCAATGCGCTTCTTCTCGTCATCGAAGTCGATGATAACAACGTTGAGCTTCTGGTCGAGCTGAACGATTTCCTTAGGATCGCTTACGCGGCCCCAAGAGAGGTCTGTAATGTGGATGAGACCGTCAACACCACCGAGGTCGATGAATACGCCATAGTTTGTGATGTTCTTGACAGTACCTTCAAGAATCTGACCTTTTTCGAGCTTAGAGATAATCTCCTTCTTCTGTGCCTCAAGCTCAGCCTCAATGAGTGCCTTGTGGCTAACAACCACGTTGCGGAACTCCTGATTGATTTTCACAATCTTGAACTCCATGGTCTTGCCAACGAATGTATCGTAGTCGCGGATAGGCTTCACGTCAATCTGAGAACCTGGGAGGAATGCTTCCGTGCCAAACACGTCAACAATCATACCGCCCTTTGTGCGGCACTTCACGAAACCATTCACGATTTCGTCGTTTGCGAGCGCTGCATTCACGCGGTCCCAAGAGCGTGCCTGACGTGCCTTCTTGTGAGAGAGCACGAGCTGCCCCTTCCTGTCTTCCTGATTCTCGATGTAAACCTCAACAGTGTCGCCAACTTTGAGGTCTGAAGTGTAGCGGAACTCGTTCTTGGCGATGATACCCTCGCTCTTGTAGCCGATGTTCACCACCACTTCGCGGTCGTTGATAGCGGTAACAGTACCTTCAACANNCTNGNTGTCGTTCACANTGTNGAGNGTGCCTTNGTAGGCNNCCTGTTGNGCGGCCNTGTNAGCNGNGCTCACGCCGTCGTTCTCGAATGCCTCCCAGTCGAAACCTNCCAGCGGNTTGATNTCTTTNNNTTCCATAAATAATNAAANGNGNGTTNAGTTAATAAAGTTAGACATTATGTTGATAAAATCTAATTTGCTTGTCGCTTGCAACCGCATCTTCATCCTCTCCTCAGCACATTAGTTGTACAAAACGGCTACAAAGTTAAGGCTTTTCTGATGGATGACAAAGGGAAAAGCTGGAAATTATTCACCATCTGCCAGCACAGGCCATCCATCTGGGGTGAAATTCATTTTGCGGAGGAATATCTTTGCTTNTCCATGATGTGCTTTCTCATAGGCATGGGCAAGGAAATACCATTGTCCGTCAAACTGATAGGCGGAGCAATGACCTACACCGAAGAAATCGGCATTGGGACCGATGAGGGTGTCACCGCCTCCCTTTGTCATGNGCNGACCTTTGCTGTCCACGTATGGACCTTTCACTTTCTTGCTGCGCCCTACGACGGTGCGGTAGGNGCTNCGTTCGCCTCGGCAGCANTAGTNAAAGCTGACGNAGAGGTAGTAGTATTTCCCATGCTTGATGATGAAAGGAGCTTCGACCGCATTGTCGCCTGCTTCGATAGTGTCGTTCCCCTCGATGGTATAATGAGCGATGTTGTCAATCTCCGCCAATGTCACCTTTCTGCCAACACGCCTTGAAATGGTTGTAGGCTTGCCAGCAAGCGTCTTGAAGTCTTTCTTCAGCCGCACAAGTTGGATGCCGTCCCAAAAAGAACCAAAAGTGAGCCAAGGCGAGCCTTTCTTATCTACAATGAGATTTGGGTCGATGCAGTTGTAAGCATCCACATGCTGGTGGGAGACGATGACTGCCCCTTGGTCTTCCCACTTGTAGAGAGGCGACGTGGGGTCAAGCGTCTTGTTTGTAGCGAGTCCGATGGCCGAGCCGTTTTTGCCAAACGTAGAGCATGAGTAATACATGAGCCATTGACCATTATGTCGGCTAATGTCGGGTGCCCAAGTGTGTCCACGATAGCCTCGGATAGAGTCGATAGCCCACTGGGGGATAGGGCTGAGCACAGACTTTTCTGGCTGCCAAGTCTTCATGTCGGCAGAAGAGATGCTGCTGATGCCCATGCCCGTAGAAAAGATGTAATAGCGTCCATCCTCTCCACGCGCCATCACAGGGTCGTGTACATCGGGGTGAGTGGTGTCAACATGAAACCGTGGGCGATGCTGTTGTGCATGGATAGGCAGGATACTGCTCCCTAAGACCGTGAGTAGAAATAGGATTTGTTTCATAGGGTAGTGTGTTAGTTGTAAAGTGTTAGTATAATGAATAGGTAATCTGGTAATTAGCGAAAATTGTTGCAGCTTTAAGGTGTGAAGGCTTCATACATTGCAGACAACAAGCACTATGCGAGGGCAAAGTTACAGCATTTATCCGTGTTGTGCATAGTCTCTGCCTGTTTTTTGATGCTTAGATAGCAAAATATGCTGTGAAACGCATTTCTTGTGGGAGTCATCATGCTTTTGTCTTCATTCGTAATAAGGGTTATCCCCAGTGCTAAGCACGTCTCTTTTGTCCTCAGACGAGAATCTGTAAAACCTTGTCTTGGGATACTTCCATGTTTGAAGCAGTTTCACAGCCTCCCAATCGGAGTCCCCGACATCGGTTCGTCGGTGTCGGGGACTTCGGTGAACCGATGTCGGGGACTCCGATTGGGAGGTACAGAAGCTATCCCCCGTGCTGAAGTGTCTTACAGCCAATATCAAACCATCTGGTCTGTTATCCTTCCTTATTCGTCCTGACGAGGTGCTGTTAGCGTGTCGGTCGTGGTTGCTGTTGTGCTTTTCTTATTCCTCGGGCGTAGTTTCCACTTCCTTTTGATATTCTCGAAGTTGTGACGCCATGAGAGACCGATGCCTTGGGTGTTGAGGGTGGCTTTTGTGAAGTAGCGGTCGTTCGTCTGGTTGTAGGCTTTCAAGTAGAGGTTGCCTTTCTTATCCATGCGCCATTTCACTTCAAAGTCGCCAATGAAACTGGTGTTGTTGGTTAGGGCGTTGTCGCGATAGCCGATGGCGCCATTGATGAGCAGACGCTCGTCGAAGAGACGGCCTTCGAGCAGCCCTTCCACATCGAGGTCGTTCCAGCCTTTTTCGCCAGTGGTGAGAGAGGAGCCAAAGTTCCAGTTGCTGTTGTGCCCAATCATGTTGCTGAGCATCTGATTGATTTGTCCGCTCAGTGTAGAGGAAAGAAGCGAGTTGGCGGCTTGTCCTGAATTGCCTCCGCCATTCGCTCGTGCAAATTCGTTGGGGTAGAAGCGTCCCAAGCCCAGCAGATAGATGGCTTGGGTGTTCATTTCCTCTTCGGAGTTAATCATGGAGCGCACCAGCTGGCGTATTTCATCGTTTACGTTGGGGAGGTCGATGTCGAACTTAAAGTCCATGTTACCCAGTTTGCCCGTGATGTCGAGCAGACAAATCACTTTCACCTTGTTGTTTTGTGAGAAAGCCGTTGTGGCGGTCAAGTCGCTGAGTGGTACAGAGTTGATGGTGTGGTGGCAGATGAGGTGGATGTTGGCATCAAAAGGATTTCCGTTAAATTCCACCTTTGAATTGGGTTGCAGGACGAGGTCGCGGAAGATGATGTCTTGCAGATAGAGACGGTAAGAACCCGACTGGATGTTGTAGTTGCCGAACAGCTGGAAAGAGCCTTTGTTGTACCACTTGGCTGTCAGGGCTGCGTGGCCGAAGGTGCTCATGTAGCCTCCGTCTTCGATGTTGTCCATGCGGAGCTTCACCTCGCAGTCAGGTGTGAGGTTGATGTCGAAATTGAGGAAAATGTCGCTGTCGTAGTTCTTCTTGGCTTCTTTCAGAATTGTGAGCGAGTCTTTTTGTACGGGCTGTTCATGGCTTGTGTCTGGTGATATGTTGTAGATGTCGGGATTTAGAGCCAGCAGCGAGTCGCGGTCTCTGAACTCGATGAAGGAGTTGCCCGTGATGGCATCGGGGGTAGCTGCATCATAGGCAAAGACAGAGCCGCGTGTGGGGGTGATGCGGGCATTGACATAGAGGGGATGCCCATCGCTTCCGTCGATGCTCAGTTCGCCGTCGGTAAAGACGGTAGCCATGAACTTGTCGCTATTGAACTCTTTCTCGTCGTAGGCAAGAAGTTCATGGAGGTTTGCCTTGAAGTGGTAGGCGNAGTTCTNCATGTTGCGATGGGTCAACNGANCGNTGNNGGNGGAACGNTGTCNAANGCGGNCGTAGAGGNTNATGTCTTGNAAGTCGAACCGATAGGGACGGAAGTGCAGCGTGTCTCCCTCGATGTGGTAAGGTACATTGGTGGCGCGGAGACGGAGGTTGATGTTGGGCACAGCATCGCCCACAATGTTTACGTCGTTGAGGGGACCGATGATGCTGATTGGACCTGTAACGTAGCCTGTAATCTCTTTGAACACACCTCGCAGGAAGCCGTGCAGGAAGGCTGCGTTGGTGTTATGGGTGTTGACGTTCAGGCGGATGTCGTTCTTTGACGGTGATACCCATCCGTCCAGCGTGGTGATGCCTGTGATGTTCCGCTCTCTGTCCGTCAGCCCATCTGGCACTTTGTATAGGTCGATGATTCGCCCTGTCATCGTGATGCCATCCACTTCCTCGTCCCAGCGGGCTAAGATGTTGGCGTCGCCCAGTGGTCCTTCCTGAATGGAGAGGTTAGCCACAGAAAGGTCTGCGCGTATGTTGGGCATACCGCCTGCCATTACGTTGCTTATCACGGCTCGTCCCGATGCCTTTCCTGCAAAGCGCACTACATCCCAGTTGATGATGGAGAGCAGGTATTGAATCTCCAAATTGTTGAGTGTAGCCACTAACGAGTCGGTGGGTGATGCCGATGCTTTGCCGTCAATGGCGAGGAAACTGTCGCTGTTGTTAGCGAATCGTAGGTTGTGGCATTCGATATCTTTCTTGTAGAAAGCTAATTGGGCAGGCGACATCGTCCATGTGGTGTCGTTGATGGTGGCATACGATTTGCGCAGCTGGATGTTGGTCTTCACGTTGCCGAGCGAATCGCTGAGTTGCACAATGGGCAGGAGTTGTAAGGAAATGTTGTTCTGTCCCACAGAGTTGAAGTAGAGGTCACTTGCGATGCGGTTGTTGTGTACGTCGGCTGTCACATCAATCGTGGTCGACGTGGGCTTCCTGTCGTCGTCTCCTTCTTGGAAGTAAGAAGCGATGGTATGTATGTTCATGTTGTCGGCAGTGGAGCGTAGCACCATTGCTACATCGTCATACTTCTGTTGGTTATAGGTAATGTTGGGGGCGTCAACCTGCAACAGCATTTCGTGGGTGTCAGAATTCATGTCGCCGAACAGGTGTATGGGCGTGTTGATGCCGAAGTCGAAGTCGGTGAAGTGGTGCAGGAGTGGTGCATCTCTTAGGGTAAGGTCGTAGGTGAAGTTGCTCTTCTCTGCTTTGGTNGGTTTGAAGNGNAAGGGCAGATGGTGAGCNNGTTGGTTTGTGCNGTTGCTTGCGATGTCGGTCAACGTCGTTTCGCCTTGGATGTATCCTGACACGATGTCGCTGGTTATGGTGTACAGGCTCCCTGTCTCCAGCAATGGCTCGGCATGAATCTGCAAGCCATTCAAGTAGAAACTCTCGCTTGGGGTAGATAGTTGGATGTCCTTTGCTGCGATGTCGCCATAGAGGTGTTTGAAGTCTGTTCCATGCAGCTGCACCGCCACATTCATAGACAGGCTCTCGTCTTGGTAAGCGTTGGTGAGATGCAGCTTGTGTGGACGGAACTGCTCCATCAGCAATGCCAGTTGTATGCCTTTGGAGGGTGTGTCGGTGTAGGTGAAATCGGCATTGGCTTTCACGTTCTCGTCGTCGATGGAGAGAGTGCCTTCTACGCTGTTGGCAGTGCTGTTGGCATTGAAGGCTATGTCGTGATAGTTGTAGCCTTTGTATTGGAGATGATGAATGTCGCCTTGTAGGCTTCCGATAGGGAAGGGCTTTGTATCTGAAAGGTTCACAGCCACATTGAGACCGAACGATGCTTTGCCCCATTGTGGGTCGTGTAGCAGTTGCTCCATGTGGAGGCTGTCGGCGTTGATAGTGGCTGTAAGAAACTGGTTGGCGTCAAGTTCCATGTCGTACTCTGCCGTTCCGATGCCCGTCATCAGCTGTCCTGTCGATGTCACGGTTCCATTGGCGGCGTAGTTGATGACGCCCTGATAATTCACCGCTTTCAAGTGGTTGATGAGTTCGTCCTGTCCATGTTGGGGGGCAAGTGCATTGGCAAGGTTCAGGATTGCATCGTTGGTGCTGTGCAGGGAACCAATGGTGACTTGAAAGGTTCGTTGCTGTTTGCGAAGTGGATATTGGATGTTCGCTTGGGCTTGCAAACGAAGGTCTGTACTTTCAATGCGGCATTCTTTCACGGTCACGCACTTGTCATCTCCTTCGGCACGGATGCTGAATTGGACGGGCTGAATCCACGAGTTTAGTTTGGTACAGATGGATTGCAGGTCGCTGAGGGTGACGCTTCCTCTGATGGCGGTGGGTGCCAAGCGGAAGATGCTGTCTGTTTTCAGTGCTCCGTATTCGACGTGCAGCGAATCCATCTCAAGGTGAGAGTGGGGCAGAGAGAGGCTGAATTGTGACAGAGTGCCCACCTGAGAGTTTGCCATCAGTTTGAACTGCATATCATTCAGTGTGAGCCCCGAATTGAGTTCCTTGGCTTTCAGACGTTTGATGGTNATGTTGATGGAGTNGTTCGTCAAGCTGCGTATCACCACATTCATGCCACAATCGTGCAGGTTCAGGTGGTTCACGTCAAGGGTGCNTGGACGGGTGGCTTCAGANCTCACATCATAAGTCACATTGGCGTATCGCATGATGAACGAACCGATGTGAAGGTCCAGTTGTGTGGGTTCTTCCGTCTTCTCCTTCGTGAAAGCGTCAAGAATGAACTGATAGTTGGGGGTGCTCTCCTGTGTCTTCCGATAGAATGTGGCGTTGACACCAAAGAGTTGTGCTGTTCCTATATCTATTTGACCAGACAACAGCGACAGCAGGTCAATGCTGGCAGACACGCGGGCAACAGTGCCCAAGGGCTTCCCGTTGGGTTCATACACCGTCATGTCGTTCACAATGACGTGGTTGAGAAAGCCAAGGTTCACACTGCCGATTTCGACCTTCGCCTTCAGCTGTGCGGTGAGCAGGCGCGCCGTCCAGCCAGCCAATGCGGTCTGCATAAAAGGTAGGCTGAAAAGCAGAACGATGGCTGCATATCCTGCAACCATCGCACCTACTATATTGACTAATATCTTCTCAAGTTGCTTCAACCTTTCAACTTGTTCTTAAAATCGACCATCTTGATAGCCGTCACTGCACACTCGTCGCCCTTGTTGCCCATCTTGCCGCCTGCACGGTCTTCGGCTTGCTGCATGTCGAGCGTGGTGATAAGTCCGTAGATGACGGGCACATCTTGTGTTGTATTCAGACGAGCCANCCCGTAAGTGACACCTTGGCAAATGTAGCGGTCGTGGGGCGTGTCGCCACGGATAACNCATCCGATGGCTATCACGGCATCAACCCCCGTTTTTACCATTTGTGCAGCACCATACACCAACTCGAACGAACCAGGAACGGTCATCACCGTGATGTCCTCTGGGAACACACCGCTTTTCATCAGCGTCTGCTTCGCGCCTTCCNGCAACGNTGCTGTGATGTTCTCGTTCCATTCCGNCNCANCAATGCCCATCTTCATGCNAGTGGCATCGGNTACANANNGAATGTCNTAGTCGGACAGGTTATGATTCTTGGTTGCCACTTTACTTGGTTGCTCTTTCGATGTACTTGTCCATCTCCTGAGAGAGAGGGCTGCGGAAGTACTGCTTCTTGATTCGGTTGTATAGCTCGATAGCCTTGTCCTGCTGTCCCATCGCCTCATACACCTCGCCAGCCTGTTTCAGGAAGACGGGGCTTTCAGCGTCGTTGTCAGCTTTGTCGGCTGCTTTGACAAGCATCTTGGCACCTTTCTCGTTGTCGCCTTTCTCCACATAGAGGTTGCCCAAGGCTGCTACAGCGGCGGGAGACACCATGTCGTCGTCTTGTGTGGAGAAGTCCTCCAACATCTTGATGGCTTCGTCCGTCTTGTCTGTCTTTGCATAAGCAAGACCTGCATAGAGCTTTGCGAGGTTGGCAGTCTTTGTGCCGCTGTATTCGTCAATGATTTTCAAGAAGCCCTTCATGTTACCCTCGCCCTTCAGTGCCTGCTCATACTGCTGCTGAGCAAAAGCCGTCTGAGCACCAGCAATGGCTTTCTGTGCTTCCAATTCCTTATCTGCCATGTGGTTCTTATAGGTGTACACACCTGCCACAATCACGATGATTGCGCCCAAAACGGTCACAATTTTTTTCCAGTTTTTTTCGATGAATGCCTCGCCTTTGTTCAGCTGAACATCAAGCGCGATTGGCTCATCCTTTGTTGTCTGTTGTTGTTTGTTTTTTGCCATAATATGTATTTTTTGTTTTTGTTTCAAACACAAAATCATGCAAAATTACAACATTTTCTTTGAACACGGAAAACTTTCCTCGAAAAACTTCATCCCCGTCTCTCTTTTCCCCTTTTTCTTTCCATTGTCGTCACGTCTCTGGGAACGCGTCGTTGGGCTTGTGTTTGCTCTTGGGGCGTTGTCTCTATGTGCGCACCGTGCGCATGTTATTTCACATACCCTGCGTTAAATAATACGGGCACCCTGCGCATATTATTTCGCTCAGGGTGCCCGTTACTGATTATCAAGGGTGTACAGATTTTGTCCTTTCGTTTGTTTCGGATGTTTTGTCTCTGGCGTCTGCCTTATGGCTGTTTGAGTGTTTTTCTGGCTTCGTTGAGGCGCTTGAGTGCCTTTTCGATAAGGTCGTGTGTACCAGAGCCGTCGTTTACATACTGCACCACCATGTCGGCATAGTCGATGGCCTCGCGCAGTTCGGTGGTCTTGTTGCGGATGTCTTTGGTCGCAGTGAGCAAAGGCAGCAGCTCGCTGAGGTCTTCAGGTTCGGCAAGGTTGCCCGGACGCATGGTGTTGATGGCTACGTTGAGAGCCGATGCAGCCGCGTTCACTTCGTCTTGTGACAGTTCCTTGGCTGGTTTCTTGTTGACGTTTTGGGCGGCTTCCATCTGTGTGAGCAGACGGGCGTATCCATTCGGTGCCCAAGGTGAGAAGGCTGGCACTTTTACAGCCTGTGCATTCCAAGCGTTTTGGCTCTCTACACGTTCTTCTGCCACTTGCAGCAACTGCTCCAAGTTAGTCTTGTCGATGCCTTTCTTGGCTTTCTTTTTCGTGCCCGTTTCTACGTTCAGGCGCAGATAGTGGGTGGAGTGCTTCGTCTGGTAATAGTCAGGTTGGAACTCCTTACCTGCCAACGAGAGGGTGTAGAGATTATCGCCATATTTCGTGTCTTTAGTGGCACCATTCGGCAGGATGTCGCTCAGGTTTGACTGGAGCGTGAAGTCTGCTTCTTTCCATTCCTTCACGTCGGGCGTTGCCATTACCAGCGGTCCGTACATCAGCGTGCCTACCCATTGTGGCATGAATGGTGTGCGTGTCTCATTCTTGCCAGTGGCGGCAAGGTCCATCTTGTCGGGACCCCAGTTGATGTGCTTCGTGAAAGGCATGATGACTTCCACCTTGTCGTTGGGTGACCATTCTCTCTGAGGAATCTCTACATAAGAGCAGGGCTGATAGGTCTTGGCAATAGACTTGCCGTTCAGCTTCACGTCGAAACCCTCGGTGGCCCAGTAGGGCACACGCAGCTTCATAGCAAAGGTCGTCTTCTTCTCGTTTTTAGGGTCTGCTGAAGTCACTACGATTGTGCTTTTTTCGGCAGGCCATTCGCAGCTTTGGTTCAGGAGCACGCCTTTCTGCTCCCATCGTGCCACGGTGGGCAGGTACAGTGCCACCCAGATGGTGTTGTCGTTCACGAAGTAGGCGGCTTCCTGGTATTTCACGTGGTTCTCTACACCTGTGCCTCCACAGCAGGAGGACTGAGGTGTCTCGTTGCCGTATGGCTTTTGGGCATTCATGCCTACGGCATACTGGTAGGTCACGCCCCACCAGTCGGGATGCACAGAACCCACAATTTGGTTGTAGAGCACACGCTCGTAATAGTCCATGTACGCAGCGTTGTCGGGGTCAAAGCAGTTCAGGTCTTTGGTCAGCTTGGCGAGGTTGTAGGCGCAGCATGTCTCGTTGATATCGGGGTTTGGGTACATATTGCGTTGGTGGTCGCTCATCACGTTTGTGTTCATAGAGAGTATCTGTGAATAGGGCTGACGGAACATCTCGCCATTGCCTACACCGCCCATCGCATAGGCGTAGCGACCTTGGATGAAGTTCCAGAAGTTGTAGGCCAAGTTGTAGTAATAAGGATTTCCGTTGGTGATGTAGGAACGTAACGCGCCCACAATCATCGGGATGTGCTGNTTGGCGTGGCGTGTACGGATGTCGTCCACGTNCTTAGCCACNGGGTNGAAGAATGCTGGTGAGTCGAAGTAGTTGGCGGCTTCGATGAGTTTTGCCTTTTCTGTAGGGNCGCTCACCATCTCGGAGAGNNGAGCCAGCGATTCNGCGATGCCGNCAACCTCGCCCGCAANGTACATGNTCNANATCNCGTAACGGTTGCCTGGACGAGCCTGACGTGCAGCTCGGTCACCGTCAGTCTTCACATAAGTGCGGTAGTGCATGCGGTTCCACACCCACAGACCCATGTCTTTGGCTATCAGCAACGCCTTATCAGCGATGGCTTTGTCGTCAATGTTGTTGGCAATGTCGATGAGACCTGCCAGCTGCTTGTGGATGGTGTAGTAAGGTGCCCATACTCCATCCTCATTGTTGTATGGGCTATAACGTTCAATCAATGCGGGATGGGCGGCAGGGATGGCGTTCAAGTAGCCATAGCCATAGTGGCGGTAGTCCTTCTTGTATTCGTCGAAAGCCGCCCAGCTCCCCTTCATCTGTTTCAGTTCCTCCTCGGGGGCATAGTCGCGCGCTTCCCAATAGCGGTTCAGGGTGCTGTCCCACACAAAGGTAAGTTCTTGGCATGCACGCAGTTCGCCCACCATTCTGCTGATGCGTTGGCGCAATTCGTTTCGTTCTTTGGCATACTCGTCGCCCTTGCATGAAGCAAAGGCAAAGGCCAGCGCACTCATATAGTGACCGCTACCATGCCCTTTCAGTTTGGTGGTGGGAGAGTCCCAGCCGTCTGACTTTGTGTAGCCCTCTGTCGGCAATCCGTAAGTGTCGCGGTAGTTGTAGAGCTGCTGGGTGATGTCAAGTGCCAACAGGGTCTTGATGTCGTGCTTCATGTTGTGTGACAACCTGTTGCTTCCCGCTATGCTGACATCGGTGGGTGGGAGCGGCTGTGCAAGTGGTTTGTTGCTGGGGACTTCCCAGGGCTGAGCCGTCACGGTCACGTTTGCCGTGATAGGATAGCCGCCATCAGTGGTGTTGTCACCAATCACGTAGCCCTTCACGGTGTAAGTCTTGCCCACGGGGTACAAGTCGGGGTTTGCCTGCTGCTGTTCTGTGCTGAGCAGGGAGTTCGTCCACTTTGTCTGACGCCATTCGTGTGTGCCGTCGCTGTAAGTCACCCACACCTGCCAAGGCAGACGGGGGGCTGTGCCCGCTGGCGAGTTGACACTGATGTCTTCCACCTTCACTATCGTGCGCTGCTTTGCTTTTGCGACTGCAAGTGGAATGGGGTGGTTAGCAAGCGCAGGAGTCCATGCCGTTGCCTTTTCTGGCAATATAAAGCACAGCAACAACGCTCCACCCATCATTAGGTTCAAGTTTTTCTTCATGTATCTAACAATTAAATTCGCTTCAAAATTAGACAATTATCCCGACATACCAATTAGGGTTTACATGAAAAAGTACGATTTTGTTATTTTTAGCACGATTTTGGGCGTTTTCGGCTGACTTTATGGGGTTGCCTTTGGCTTGACGGAATCTTTTAGGGATTTTCCCCTCTGTGGTAGGGATTTGTGTACCTGTTCCTTTCTTCTGGATTACGACCTTTGCAACGTGGAGAACTATAGTTCCGTTTGCTATAGACAAAAAACAATACAGATATGAAAAGATTTTTGACATTAGCTTTGATTGCGATTCCATTGCTTGGCATGGCGCAAGATGACCTTTACTTCACTTCCTCCAAGAAAGCGAAGGCTGAAGCGCAGAAAAAGGAAGCGGCTGCACGAAAGGCGCGCACGGACGTGGCTGCCCAACCTGCATCAGTGGTTGACTATAACAGCAACCATCGTAGTGAGGACGAGTACAATCGTCGTTATGTGAATGGTGCTTATCAGGGCATGATTGGTCAGCAGCGCACTGACACCTTGGTCTCTGGTGTCAGTGATGTTGAGGCTGACTATGGCGATTCCAAGTACGACATGGACGATGCGGAACTTGATTACCGTTTCTCGCGTCGTATCGTTCGTTTCCACTCCCCACGTCTTTATGCGCTTGCCAGTCCATATTATTGGGACCTCTACTATGGCTATGGTGCATGGGACTACCTTTACGTCCCGTATGATCCTTGGTACTACCATTGGGGCTGGAACTACGGTTGGTCATGGGGACCTTGGGACTGCTGGTACGGCGGTCTTTGGGGATGGCATCGCCCTCATGCCTGGGCATATTGGGGATGGGGACCTGGATGGCATCATGGCTATCCTGTGCATCACCTCACTTATTCGCGCAACGTCTTGCCTCGCCAGTTCAATGCCGCCCGTGGTCACATGAGTGCTGGTAATAGAATCCGTACCAATGCTTTAGGTCGCACGATGAATACTCGCACAAGCGCTTTGAACCGCACAGGTGTCGCGTCTTCTCGTACCAGCGCAATGGGACGGGTCGATGCGCAGTCTCGTACACAGACCAATGGACGTTCTCGCACCAGTGCTGCTACACGGGGCGACGCCACTCGCAGTTCGTCCAACGAACGCTATATGCCATCGCGTTCTTCCAGCAATCAGAACAGCAGTAGCCGCAGCACCGAAACACGCTCGCGCACATCGGGTGTCTCGCGTAGCAACACCACAACCCGCAGCACTTCTCCTTCTCCAGCTCCTTCTCGCAGCTCTACGCCAAGTTATGGTGGAGCAAGCCGTTCAGGCAGCATCGGTGGTGGCAGCAGTCGTGGCGGAGGTAGCTTCGGCGGTGGTGGCGGTGTTAGCCGAGGTGGCGGCAGTCGCAGATAACGCAATTCTTTACACATTTTTATATTATATAGCACTATGAACACTTCAAAGATATATCTCCTGCTCGGCGCATTCCTCGCTACAGCAACTACAGCATTGGCACAAGACAGTTATGATGCACAGACTTTCTCGCAGAGCGACCTGAATGGTACGTCACGCTTTGTGGGCATGGGTGGAGCACTTGGTGCTCTCGGTGGCGACATCAGCGTGATGGGCACCAACCCTGCTGGTACGGGTCTTTATCGCAAGAGCGATGGTGCTTTCACTATCAGCGGTGTCTTCTCTGGCGACGGTGCGATGGGGCACGATGGCGCGCGCATGTCTATCGACCAGGCTGGTCTTCTGGTNNCTTTCGACATGGANAACCNATCGGNAAAAGGNCTTCAGTATGTNAACNTCGGTGTGAACTACTCAANGAAGCGGAACTTCCTTTCCAACCTGCTCGCTCCTGTTGGTGGTTTGGACGGCATGTTTAGTCAGACCTTCCAAATGGCGGATATGGCTAATGCTGCCATGTTTGATGCACGGCGAGACGGCAAGGATTATGACAAATACTTCGGTCTCATGCTGGATTTGGCAACAAGAAACGATAACACCGTTTTGCCCGACATGGTGGATGAGGAAGGCAATCCCGTCTATGATGAATACGACAATAAGCTCTATGATGGCGTTGCTGCCTCCAAAGCCATATATGAGCGTGCCACCTATGGCGCTAATTCTCAGATTGACATCAACCTCTCTTTCAACGTGAGCGACCAACTGTTTTATGGACTCTCTGTGGGCGTATACGACATTGACTACAGCCGCGAGTCTTTCTATCAAGAGACAGGTGTCGATGGATACTCCTATGATTGGAACAACTGGTATAAGACGAGAGGTGATGGCTTCGATTTGAAGTTGGGCTTCATCGCCCGTCCCTTTGAAGACAGCCCCTTCCGCATTGGTGCATATATCCACACCCCCACATGGTATCGCATGACGGATGCCAACGGTGCTACTCTTTATTCTGGAGACAGAAGGGTGGGTTATCTCGAAAACGCTGATTTTGATTATAGCTACCGCACCCCTTGGAAGTTTGGTCTCAGCCTTGGTCACACCATCGGTTCGTTCTTTGCGGTGGGTGCAGAGTATGAGTACCAAGACCTCAGCACTGCCAAGTTCAGCGACATTGACGGTTACGCATCTGAGTATTTCCGCTATACCAACAGTGTGANCAANGAGNCTCTGNGTNGGNANCACACNCNCAAGATTGGTGNTGNAATNAANCCTNTTGACGAGNTCTCCATCCGCTTGGGCTACAACTTCGTGTCTTCGCCTTTCAAGAAGGACGCCTACCGCACGTTGTTTTACGATGACCCTTACACCGAAACCGACTTCACCAACTGGGGCGACATCAATCGTCTTACGTTCGGTATCGGCTATCGCTACAAGACTGGCTACATAGACCTCGCTTATCAGTATCAGATGCAGAAAGGTGACTTCTATGCTTTCGATGATGTGAACCTCAAACCGACCACAATCGAAAACAATCGTTCTCAACTGATGGCAACCTTCGGTTTCCGATTCTGATTGTTGAAGGGTGATAGCAGGAAACAAATTAGGGCTGACGCGATGCACAATCACGTCAGCCCTAACTCGTTCTTTTCTTCTTTGTCCCCTCGTCCTCGACTTTAGATGATACACAGCCCCCGTTTGGAACAAGACGACTCGAAACACCATGTTTGGTTTAGGCTTGTCATGTCCCGAACGGGGGTCGCAAGTGGGTGGACAGGGGGCGCAGAGCACCTCCCTTAAAAATGCTATAAAAATCGATGTCCCCGACATCGACCAATCGGAGTCCCCGACATCGGTTGACCGATGNCGGGGACTCCGNTTGAGGGGCTGTGAAAGC
This sequence comes from Bacteroidales bacterium, assembly GCA_009177185.1. Classification (GTDB taxonomy): domain Bacteria; phylum Bacteroidota; class Bacteroidia; order Bacteroidales; family Bacteroidaceae; genus Minthosoma. Next base: position 19,569 of record WFMB01000085.1, read on the forward strand.
ACCCCTCTCTCTCTGGAATGCTTTCACAGCCTGTTTCTGACTTTCCCGTTTGGGGACAAAAGATATGTTTTTATTTCGATAGAGGNNTATTCTCGCCTCCCTCTNACTCNTCTTTGAGGANTGCTGCAGTGATACNTTTTCNNCTTGCTGCCACATATTCAGGAGTTCCCTCCACCACCACAGTGCCGCCCTGCATACCGCCTTCCGGTCCCATGTCGATGATGTGGTCGGCGAGTTTGATGACATCAAGATTATGCTCTATGACGACGACGGTGTTGCCCTTGTCGACCAAGCGGTTGAGCACGTTCATGAGGGTGCGGATGTCCTCAAAGTGGAGTCCAGTCGTAGGCTCGTCGAGAATGTAGAGGGTCTTGCCCGTGTCTTTCTTAGCCAGTTCGGTGGCAAGTTTCACGCGTTGGCTCTCTCCGCCGCTGAGGGTGGAGGAGGGCTGACCGAGTTTGATGTAGCCGAGCCCCACGTCTTGCAGCACTTTGATTTTCTGTAGAATCTTGGGTTGGTTCTCAAAGAACTCCACAGCTTGGTTGATGGTCATGTCGAGCACGTCGGCAATGCTCTTGCCTTTGAAGCGCACTTCCAGCGTCTCGCGGTTGTAACGCTNTCCGTGACAGGNTTCNCAGGGNNCNAGCACATCGGGNAGGAAATTCATCTGAATCGTCTTGTAGCCANTGCCGCCANAAGTCTCGCAGCGTCCACCTGCCACGTTGAACGAGNACCGCCCTGGCTTNTAAGAACGCATCTNCGCTTCTGGCATCGCNACGAAGAGTTAACGGATGACGG
>WFMB01000133.1 GCA_009177185.1 Bacteroidales bacterium
CTCATTGAGGATGGTTCTGAGAACACTTACACGCGCGACTGGCATTTCATTCAGATGCCCATCCTCATGCAGATGGGATGGGGACGTGAGCGTCGTGGTTTGAAGTTCATCTTTGAGGCAGGACCGCAGATTGGACTCTACCTCTCAGGCAAGGAACACATGGGTGGTGCTGGCGCATGGGACATCTCNCANCNTCNCAACNGTGTCNTCTATCAGTATNNCAAAGACCCTGACAATAGGNTAGATTACGGCATTGCAGGAGGAGCAGGTCTTGAATTCTCCTCTTCNATCGNGCATTTCCTTCTGCAAGGGCGTTNTTNCTATGGCCTTGGTGACATGTACGACAACAGCAAACGTGNCAAGTTCGGACGTTCCGCCAATCAAACCCTTCTGGTCAAGCTGACCTATCTCTTTGACCTCATTCGTNCAAAGAACGACCAAATCAAGTAGCAACTCTTTATAGTGAGTGGGCTGATGTCCAATAGCCCCATAAATGAAGGTGTATGATATTTTCTTTAACCTATCATACACCTTCAAAAAAATTGCTTATCTCACGACAAGCAATCTTTACTAACCTTAAAATAAATCTAATACCATGAAAAACACGTTGCAAAGATATGTATCCTTGCGCTATTATGCAATAGTCGAATGCACTTTTCTTTTGTTTGTTAATGTTTTTTAACCAAAATGGTGCAATAAGTGCAGGCGTTGACCCGCCCTTCGTTCTAAAACTTGGGTAAACATGGCGGTTGTCGTTTCGTGCGCACCGTGCGTGTGCTTTTTCCGTCACCCTGCGCATAATATATCAAGCACCCTGCGTGAAATAATACGGGCACCCTGCGTCTGTCTTTGACCTCATAGTGAGGGATAAGATTGGTGCAGGGTGCCCGTATTTGATTGTCAATGTGTTGTGTATCGTGCCGTCTGTTTTTGACGGAATCTTCCTGTTGAGGTGTTCTACTCCACGTACAGCACCAATCCTTTCAGGTATTCACCTTCGGGATGGTAAATGTTGATGGGGTGGTCTGCTGGCTGATGCAGCTGGTGGAGAATACGTACATTGCGCTTGGCGGCTGCTGCGGCGGTGAAGACGGCTGCACGGAACTGGTCCTTGTTGACCGCCTGCGAACAGCTGAATGTGAAGAGGATACCGCCGTGTGGCATTTTCTCAAAGGCTTTCTTATTAAGACGTGTGTACCCTTTGAGCGCGTTGCGCAGAGCGTCTTTGTGCTTGGCAAAGGCTGGTGGGTCGAGGATGATGAGGTCGTAGGGAACGGTCATTTCGCCCAAAAACTTAAAGGCGTCTTCGGCAAAGGCCTCATGGCGCTTGTCGTTGGGGAAGTTCAGTTCCACGTTGGCCTTGGTCAGGTCAATGGNTTNCTGGGNNGNATCAACGGAATGAACCAGTTCTGCACCGCCACGCATGGCNTAGNAGGAGAANCCTCCTGTGTAGCAGAACATATTGAGCACTTTCCTGCCTTTTGAGTAGCGCTCCAGAAGGCTGCGGTTGTCGCGCTGGTCAACGAAAAAGCCTGTCTTTTGACCACGCAACCAATCCACATGGAACTTCAAGCCGTTCTCGATGGCTACATCGTTAGTGTCGCCACCCAGCAGGAAGCCATTTTCCTGACCAAGTTCGGCTTTGTAGGGCAGGGTGGTCTCTGACTTGTAATAGATGGTTTGAAGGTCAGCCCCCATCACGCTGGACAAGGCGCGGGCTATGAGCTGGCGGTCTATGNGCATGCCTACANAATGTGCCTGCATGANAGCTGTATTNNCATNGATGTCGANGANCAGANCTGGCAGATTGTCGCCTTNGCCGTGAACAAGGNGATAGGTNTTGTTGTCGTTGTCAATCACCCCAATGCGGTGGCGAACATCCTTGGCGATGGCAAGCCGCTTCTCGTAGAAAGCCTGATTGATTTCCTCGTGGCTGAAGGTCAGTACCCTGACCATGATGCTGCCAATTTGATAATGTCCTGTGGCGATGTATTCGTTCTCGCTGGTGAACACCATCACTTTCTCGCCTTCTTCGGGATTCCCCTCTGTGTGGTGGATGGCACCTGAGAAAATCCAGGGATGAAAGCGTCTCAATGACTCGTCTTTGCCTCTTTTCAGAAAAATGCTCTTCATTTGTATGTGCTGGGTTTGTTAGTGGATGTCGATGAGGCTGTGCTCATCGGCGGTATCGGTGGTTTCCAGATGGTAGTTCTGCTCTCGCTTCATCCGCCTGATTTCTTCGTGGATACGGATACAAGCCCATGCATCCGTGGCTGCGTAGTGTTGTTGGGCTTCGGAAAGTGTATCGGTCTCCCAATTTGACAGTTGCTGGTTTTTGGCAATCTTTCCGCCGAATAAATTAGCGTAGATTTTCTGTAGGCTCATGTCCTGAATGCCTATGTCTTTAACTTCTTTCTGCAATTCAATGAAAGTGCCTGGTGTGAAGTTACTTCGTAAGCGAAGCATTCGGAGGTCATCTTGCAAGGAAAGTCCCACTTTGGTGATGTGTCGGTCTTCGAGCAAACGTTGGATGGACGGGGTGATGCCCATACGGTTAAGTCGAAAGAGGAAACAAGTGTCGTGGGTTGCTACCTGCAAGAGGGCCACTTGGTGTGTCTGACCCTTTCTGAACGAAGGTCGAGTCTCTGTGTCGAATCCCAAGATGTCTTGCCGCATGAGATAGTCAACGGCTTTGTCTGCTTCCCGCTGTGAGAAAATGACAAAGATTCGACCTTCAAACTGCACACGGGGCAAATTGGGAATCAGGTGTTTATCGTATTTGTCGTGGATAATCTTCATGGCTACCTACAGGTCATCTNCNTCAGTGGCTGTATACCGAACTTCATGTAAAGCACGCTGCACATTGACCAATTTTTGTCCCCAACTATATTGAAACTCCTCTTTCACTTCGGCCAGTGCATTCAAAATCTGTTCTTCATCGATGGCATGCTTGTAGCCCATTGCGAAGTTCTTTAATTCCTGATAAATATCAGCCAAGTTTTCACTGATAGTGGTCAGGATGGGAACATCGCTATATTTCATGTCTTCCATAAACACGTCCAAATAGTCGTCGTGTTCCCCCATTATTATATTTATGTTTGCGCGTACAATATTATAATTTTCTTCTGTCACGAAATCCTCAGACAGGTTTTCGTTGTCAAGGATTTCATACTTGGGCAAGAGACTCGCTTTAAGATAGAGTAGGGGAATCAGTTTGAGAATCGTGTCTGTGAATGTATCCCGATTTTTATCTTCGGTTTGTTCGAGAAAGGCACAAAACTCCACGGCGACGGTGACAAATTCTATCACGTCGCGACTATAAGCAGGGGAATTTGTTCTGTTATTCATAATTGGATGCGAAGGTACAATGTTTTTCTTTTTTAACCAAAAAAACGACCTACTAATGGCAGATGATGCGTAATTTATAATGATTATCCGCAATCATACCACCAAATAATCGTCAATAGAGGCTGACGAAAACCGCCAGCCTTCTTTGCATTTATAAAATAGTAAGACGCATCACGCGCCCTTTAAAGTGAACTCTTGGAGTTCGACTGCAAAGGTACGCAATTTCTCGTTGATACGCGCAATATTTTTTGGACTAATTTTCTTAATGCCAGCCTTGTATTGTAACATCTGGCTCTCACTCATGCCGCAAATGCGTGCTAAAGCCCGTGCCGATATGTATGGCGCAAGGGCTTCAAGTAATTGCGGAACTGTTTCAAACTCATTCTTCATCGCTGTTTTCTCCTTCTGATTCCAGTTCTCTTTGCCTTAACTGTGCCGGCAGATAATCAATAGCTTTCTGGCTTGTGATGACTGACCTGCCTAACTGTTCTTCCAGATTGTTTCTTGCAATCTTAGCCACATTGCCTCCTTTCTTAGCGACTTCCCTGTTTTCTGAAAATGTTTTAGGTTTTACCTTCCTGGATATTTCTGTTGTGGAAGCCTCTGCTAGTGTATTGAGTGCCAGCTCTATAGTAGTCATGTTATCTCGCAAGTTTTCCTTTTTCTTTGGGTCAAGCCTTTTGAGTTTTTTGTACTGCCCTGTTGTCCTGTCACTCCATGTTTTTGTTATGTCATCTGTCAATATTGCGTATTGTTTCTTTTGGACGCCACGCCTATCCCATTCTTCCGTAAGTTCGTTCCTGGCTTCTATACCTTTCAACCGTTGGCTAATCCACCGGTCAGAGTACCCCTTTCTCCTGTAATCCTCTCTGGCTTGCTCAATGGACAACTCAGGATTCATCATCTGGTCAATTCGGATAGTAGCAACATGAGCCATCCACTGCTTAAAAGGCTCTGCTTTCGGGGAAGGAATGGATTGGATGATACGGAAAAGTTGCTCTGTATCAGCAACATCGGTCAGTCGCATTTTGCCATCGGCAGCTTTCAGTTTGAACTGGTGACAATTTGTCACCGTTTCATTTCCTTCTTATTATATCCGTTGTTTCAGCTTGTACCAATATTTTCGACCATCAATACTGTCAGTCAGTACACCAACAACATCAACTACTGAAAAATACCATTTTTCCGTTTCATCGTCCCAGATTGTTCGCACTTTGTAGTGCTCAAAAACTTGCAATGCTTGTTTGTTACTCATTTTATGTGTATATTTAGTCTTCTATGCCGTCTCGCGATATGTCCTGTGTTCAAAATCCGTACGGTAGGATGATGCAATCAGCAACAACCGTTCAAACAAATCCTCACCAAAGTATCTGCGGTTGAACTTGTAACAGAACTCGTTCAGGTACTCTTGCAGGAACTCTGGCTTGATGCCGTGGTGCATATCGGCCAGTTGTGTCTTAGCGTTACTGATGGCTATATGTACCCATGGGAGTACCTTTCCAATGTCCTTCGGGTCAATGACCTGTGATTTGTGCTCCGTAAACATATCCTTGAAATGAGTATAGGAGCGGTGGTTGTCGGTTGTCAGTTTACTATCCTTATCAATCACCTTGGCCGCTACAACGTCTATCGTCTTGGCCTTTTCGTCTGGTATCACTATCATTTTGATATGCTTCACCACCTTGGACTTCTGGCCATTCTTAGACTCCTTCCCTGCTTGTGTACTTTCGGCTATCACCATCACCTTCGACTTGCGCTGACTACCTGCACCAGCCTTCAGCTTCTCATTTTTCTTTTCCTTCGGAATCTCCGTAGAGAAAAAGCCCTCGTCCAATTCTATACAGCCTTTCAGTGTGTACTTGTCATCACGCTTACCCATTACGGAGCGTAATTTGTGCATCAGTTCCCAGATGGGTTGATAGCGCTTGTGGCCTATCTGGCGCTGCAGCTCAGCCGCTGAGATGCTTTTCTTAGTGGCTGTCAGCAGATGAATGGCGATGAACCAATATATGAACGGTAACTTCGAGCCGTGCATCACCGTGCCGCTTCTAAGCGTAGTTCTGTGACGGCAATGCTTGCACTGGTATTGTTGCTTGCTCTCTAACCAAACCACATCGTGACAGCCGCAATGTTGACACGTCACACCCTGTTTGTCTCTCATCTCCTTGAACCG
>WFMB01000056.1 GCA_009177185.1 Bacteroidales bacterium
GACAAAAGGTTTTGTAAGAATATGGCAGGTGAAGAAGGGCAACCACACACACTTTATATCAACAAGCGTACGCAGTATATACTCTAGCGCATTGCTTCCGCTATTGAGCAACACTCCGCCCGCATGGGGAAATGTGCCATGACTTGATAGTTCGAGATTAAGATACCCGCCAATTTCTTTCATCCGCAAGATACTTACAGATTAGCGCCTATTATGGTGCGCCATCCATTTTGTTTCTATAACGTCCTCTGGATACTCTTTTAGGACCATCATGTTAGCCGGTGTCTTCACCACACAACAATCAGGTATATTGCGTTTCACAATTGTTGCCCCTCCTATCAGACATTTCTTGCCAATGTGTACTTCATCAAATACAGTTGCATTTACCCCCACATAGCTTTGCTCCCCAACGACAACCGATCCACAAACCATAGCATTAGCAGCAATGAATACATGGTTTTCCACTATCGACCTATGCGCTACTATAGCTTTATCCATGATGAAAGTATTGTTGCCTAATACTACATGTTCTTGGACAACCACACTATCACATATCCAGCAGTTGTCTCCCTTCAATTCACCTCTTACCATTGCATGTGGAGAAACAATATTTGCCATCTTATATCCCATATTTTTCACCTTCTCATACAAAGACCGCCTATCAGCGTTTAGGCGATTCCATAAAACAGCAACAAACAGCAGGTCATTCTCTTTGTCAATATATTTGTCCAACTCTTCCAATGCCCAAACCTTTCTTTTTACCCCCCCCAATATAACGCGACCCTCTTGGGGGACATAAGGCTTGTTTACCGCACATCNCAAAACATTGAAGAGTTTATNTCTCTCTATGAACAAGATGATTCTATCTGCAGTATCGGATATTCCTACAATCACAATATTTTTCATTCTACCTCAACATTTATATATGTTTCCATGTTCTTTATCACCTCAAACATCTGCTCCATGCTTTCATACTTCAGTATGAATTCACCGATGCAGTCTTGCGCGTCCCTGAAACGGTGAACCTCATCCCCTGTGTGCAGGTCATTGACAAAATCCACAAGATGTTTCCTCTCGAAATCCCCGTTAAAAGAGATAGACTTGAATTTTCCCGTTGCGTTTGNATGCACCATGTAATTGGACCNGTGTCNGTTGATTGGCATTTCTTTCTGCCCGTCGAGNATTGACAGGTCAATGNAATCCNCCGNTGCGGCCTGGACAACCCAGGCTACCATGTTGACCCCTGTTGCGTGCTCTATAACCTGAGGAATTAGGCTACCTCCTGATCGTGCCCCGAGTTCGAGAAGATACACCTTGTCATCCTCACCTACGATAGCTTCCACATTGTATGCGTTTGATTTCATGTCAAGAAGCTTCATCAGTCTCTGAAGCTGTTGTTCCAGATCTTCAATGTATTTGTGGTTCATCTGGAAAGGCCAGCACTCACCGAGAGGGGCAAAGTCTTTGTCGCAGTTCGGGTCATAGAACTCGTTGCCGAGACAGTGGAAGACAAGCCTGCCATTCACGGAAAAGGCGTCGCCCGATATTTGATGACCTTTCTTGATGATGAACTCTTCTATGAGAAACCGTTTGCTGCGCGAATAGTTTAGGGCATCTTCAACGAAAGTCTTCAACTGGTGCTTATCTGTCATCTTGTTTATTCCTTTGCTGCCAGATGAGTCCACGGGTTTCACCATGGCAGGCAGACTGAACTCATCTATGTGAGCAAGAGCGTCTTCGTATGACGTGAATCCCATTGCTTTAGGACAATTGAAGCCGTTTTTTTGTAGGAAGTCCCTGAATAGGTCCTTGTTTGAAAGAATTTCGACAGATTTATATGGCGATGTGGGCAGCCCCAGTTTCTCACACACGTATGCCGCAGTGGGAGCTGCGGGGTCAGAGGCGTATGCCACAACCCCGTCTACTTTAAGGTTGCTTGCCAGTTCCAAAACAGCACTCTTGTCTGTAGNGCTCACNTTATGGTATTCGTCTNCAAACTTATGACNAGGGTTNGAAGGGAGGTAATCTGCTGTGATTACATAGTATCCCTGTTTCTTTGCTTCCTTAATCGCATAAGTCTGGTATAGGCTTCCACCTAACATTAACAATCGCTTCATGTTGCAGATTTTGAAAATTGTTTCATGAATTCTGCAATACGCAGAACTCCCTGTCTAATTTTGTCAACATTTAGGGTGAATGCTATCCTGATGTAACAGTCACAGCCCTGTCCGTACGTCACTCCAGGGACAACAGCGNCATGAGCCTNTTCAAGCAGCTTACACGCAAAATCAAATGATTTCATGCCTGTTTTGGATATGTCGACCATGAGATAGAATGTGGCATCTGGAGGAACACATGAAAGCCCGTTAATCGAGTTTATGCCTTCAACCAAGACATCACGCCGCTCCGTAAAAATGGACCTCATGCTTGCGCTGTAATCTTCCTTTCCGCTCAATGCTTCAATTGCGGCATATTGAGAAGGAAGAGGGGCGCAGGCACAGATATTCTCCTGCATCTTTGTCATGTTGGCGACAATATCCCTATTGGCAAGCACATAGCCAACCCTCCATCCTGTCATGCAGAACTCTTTTGAAAGACTATTTGTTACTATGGTGCGTTCTCGCATTCCGTCTATTGACACGATGCTCTTGAACTTTGTATCACCATAGATTAGACTCTTATAAACCTCGTCAGAAATCACGAAAAGATCATGCTTCTTGGCTAATTCCGCGATTCTTTCCTGTTTGTTCCATGGGATGATTTTTCCAGAAGGGTTGGAGGGAGTGTTTATTATTATGGCTTTTGTTCTTGAGGTAATGGCTCCCTCAATGTCTTCTACCCTAAAAGTTAGCGGTTCGTCAGATTGCATGTCTATAACAACAGGCACACCGCCACACATGTGTACCATCTGTCCATAGTTTACGTAATACGGTACAGGAATAATGAACTCGTCTCCTGGATTCGTTATTGCTAACAGAGCAAGATACAGACCCTCCATAGCTCCTACTGACACGATTATCTCAGATACAGGGTCATAGGGCAGTTGTTCTTTGCGAACATAATAGTCGGCAATGGCTTTCCTGAGTTCCAACAGGCCGGCATTTTGTGAATATCTTGTATGGTTTTCCTGTATGGCTCGGCATCCTGCGTCCTTGATACACTGATGCGTGGGAACATCAGGGTCTCCCAGCGTGAAGTCTATGACATCATCGTAAGCCTTTGCCATGTTGAACAATGTGCGCGTGAGTGACGGGCGTATCCCTTCCGCCATGACAGATAGTTTTTTCATGTGTTTATCGGACAATCAGTTCAAGTACACGGTTGATTTCCTCCTCACCCAATGCGTGGTGCATAGGCAGGCAAATAACCTCCTCCGCCATTTTCGTAGCCACGGGCAGGTTCTCTTTCGTTGTGCTCGGCAATCCTCTGTAGGGCGCGAAGTTGCTGATGAGCGGATAAAAATAGCGGCGCCCCAGCACGTTCTGTTCCTTCATTTTGAAGTAAAGCTCGTCGCGGGTCATGCCGTACTTCTCCGCGTCCACGAAGACGGGGAAGTAGCTGTAGTTGTGCTTCACGCCCGGAAGGTCGTCCCAAAACTCGATGCCCTCGACATTCCGCAGGGCATTGCGGTACTTTATTGCGACTAAGTGGCGAGCCTCGATGGCTGTGTCCACCTGCTTCAGGTTCAGCATGCCGTATGCCGACCGCACTTCGTCCATCTTGCTGTTGATGCCTGGGGCGACGACNTNCGTTTCGNNAGCAAAANCGAAATTCTTCAGATAGTCGNTGCGCTTCTTCATCTTCTCGTCGTGCATTACCAGCGCGCCGCCCTCAATCGTGTTGTACACCTTGGTCGCGTGAAAGGAGAGCGTGGATACGTCGCCAGCATTCAGGACGCTCTCTCCGTTGAACTCCACACCGAAGGCGTGGGCTGCATCGTAGATGACCTTCAAACCGTATTTGTCGGCTATCGCTTGAATGGCATCCGTGTCACAGGGCTTGCCATAGACGTGTACAGGCATGATGGCTGTCGTCTTCGGGGTGATGGCCGCCTCTATGCGACTTGGGTCGATGTTTCCCGTCTTTCGGTCTATGTCCACGAACACCGGTTTGATGCCGTTCCACCATAGGGCGTGGGTGGTCGCCACGAAGCTATAGGGCGTGGTGATGACCTCACCCGTGATGCGCAATGCTTGGAGAGCTGTTATCAATGGCAGCGTGCCGTTGGTGAACAAGCTGATGTATGGCACTTTCAAGTATGCAGCCAACTCCGTTTCCAACTGTCGGTGGAAACTTCCGTTGTTGGTAATCCACTTGCTGTCCCAAATCTGTTTAAGGCACTCGCCGAACTCTTCCAGATTCGGAAGCAGGGGAGAAGTCACTGTAATTATTTCTTTTCCCATATCAGAAGTTTATTGATGTCTTTCTTGTCGAACCACTTGAAAAATGGTTCTTCTATTGTCTTTATGCGAATCCTGTCAATGAGTGTACAAACTGCAAATATAAGGATGACCCATGCGGAGAAATAGCATATCAGTTGCAGTGGAGGGAGATTGTAATGTCCGATGCAATCAACCACGTCTTTCCACAGCCACTGTCTCATCGTGTCTGAATTTGCATGAATCAGCAGCACGCNGAATGTTGAGGNANCTATCACGTTTATNANTNTATTATAGCTTANATTNATATTNTTNAACCACNGGAATGAAGACACNGCANCTGCAACAGCAAGAATCTTGTTGGAGTCGCTGACAAAGAACATGGGGTTTTTGGAACCAAATAAATACGACATCAGAACCATGCTGAAGATTGCCATGAAAACAGTCAAGAATGTCATGTGCATCCAGAAACGCTTATTGTGAATGAGAGGGTGGGGATATAAGCGAACATATGACGCAATCAAATATATCACCCCAAACCACGTGACATAATTAAATGTGATGTGGAATTTAGGAACACTTCCGAGAACTGTGTACATGCCCAATAGCAGAAGCAACAGCGTTTCATGCTGTCTTTTGTTCATGTTTTTTATTAGGATGTTCCAAAATGGAATGGTGAGCCAAAAGCCTATGAAGCAACTCCCAAAATTGGAATTAAATCCCCAAACTGGCATCAATGCGCGAATCGTGCTTTTCAATGAAGGTGATTCATAGCCACAACCAAGAAACACTGCATAAATCACGATTTTGTATGTCAGTATCCACATGATGAGTTTGATGAACTTGCGAAGGGTTATTGTGCTTTTGCACATGAAATACCCTGTTATCATCAAGAAACAGTTAATGCCAGTTTTTCCCCACATTCCAAACGCCCATAACAAAAGGTTTTTGATGTCTGTTGGGTTTTCACCCAGCGGTCCCACGATTTGATGTGTAATCGGATCTACGCTGATTAGACCAGAGTTGACGACACAATGGTGAGCCACTATCATGCACATGCATATAANTCTGTACAGTTCGAGATTCGACGAACGATTTACCCCCCCCCANTTTANGGGCGNGTTTNAATGGGTCTNNTTNTTTGTTCATGTCCATGTGATTTGCTGTTCTATCCACAGGCATTCATATAAATAAACCAGTTTATGACATTTAAGCCGAATTTGGCAGAGATGTCGTACCGATGGTGGTTTGATTATAGCGTTGGGAACGTCGGGGCTAATACTGCTCTAATAGCAGTTCGTGCGATTCCTGTAGATATTGGCAGATGTAGCGGTCCTCCTCGGTGAGGGTTCGGGGAAGCCAAGTCGAGGTGGTGTCGAAAGCTTCGGCGAAGAGGAGGTCGTCGCTGGTGTAGATGTGCAGGTGTGTTTGCAGGTGGGTTTTGGGACGAGAGGCTGGCAGTTGAGGGAGGTGGTCCATGATGCGGTCGGTAACGCTGGACAGCACATTTTCCAACTCTGCCATTCTCAACGTGAGGAAGAGGGTGAGGAGGTACTCGGTCTCCAGTTGGGGGGAAAGGGAGAGTTTGTGGGATAGTATTTTGTCAAGTGGGGGAAGGAGGCGTTCGGCGCATTCTTGGGCGTAGACCTTCATGTCCTGTATGTCTTGAATGTCGATGCGGTCGGAGTCTTGATTCTCCCAATGGTAGAAGGTCATGCGGAAGTCGTGCATGCTGGCAGAGGAGAGGAGGGAGAGGTCGGGAAGGCTGTGGCGGCAGTAGTGCTTGGCGGCATCCTTCTGATGATGGACTTCAATCTCCATCAGTTGCCACCAGTCGTCGGTGCCGGGAGTGAGGGTGGTGAGAGTACGGTTGAAGCGGATGAAGAACTCATCGTAGGCTTCAGCATTGACGCCGTTGGCATCGGGGAAAAGCTGGCAGAGAGTCCAGTAGTAGGCTGTAAGGGTCTCTGCATCGGGTTGGTTGATGTGGTGGAACTGCTGGGTGCAGTGGTAGAAACACTCGAGTATGTTCTGCCAGTGGTGGGGAAGGATGCTACCCGTCTCTTTAGGGGTTGCAACGGGGGTGGAACTTCCAAAATGGAGGGTGGCTTTGTAGTCGGTGACTGCGAGCAGCCAAAGGCGGTGGAGACGCTCGGGGAGAGGAAGCGAGAACCACATCGTGGGGTTGGCTTCGGTGAGGTCTTTTGTCCATTGGTGACAGCGGTTCAGAAAGGCGGTGCGCAACCGTCGGTTGCAGGGTGTATGGAAGACGGGGTTGCGGTGCATACGGTAGCAGAGCAGGGTGTCGTCAGGTTGGATGCCATCTGCCAGCAGGTCATCGAACCGTTCGTCACACTCGTCTTCTGTGTAGCAGTCGGTGGGCATCAGCGGAGTGAACACGCCTGTCATGCGGTAGAGGGCTGTGAGCCATTGCCGCTTGTCTTCGGCAGTGGCGGCTTTGTCGTAGCATTGTTCCGCTGTCGCGTATATCTCGCCGACCCAATTGGATTGGTTAGGCAGATACCGCTTCAAACCAAGTATGCCTCGCAGGGAACAGAGTGCCTGTGGGGAGAGGATGTGAAGGTCGCAGGAGCGAATTTGGTGCAGAAGGGGCTTGATGCCGAGAGGCATATATTATATAGTTGAGAATTATCTTGTTCTGATTTCTTTGATGAGGGGCATGATATGCAAGAGGGACGCGGAGGTTGCTTCGTGCCCCTGACAGTATTCTTTGGCGGCTTTGCGGAGGCTGCCTTGTTTGGTCGCGGCGAAGAGGATGGCGGTGATGAAGGCTTCCTCGTCGGTGGTAGGCGCTTGTGGATTTGGCAGTGCGTTTTTCAGTTCGCGGACAAGAGCGTCTTTGGCGGGCTTGTCCCTGCGAAGGGTGGCGCAAAGCAGCATCAGGGTTTGGAAATGGGTCTGCTGTGTTATGTCGTCGAACTTCAGGTAGTTGAAAACGCTGTAGGAGTTGAGCCGTTGCTGGTCTTCGTGCTGGGTCTGCGGTGTTTCCCTGCGGAAGACTTTCCTGCGGAGGATGCCGAAGAGTTCTTGCTCCATATTTTGCAGGAAGTAGGGGCTGAACGCATGGTTGAGTTCTCCACCTGGCACATCCACATCAAGGTCTGTGCAGTCGTATAGGTCCAGCGTGAACTCGTTGTTGAACACGGGGATGCTGAGCGTGAGCTTAATGCCATCCGAAGTTTGGCGAACTTTCATGACGGTGGCGGTGTAGTCCTTGAAGAGTCCTCTTTTGATGTGTACCGTTTGCTGCTGGAGCGTTTCTGGTCCGAAGGGTCGGAAGGAGAACCGCTGGTGTTGCTCGACGAAGAGAGCAATAAATGGTGTCATCTCCTTCTCTNTCAGCCTGATGGGTTTGCCTTCACGGGTGCGGCAGTAGTGCAGGTGAAGACGACCGTTGCGGTTNNAGTCACGGTTCNAAATCTTGTCAATCTCTGTCTTGGAAGACTGGATGAAGACGAAGTCGTGTAGATAGTTACGGAGCGTGTTGTGGTCGTCCGTCTCACCATTGCCCATTTTGCCTTTCTGTTTCAGGGTTCTCTTTCCTTCTTTGTTCTCTTCTGTCGGTTGCCGCCTTTCGGAAACGGCTCTTCCCAGAAAGAGGAAGGGGATGAGTGACAGGAAGGTGGGTTCACCTTGTGATTTGCGTAGCCCGTTCTCGTACTGGAGCATCTTGTCGATACCCGAGGGGTCGAGATGGAGCATGAGATACCAGTAGATTTGGTGCTGTTCTTGTTTGAAATGTTGGGGCATAACTTCTCCTTACCCTGCAAGAGGGCGATGTTGCATTTTCTTGATTACCCGATAGCTCGGAACACCGACGTTTCAGCCGTTTANGAGGNGNTNCAAGAGNCAAATACTCTCNNTACCNGTCCCATGTCCGAACCTGTCTGCAATGCTCGTCATCTGGAATAGATGCACATTTCAAGTACAACTCTTCGTAAGAGGTGGAGCTGTCGTATAACTGGGTGATACTTCACCATTTAAGAACAGGATCTGTTATAAAAAATGCGTTTCTTGTCTTTGTACACCCATTTGGCAGAATTATCCATCAAGTGGAACAAAAGGGCGGTGCAGGTGCCCCTAAAAAAGAAAATTCAGTCGTAAATTCCTCTTTTTTGCAAAAAGGCAGGGATAAAAACATTGATTATCCAATAGAAATCATTACCTTTGTATCGTAATTGCTNCACCTCTTACGAAGAGGTGGAGCAATTTTGTTTTTNGGGTGNTGTGGCATGTTTGGGGGANTTTTTCNCATTGAATACGCTTTCCAGCATAGCGTGGTTGGCCTTGTNTATGATGTTGCCTTCGAGCGACATCAGGTAGATTTCGGTTGTGCGGATGGAGTCATGCCCTAACGCTTGGCTGATGACAGAGACGGGCAGGTCGTAAGTCCTCGCCATGGTGGCCCAGCTGTGCCGTCTGACGTAGGGGGAGCGCTGTAGGCCGCCAATCATCTCGCCCAGTTCCTTGAGCGACTTGTTGTAGAGATGCAAGGCATTCTGATATTGCCGATACATTTCTTGCTCGTCCTTCAGCTCCTTCAAGATGGGCAGCAGGTAGGGCGAATCGGTTGGGTGGCGATTGAGGATGTCTCTCATGAGTGGTTCCACTTGGACCGTTATGCGCTGTCCTGTCTTTCGGCGCACATAGGTGATGGTGCCGCTTTTCAGGTCGGTCTTGCGGAGAAATGCCATGTCGATGAAGGTGATGCCGCGGGAACAGAAACTGAAGAGGAAGAGGTCGCGGAAAAGCATGAGCCGTTTGATGTGTTGTCGGGCTTTCTTGCTTGTAGTTTTCTTTCCGTGGTCTGTCAGCTTTGCTTCGATATTCAGATGGTGGAGGCGGGAGATTCCATCGGGAGGCAGGGCGCGTTTGTGGGTTTTTGCCACACCCCGATAGGTGCCGACGAAGGGGTTGTCAGTGGCAAGCCCGTCTCGCACCGCCTTGTTCCATACGGAACTCAGGGAGCGAAGATAGCAGGAGGAGGTGTTGCGGCAGATGCCTTGAGACCGCAGCCATCTTTCAAAGTCGGCTATCAGAGCCTGTCTCATCTTTGTGAAGGTGATGTCCTTCTTGCCGATGCAGTTCAGGTAGTCTGCGAATCGTCGGCAGGCGCAGGCGTGGTTTCTCGCCGAGCCGAAACGTCCCAATTCTTTCATGTGGCGGATTTGGGCTGTGGCATAGGCGAGATACTTGCATCTTGTCGATGGATGCAAATCATCAGGTTGTTTTTTCATATCGCTGTTGAATGTTCAGTAAATCGCCAAAACCAAAACACAAGATACGCCCCTTATTATATATAATGTGTATCTGTCCACTCCGTTCCGTAAAAGGTTTTCGGCAAGGGGGTGACTTGGCAAAGGTAGGGAAAAGTGATGAAAGGAGAAATCAAGTGTGGACGAAATATCAAAAATGGAAAGAGATTTAGAAAGGTGGGCGGATAGAATACAATAGGTGTGCTTCCACAGCCTCTGAATCGGAGTCCCCGACTCCGACCAACCGATGTCGGGGACTCCGATTGGTCGATGTCGGGGACATCGATTTTTGGGTGCTCTTCTGTTGCAATTTGGGTGTTGTGGTGACGGGTGCGCTGTTCGGGTTAAAAAAACATAATTGTGGGCGAAGAAGTGCTGAATCGTTTGTGGGGGTGGGGGAGGTTTCGTACTTTTGCAATATGAAATGTCTATGTAATGTTTTTCTGACGATAGCCCTTGCGACTGTATTGGGGGCGTGCTCTACCAATTATAATATATCGGGCATCTCCATGCGGTCGTTCTGCGATGGCGATATGGTGTATCTGCGCCCGATGGGGGGAGACGATACGAAGGCGGTGGATTCGTGCCGCATCTTGCATGGGGCTTTTTCGATGAGTGGTCCTGTGGATTCTGTCATGTGTGTGAGGATGTTCTTTGGAAATGGCGGTGACAACATCCCCATTATTTTGGAGGAGGGTAATATCCATGTG
Source organism: Bacteroidales bacterium (assembly GCA_009177185.1). Taxonomy (GTDB): domain Bacteria; phylum Bacteroidota; class Bacteroidia; order Bacteroidales; family Bacteroidaceae; genus Minthosoma. Next base: position 10,366 of record WFMB01000056.1, read on the forward strand.
ATAGATTTGAACAATGCGATGAAGGTGGAGGGAACTCCTTTGAACGACAAGTTTTATGCCTTCATGACGGAACGCGACTCTTTGATGTTCATGCTTCGGGAGTTGCCACGCAAGCAGACGCAGATGATTTTGGATGGTTATGAGGAGGATGAGATTCTTCGGCAGTTGGGCGAGGTGGAAGGTAGCCTTCGTATCGCCATTGATAAGTTGGAGACTGACTTTGTTGTGGCTAATTATGACAATGTGTTGGGCATCACCTACTTCTTGGTGTTGTGTGACAATGCTTATAATCAGTTTGGCTTTCCCACCACCACGCCGCAGATTGATGAGATTTATGGGCGTGCGCCCGATTCGTTCCGCAACCATAAGGATGTGAAGCTGTATATGGAACGCTGTGAACATGGGGAATAGCCTTTTTGTCTGTGCTTCTGAATAAAAAAAGAGCCGCTCCGATGGGAGCGGCTCCTCTTGTATGCTGTTGGTAGGTTCATCCGTTCATGCTGATGAGGAACTCTTCGTTGTTCTTGGTGCGTTCTATTTGTTTCATCACGAAGTCCATGGCTTCCATGGCGTTCATGTCGGCGAGGTGGTTGCGGAGCACCCACATGCGGTTGAGGGTGGTCGGGTCTTGCAGCAGGTCGTCGCGGCGTGTTGAAGATGCGGTCAGGTTGACTGCCGGGAAGACGCGTTTGTTGGCAAGGCTGCGGTCGAGCTGCAGTTCCATGTTGCCTGTACCCTTAAATTCCTCGAAGATTACTTCATCCATCTTGGAGCCTGTGTCGATGAGGGCTGTAGCGATGATGGTGAGCGAACCGCCGTTTTCAATGTTGCGGGCGGCACCGAAGAAACGCTTGGGCTTGTGGAGGGCGTTGGCGTCCACACCGCCTGAAAGCACTTTGCCCGATGCTGGCGAAACGGTGTTGTAGGCACGTGCCAGACGGGTGATGGAGTCGAGGAAGATGACGACATCATGTCCGCATTCCACCATACGCTTGGCTTTCTCCAATACGATGCCGGCTATCTTCACGTGATTCTCTGCTGGTGCATCGAAGGTGGAGGCTATCACCTCGGCGTTTACGGTGCGAGCCATGTCTGTCACTTCTTCAGGGCGTTCGTCGATAAGTAGCATCATCAGATATGCCTCGGGATGGTTGGCTGCAATGGAGTTCGCGATGTCCTTCATCAGCATGGTCTTACCCGTTTTGGGTTGTGCCACGATGAGTGCGCGCTGGCCTTTTCCGATGGGCGAGAAGAGGTCAACAACGCGTGATGACTTGCTGTCGTTGAACCCTTTGCAGAGCTTGAATTTCTCGTTAGGGAAGAGTGGGGTGAGGAACTCGAATCCTATGCGNNCTCGCACGCNGGNTGGTTCNCAGCCGTTAATNTTCTCTACGCTTNCCAGTGGGAAGAAGCGCTCACCCTCTTTGGGAGGACGTACAAAACCATCGACCACATCTCCTGTCTTCAGACCGTAGTGCTTGATTTGTTGCATGTTTACATATACATCGTCGGGCGAAGGGAGGTAGTTGTAGTCGCTGCTGCGCAGGAATCCGTAGTTCTCTATTGTCTCCAGCACACCGCTCACACGGATGATGTTGTCGAACTCGTAAGGCTTTTCCTTCTGTATGTATTCTTTCTTGGCATAGGGCAGTGGTGCTTCAAAGGCTTCGTGGGCAGCAGGGGCGACGTAGTTCTGTCCCATGCTGTTCGGCTCATCATAAGGGGGGAAGATTTCCATGGGCTGATAACATTCTGCCTCGCTTGGAATGTCCTCAATGATAATGAAGTCCTCTTCATCTGCTTTAGGGGAGGTATCTGTCGTGGTGTAGATGGTTGGCTGGTGATTCTCTTCCGTTGACTCGAACGCTGTTTCTGGAATCACGGCTTCTTCCGTCTTGATAGGTGGCTCTTGCTGGGTGTTAGCCTCTTCCTCCACCTTGACCTTTGGCTTGCGCCCTCGTTTCTTGGGCTCTACGGGTGCTTGAAGTGTCTCTGCTGGTGCTTCCTCTTGTATTCCCTCCAGCTTTTCTGCTTCAACGACAGCCTTTGGCTTGCGTCCCCGTTTCTTGGGTGCAGCAGCCACTGGCTCGTTTGGTGTTGTGTTGGGAGCTTCCTCCAGTGTTGCTGTGGCAGGTGTGAGCATGGCTTTCTCCTCGTCTGAAAGGTCGGCAAACAGGGACTCGTCCTTCGTAATCTTCATGGTCTTGTCAATCTTTTTGACTTTTTCCTGATTGGCTGAATAGACGCGGTCCACGTTCTTTACACTGACGCGTGTGCGTTTGCGAGTCGCTTTTTCCGTTGCAGCTGTCGAGGCAAAGTTTGCTGCCTGCTCATCGATGATGGTCAGTCTCAGTTCCGTCTCGTCCATTTTGTTGGCATTCTTGATGCCTAACTCTGCCGCAATATCTACAAGCTCTTCTTTCTCTTTGTGGTTCAGTTCTTCTAATTTGTACATATTATATATGTGTGTTCGTTGTTTGCAGGTGTCCGTATTTGTAGCGGATTAGTGGTCGTAAGCATCACTAAACTACTAAAGCACCAATCTACTCAGTTGCTGATTATGTTTTACTTGGAAGTAATTTGAATGAGATGAGTCCTTCACGACAACGCTTTGTACACAACCAAAAGATGTGCTGTCCTAAAGGATGTGCAAAAGTAGGGATTATTTCTTAATCAGACAAAATTTGGAATAAAAAAAGCACTCAGGAAGGTGTCCTGAGTGCTTTTTCAGAAGTTTTTATTGATGTTCTCTATGTAGGAGAGAATCTCTTCTCTCCCCAGTTTGCTGGCTGCGCTGGTAATGAAGTGGGGGGGCAATTCTTCCCACTCTTCCTGCAAGGTGGCCAGGTACTTCTGTGCTGCGGGCTTGACTTTTGAGACTGATAGTTTATCTGCTTTGGTGAAGACTATGGCGAAGGGCACTNCATGACTGCCCAAGAAGTGAAGGAATGCCAGATCTACCTTTTGTGGGTCGTGCCTGATGTCGATTAGTACGAAGAGGCATGTCAGTTGCTCGCGCTCCAATGCGTAGTTGCTAATCATGTTCTTCAACTTTTCCATTTCCTTTTTGCCGCGTTGAGCATAGCCATAGCCAGGCAAATCAACCAGATACCACTCGTTGTTGATGAGGAAGTGATTGATGCACATGGTTTTTNCTGGAGTGGAAGNGGTGAGAGCCAGATTCCTNCGCATTGTCAGTGCATTGATGAGCNATGACTTGCCCACATTGCTTCGTCCGATGAAAGCGTACTCAGGACGTTGGTCTTGCGGGCATTGTGTGTGGGTTGGTTTCGACCCAATGTAAGTGGCTGAAGTGATGTTCATTGTTATGCAAATTCTGATAGTTCGAGCCAGCGCATTTCTTTCTCTTCCAATTCTTCGGAGAGAAGGGGAAGGCGTTTGCTCATTTGGGTTATCTCTTCAATGGAGGTGGTGTTTCCGCAGAGTGCCGTCTCAATCTGTTTCTTTTCTGCCTCAAGTGCAGCAATGTCTTTCTCCAGTTGGGTGTATTCCTGACGCTCCTTAAACGTGAGTTTTCTTGCCCTGTTCTGGTTTCTTCCTTCCTGCATCTTCTCAGGCTTCGCTTGAGGCTTCTCGGGTGTGGCTGGCTTCTCATTCTGCTCTTTCCAGTCGCGGTATTGGCTGTAACTGCCAGGGAAGTCTTGGATTTCGCCATTCCCGTGAAATACGAGTGTGTGGTCCACTACACGGTCCATGAAGTAGCGGTCGTGGCTCACAATGATGAGGCATCCCTTGAAGTTTCTCAGATACTCCTCCAAGATTTGTAGTGTCACAATGTCAAGGTCATTGGTTGGCTCGTCAAGGATAAGGAAGTTGGGCGATTTCATCAGCACGGTACACAGATAGAGCCTCCGTTTTTCTCCACCGCTCAGTTTATAGATGTAGCTGTATTGCTCTTCGGGGGTGAAGAGGAAGTTCTGCAAGAATTGACCTGCTGAAAGTTTCTCCCCGTTGCCCATATCGACATACTCGGCAATGTCTCTTACGGCATCAATCACTTTCTGATTGTCCTTGAAAGCCATGCCCTGCTGTGAGTAGTAGCCAAAGCGCACTGTTTCTCCAATTTCAATGGTGCCGCTGTCGTGTGGCTCCACTCCCAAGAGCATCTTCACAAATGTTGATTTCCCTGTGCCGTTATTACCCACAATGCCCAACTTCTCATATCGGGCAAAGCTGTAGTTGAAGTCCTTCAGGATGGCATGGTCACCAAAAGCCTTATATACGTGTTTCGCTTCAAAAATCTTGTTACCGATGTAGGTGCCCCCCATCTCCAACTTCACGTTCCGTTCCTCTATGCGCCGTTTAGCCGCCTTTTCCAGTTCATAGAACGACTCAATCCTGTATCTTGCCTTGGAACTGCGCGCACATGGGGTGGAACGCATCCACTCTAATTCGGTTCTGTATAAATTGTTAGCACGTGCTATTTCTGCATTGATGTTGTTGATGCGCTCCTGTCGCTTCTCCAGATAGTAGGAGTAGTTGCCCTGATAGGTGTAGATGCGTGAGTTGTCCATCTCGATGATGCTGGAGCAGATACGATCCAGAAAGTAGCGGTCGTGGGTCACCATCAAGATTGCCATCGTTGAGCGGCGTAACATGGTTTCGAGCCATTCAATCATCTGCAAGTCTAAATGGTTTGTTGGCTCATCCAGAATCAGCAGGTCAGGCTCTCCTGCCAGCACTCTTGCCAAGGCGATACGTTTCACTTGTCCACCACTCAGTTGCGACTCGGGGCGTTCTGCCTCCTCTGCCGTGATTTTCATTTGGGTGAGATATTGCTTGTAACGCAGTAGATACTCGTCATCGTGATTCTTCAGATGGTGAGCATCAATGCTGGGTGCTTGTTCCAAATAACCAACCTTCAGGTCATTGCGGAAAACCATCTTCCCCCCATCGTTGCCTTCATTGCCTGCAATGATGCTCAAGAGGGTTGACTTGCCCGTTCCGTTCTTAGCAATCAATCCGATGTGCTCGCGCTCATTCACTGTGAACGATATGTCCTCAAACAGCACCCGATGCCCGATGCGCTTGGTTAGTCCCTGTATTTCAAGAAAAGGCTTTGCCATGGAGAAATGTAGAATGTGGTGAGTCTTTTATCTGATTAACTTCAGTTCCTTCGCTGTCAGCCTCCTGTACTTCTCCGCATGGCGGATGTGTCGCTCAAAGATGTCCATGATGGCATCCACTTCGGACAAACAGCGCACCTCTGCCGTCACCTTGTAGCCAGCGTTTTGGAGGTGTTGTGTCCATTCGTATGCCATCGTTTTGGTTGCTTGTGTGCTGGCCGCAAAGACAAACGGAATCAAGTGTACCTTCTTCATCTTCTGATGTCTCAGCTGCCGAATGAGGCTTTCCAATGAAGGGTATCCGCCTGTTGTGCCCACATACCATCCCTTGAACTCATGGTCTTTCAGTGCATAATCCAGCATGGCGAATTGTGCAGTCTCTGTTCCCATGTCACTGCTGCACATCAGCACGTTAGCTTCCTTCTCACAACCAAAAGCCTTTGCCGTTGCTTGTGCCGCATCTGCATAGTCCTGTTCGTCGGTCAGCAAAGGTTCTCCCAACCGCATGTGTTTGAAGTGGGTTTGTGCAACTTCAACCGTATGTCGCAGGAACTGCATGTCGGCACAATTCACAAGGTTTGATGACTGAATCAGCACATGGGTGTACCCCTCCTTTTGTAGTTGACCGAACAGTTCGTCAGGGGTGGCGATGTGGCTTACTCCGTTGTTGCTCATTCGCTGGATGAGTTCTCTCGAAGTCCATGCCTCACGAAACGTGTAGTCTGGATATGCCTTGCGCAAACGAGCATTGAAACGGTCAATGCTTTCACGCCCTTGGGCATCACTTGCTCCTATGTGTACCGCAACAATAGCAGCCTTGTCTCCTTCGCGCATCGTTTCAAACATGTCCTGTTCCATCTCCGTCTCTTGTGCAACTGCACCCACGCCACCAACTATAAGGGTAAATATGATGATAATGAGTCTTTTCATGAACATAAAATGCAACGTGGTGTTATTCGTATTGGTTCATGTTGGAAGCCTCTCTAATGGCCGAAATCTGATGCTTCGTGATGGCTGGAACTATTGCACGAAGAATCTGCCCCATCTTCTTGACGCAGAGGCTCTCTTTTCCTTTCTCCAAGAGGTGGAAAGCTTCATCGTCCACCTTCACGCTCACATCCTTACATGTTTCATCTGCCTCCGACCTTGTGATGGGACGGATGCCATTGCGCACAAGTGCTTTGCAACACAGCTGATAAGCCAATGTGTCGGGATTGCCTTCCACAATGAGTTCACGGGCAGTCTCGTGAGTGATGGAGAATGTGCATGACTCTCGGTCAAACAGCATGCCGCTCTTGCTAAAATAACGCTCTATGCTGCTGTCCAGACTCAAATCCTCGGGCAATCCCGTCGTGAGCCCTAACTCCTTGTCCAACAGCCAAACTTGGTCAGCCACTTGCAGGGCATGCTCCAAGTCGTGTGTGCTCATAAACACCGTCTTCTTCAATGCCTTTGCCAACCGATGCAGCAGGAGCATCATGGAAATCTTGCTTGGATAGTCCAAATAAGCAGTCGGTTCGTCCAGCAGAATGATAGGCGTCTCCTGCGCAATGGCTTTCGCAATCATTACCTTCTGCCGTTCACCGTCTGAGAGCGTCTGCATTCTTCTGTCTGCCAAATCCTCTATCCCCACCCAGTTCAGGCACTTCTTCACCACGGTCTTGTCCTTCTCTCTCAGTTTGCCCCAGAAGCCTGTGTATGGACTCCTGCCCATGGCAACCACTTCCTCTGCCCGCATATTCTTGATGTCAGAATTGTCTGTCAACACAACGCTCACCACCTGTGCAAGTTCCTTGTTGGTGTATTTCTTGAGTTCTCTGCCCATCATCTCTACCGATCCGCTCAATGCGGGTTGGAATGCAGCCAACGTGCGCAGCAGGGTTGACTTGCCCGAACCGTTTGGTCCTAACAAACATGTCATCTCACCGCTTTCCAGCGTTGCGTTCAGTCCTGTGGCAATAGTTTTCTTGCCTTTCTTTGTTACATACCCCGTTGTGAGG
>WFMB01000036.1 GCA_009177185.1 Bacteroidales bacterium
CGGAGTCCCCGACATCGGTTGACCGATGTCGGGGACTCCGCCTGGTCGATGTCGGAGACATCGATTTAGGGACACAAAAAGAGTGAATCAACCAAACAAGTTCTTCACCATCACGTCTTGGCAAGGAACGTGCTCCCAAGCGAATCGGGGAAGGAGTTCGCTTGCAGTGATGGCTTCGGGCAAAGGAAGCAACCCTGCTATATATGCAAGCTGACCAATGAGCTGGGGGGCGGTGTAACGTTGGCGAAGCGACTCCATGTCGAGGCTTTGGTCACGCTTAGAGAGGCGCTGTCCCTGAGCATTGCAGAGGAGGGGAAGATGGACAAACTGCGGAGCAGGGAAACCAAGCAGACGAGCCACATAGAGCTGCTGAGGAGATGACAAAAGCAGGTCGCGACCACGTACCACTTCGGTCACACCCATCAACGCATCATCAATGACCACCACCAGCTGATATGCCCATGCCCCGTCTTTACGGCGGATGATGAAGTCGCCCACCTGCTGAGCAAGATTGACGCTGTGAGTGCCATAGTGCCCGTCGGTGAAGCGCATCTCCTCGTCGGGCACAATGAGGCGTGTGGCTGCGGCACGCCCCGACTGCGGAGGCAGATGGCGGCATGTGCCTTGATACACCACCCGCCCGTCGCTCTCGTGCGGTGCCTGTGCAGCCAAGAGGTCGGAACGAGTGCAGTAGCACGGATATGTAAGCNCTTGTTGTTTCANCCNTTCAAANTAGCATTCGTATATCTCTGAACGCTGGCTCTNATACACAGGCNCTCCATCCCATNCCAAGCCAAGCCACATTAAATCGTCCATCAGCCAGTCAGCATACTCCTGCCGCGAACGCCCTGTGTCAATGTCCTCTATGCGCAACAGCCACCGCCCCTGCTTGCTCTTAGCCGAAAGCCAAGAGAGCAGCGCACAAAAGATGTTACCCAAGTGCATGCGCCCTGTCGGCGAAGGCGCAAAACGCCCTACAGAAGAGGGAACGTCCATATCTATGTTCTTGTTCTGCATCTTAATACAGCTTCACAATCTCTTCCAAGTATTGCTTGTCCACCTCGTCAAATGTGCCCAAGTCCTTGCTGTCGATGTCCAACACCGCCACCACTTCCCCATCCTGCCACACAGGCACCACTATCTCGCTTTGGCTCAAACTCGAACAAGCGATATGCCCAGGGAAGGCATTCACATCGGGCACAATCATGGTCTCGCCCCGTGCCCACGCCGTGCCACACACGCCTTTCCCCTTCCTGATGCGCGTACAAGCCAGCGGACCTTGGAAAGGACCGAGGACAAGCTCCCCGTCCTTGACCCTGTAAAAGCCAGTCCACCAGAAGCCGAACGTCTCATGCAGCATGCTCGCCACATTCGCCATGTTCGCTATTCCGTCCGTTTCACCTTCCACCACCGCCTTGACCTGCGGCAACAGCTCTCTGTACTTCTCTTCCTTCGAGCCTCTTGATATCATCAATTCTTCCGCCATCTTTTCATTGATTTGTTTGATTTGCAAAGGTATGAAAAAAAACNTCCCTCTCCTAACTCCCGTGTNCTAACTTTTTGTTNCCTTNNCNNCCAAAACCNTTAANGNGCATGNANATAACGGTTATCGNGCCTGTCAAGNACAGACGTGAACATATCNGNAAGACGCTTGNCTCCATCATGAAAGGAAGCATGCTTCCCAAAGAGGTCATCATTGTGGACAACGAGAGCACGGACGGAACATACCAATTCTGCGAGCAGTACATTAAAAGCCGTCCGAACATGACACTGCTGAGAGAAACGTTCCCTGGTGCAGCCGCTGCACGCAACAAGGGGCTCAAGTCATGCAAGACGGAATGGGTGTATTTCTTTGACAGCAACGACTTGTTTGACTACAACTTCATTTCGACGTTTCACAAAGCGGAAGTGGATGACTATGATGTGATTGCAGTGCCGACAAAGGTCACGAACGGACATAAAGAATGGGTGTGCCCGTTCATCCCTTCGGAAGACCCACGCGTGCAGCTGTTAGGCAACGTTCTTTCCACCTCAAACATGCTATTGCGCACATCTTACCTCAAGGACATCGGGGCATGGAATCCAGCATGCCGCATCTGGGAGGATTGGGAACTGGGACTGCGCATCATGCTGCACCAGCCCAAGATTCTGTGGTACACCCAACACGCCTTCCACACGCTTCGTGCCCGCGGAGAAAACGCCAAAGGAAGCTGTTGCTCCATGAACTACAAGCAACTACTGCGCACCATGACCGCAGTTGTCAACAACTTGCATTCATCAATCATACAGCCCCTTTCCACCTATCACACGCAGCATCTCGCCTGTCTGTACCCTCATTTAGACTTGCTGATGTACCCTCTCTATCTGCGCATCAACATTTTGTTGGGCAGGCTACAGAGAGAGAAGATTACAGGTCAATGCCAAAAGTACAAGATGGCAGCTAAGGCTGTCACCATTTTCCGCAATGACAACTTCGCCCCCACGTTCATACAACGCATGATAGGTAACAGCCTGCGCATCTACACATTGCTGGGCGGTCAAGGAGCATGGCGTATCGCTTTGAAAGAATCATTGCGAAAACAACCCAGACACAAGAGGAAAAGAAATGCCTAAAGGGTGAAAGAAAAGCCACCCTTAGGTATACACAGCAACCTTATTGAGTATTGTAACGTCAGCAGCTTTCCCGTTTCATCGCCTTGCGCAATCATCGGGAAAGCATACTAAGCAAAGTCAATAGCGCACAACCTTAATATAACGGAACGTTTATGTCGAACACAAGTTCGGCATCTTTCAAGCGTGGGTGATGAGCATCCTTCTCTGACAGGATGCGGTTCTCTGTCGGCACCTGCCAGTCAATGCCGAGGTCGGGGTCATCCCACGCAATGGCTCCCTCACTCTGGGGAGCATAATAATTGTCGCATTTATACTGGAACACCGCTTCGTCGCTCAACACGGCAAAGCCATGAGCGAAACCACGCGGCACAAAGAACTGACGGTGATTCTCTTCCGTCAACACCACCGACACATGCTTGCCAAACGTCGGGCTACCCTTGCGGATGTCAACCGCAACATCAAGCACCGCTCCCTTCACCACACGCACCAACTTCGACTGCGTGAATGGAGGCTTCTGGAAATGCAATCCACGCACCACACCAGCGACAGAACGACTTTCGTTGTCCTGTACAAACACGGTCTTGCACACTTTCTCCTCGAACTCGCGCTGCGAATACGACTCAAAGAAATAGCCTCTGGCATCGCCAAACAACTTTGGCTCAAGAATCTTCACACCTTCTATCTCGGTGTCTATCACATGAATCATAATGCTTCTTTATGTATTTCTTGCAAAGTTAAGGAAAAACTCCTAACNCCNAACTCCNAACTCTNAACTTTTTTCTACCTTTGCACAAATTTCATAGACACATGAGCAACAAAGTAGTTATTTCAACAGACATTACACACACGCTGGCGGAGGCTGTAGCAGAAGTGCAGCACGACAAGTTGTTTCTGCTGATGGATGAAACCACGCAACAGCTGTGCCTGCCTGTTGTGAAGGATATTCCCTGCCTCAAAGAGGCTGCGCACATCATCATTGGTTCCACCGACACCCACAAGACACTGGACACGCTGGCTAAGGTGTGGACCGAGTTAGGCTGTGGCGGAGGCACACGCCNCTCNCTCATGGTGAACNTCGGCGGCNGCATGGTGACCGACNTGGGCGGTTTTGCAGCCAGCACCTTCAAGCGCGGCATCAAATACATCAACGTGCCCACCACACTCCTGAGCATGGTGGATGCCAGCGTAGGCGGCAAGACAGGTATCAACTTCAATGGTTTGAAGAACGAAATCGGCGTGTTCAACGCCCCCGAGACGGTGATTCTCGACACGGAGTTCTTGAAGACGCTCGACCACGAGAACATCCTTTCCGGCNATGCCGAAATGCTGAAGCATNGNNTCATATCCAACGACCAGAACTTTACCGAGCTGCTCAACTTCGACTTAGACCATGTGGATTACCTGCACCTTGGGGAGATGGTCGGCACCTCTGTCGCCATCAAGGAACGCATCGTGGCGGAAGACCCACTGGAGCACGGCATTCGCAAGGCCTTGAACCTCGGACACACAGCCGGTCATGCGTTTGAGAGCTGGGCACTCAGCCGCAAGCCCTACCTGCATGGCTATGCCGTGGCATGGGGACTCATCTGCGAACTGTATCTTTCGTGCATCAAGACAAGTTTCCCGACGGACAAGATGCGTCAAACCGTCCGCTTCATCAAGGAGAACTACGGCACACTGCCCGTCACTTGCGACGACTACGAGGAACTCTACAACTACATGACGCACGACAAGAAGAACACGGCCGGCATCATCAACTTCACGCTGCTTGGCAACATTGGTGACATCCGCATCAACCAAACAGCGACGAAGGAGGAAATCTTCGAGATGCTGGACTTCTTCCGAGAGGGCTAAGCTAAAAGGCTAAAAACCAAATGGGGGGCTTTGTGTAAAGCCCCCCATTTTTTGTATATCAACCATTCTACTTCACGATGACGAAACCGCCTTGGTCAGCCATGGTCACGCTGACTGCCTGAGGGTTGCCCACCTTGAACGCAGACTTCTGAGGCTCACGGTCCTTGAGGTTATCGCTGTAAAGGGTTGCTTGGTCACCCTTCTGCAGCATGGGCAGATTGAGCTTCAGCTTGAGCGGAGCACCAGTGGCGTTGTTGCCAGCAATGTACCATGTGTTGCCCGAACGGCGAGCGAGAACGCAGTACTTGCCCGGGTATCCGTCAATGAAGACAGTCTCATCCCATGTGGTAGGCACATCACGCAGGAAGTCCATGCTGACGGCTGGTGCAGGCGCACCTTTCTCGTTAGGTTTCAAGTCCTTGGTCGCCTCTGTGGGAAGGTTCTCAGGAGTGATGGCAAAGTTCTGAATGGGATTCTGGAAGAGCACACAGGTAGCCAGTTCGTGGCAGTCGGTCGTGCGACGCGTGTTGCCCCCCGTGTTGCCTCGGTTGAGATGACGGTTCATGAAACAACCGCCAAACTCCATGCAGCCGATGGTGTTGCGGATGAAGGGGTGCGTGGCAGCATCCTTCGCCTCCTTGTCGGCAGCACTTTGGGTAAAGTAGATGTTCTCCGATGCCAACACCGCCTCGCTACCTACATAGTTGGGATACATACGCTCCCATCCACGAGGTATGGTACAGCCGTGGAAGATGACCATGATGCCCGCATCGTCGGCATCGCTCAGGATCTGTTCGTAAAGGCGCATCGTCTCCTGCTTGTCGCCACCGAAGAAATCCACCTTGATACCCTTCACGCCAATCTCATTCATCCAGCGCATATACTGCTTGCGCACGATAGGGTCGCTCATGATGTTGATGGGACCCTGCTCAATGTCGTTCCACCAGCCGCTGGAGCTGTACCACAGGAACACATCCACACCTTGGCTCTGCGCATACTTCACCAGTTGCGTCATCTTCTCCTTGCCGATATTGGTGTCCCACCAGTTGTCGATGAGCACATACTGGAAGCCCATGTCCTTGGCAAGCTGGATGTATTTCACCTGGTCGTCCCAGCAGATGGAGTTGTCCTGCCACACAATCCAGCTCCAAGTGCCCTTGCCATACCGATAGTCATGCGCGGTCTCGTAGCGCGGCTCCACATAGTCCCAAAGAACCGTGGTCTCCACGATAGGCTTCAGCGAAGTGCCCACCGTGATGGTGCGCCACGGCGTGATGCCCGGCAACGCAAAAGCAGGCTCCACCGTGCCGTTTCCGTTATTCTCCTCTGCCATCGGGAACTCCACCGTGTAGAGACCATCACCCTTCATGTCGGAGAGACGCGAAGCGCAATAGCGAGAATCCACACCTGTTTCGGAAATCAGCGCCCATGCCTCCTTGCCGTTCTTGTCAGCCGCATTCACATGGAACAGGCATGGGAACGTATATCCGTGCCCATACTGGCTCTTCTTATCCATCGGCTCGTCATAACCATAGACCTCCTCATAGCTGGGCTTCGTGCCCTTCCAGCCAATCATGGCATCCGACTGAGGAGTCAGGAATGTGGTCGTCTGGCTGGGGAAGTCAAAGCCCGTGGCCTCCTTCATGATGCGCACCGAGAACTTCTTCCCGTTGGCACGGCTGGGATGGTTGGGGATGGCATAGCGGAAAGCCACATCGTTGTTCGACACACGGAAGTCCACATCGTAAGGATACCCTTGCGCGTTTTTCAGCGTCACCACCAGCTGGTTGGCATCCACATGCACATGGCTCATCTTGCTCACGCGCAGGTCGTAGTTGAACTCCAAATGTCCCTCGCGCTTAGCCACAAACGCAACATCCTGCGCAAAGTCGCCATGGTCTGCCACAAAGCCCAGCGGACTCGCGTCCAACACCTGCACACCGTCATAGACGACCTCATAGACAGGTTTGCCACTTTGCACATCCACATTCACTTGCAGTTTGCCGTCAGGGCTGGCGACACTGGCCATCTGGGCCGACACGCTCTGCGATGCCAGCACAGCCGATAGAAATAAAAGTCTTTTCTTCATGTTATAATNGGTTTTAGTGNTTTCCCTTCGTTACNTTTTCGCCTCNTCTNCTTATTCATAAGTTATGAACAATNATTCCAAAGTTATGAATTATTGTTNACNAGTTATGAATTATTGTTCGCAACTTATGAACAACNACGACGGGCGGTGTCCCCTCACTCCGATTCGCCCACCACAGCAGGAGCTTCGTTGGCACACTCGGTTGTGTCGGACAGCGGCTTGTCCTGCAAACGGTCGCGCCATGCCTCCAGACCCTTCATGGCGATTTCAATCGCCTTGTCCATAGAGCACTCCAACGTGCCGCCAGCCGCATTCTTGTGACCACCACCGTTGAAGAACTCAGCGCAAAACTCGTTGCAGGGGAAATCATCCACCGAACGGGTCGATACGCGGATAAGCGGCTTCTCCGTGTCCTCCCTCAGAGCAATGCTCAACTTGTGCCCCTTGATTTGCAGCGGCATGTTCACGATACCCTCCATGTCGCCCTTCAGATAGTGGAACTGCGCCAGCTCCTCCTTGCGGATGGCAAAGAGCGAGGCGTGAAGGTCGGAGAAGATTTGCAGCTTCTCATAGAGCATATAGCCAATCAACCTCAGTCGGTCGGGCGAGAAGTTGTTCTGAATGCAGCGGTTGATGCGGTCCTTGTCAATGCCCCGTTTCAGCAGTTCGCTGATGATGATGAAGAGGTCGGGGTCATTGCTGTTGAACGAGAAAAAGCCCGTGTCGGTAGCCATGCCAGCGTAGAGGTCCTCAGCCGCCGCCACCGTCAGCTTGTCCGTCTCGCCCANTGCGTCGAACAGACGGNAAAGNANTTCGCAGGTGCTGCTCAGTTCAGGATGAGATATGATATGGGCAAACTGCCGATGCACAGGGTCCAGATGGTGGTCGATGAGCAGACGCTTGCAGTGCATCTTGCAGATGGCAGCCCCCAGCTCGTCGATGCGACGCATATCGTTGAAGTCGAGGCAGCAGATGAGGTCAGCCATCTTCAACGCCGTGTAGGCAGATGCCTTCTGACGGTCGAAGCGCACAATCTTGTCAGCATCCTTCATCCAGTGCAGGAAATCAGGGAAATAGTTCGGCACAATGACCGTCACGTTCTTCCCCCTCCGCTTCAAGTATTCATACAGCCCCAGCGACGAGCCGATGGCATCGCCGTCGGGCGAGGTGTGGCACACGATGACCACATTCCTGCACTCCGCAAAGTCTTTCTTCGCCACAGCCACTTCCTGCGGCGTAATCAATCTCTTCAGCATATATCCCTNCAATCTATTTTTTTTGCAAAGATATGACCTTTTTCCGCATGNACGGCAAAAACAAGGCAAAAACGACAAAAAAGAAGAGCATCTTCCCCGCCTTGAGGTACGAAACAGCACAGAAAGAAAGAAAAAAGCGGTGAATGCGTGTGATTTACAGAAAAAATCACTACATTTGCGAAAACTTACACCGTAAGAACGTATATTTCCATGAATCATATCAAGTTTTACATATTAGCATTCCTTGTTCTGCTCACCCTGCCAACCAGCGCACAAACCATTGCCGAGTTGGAACAAGAGATATACCAATACGAAGCCTCTGAAGATGAAGAGAAACTGATGGAGGCGACCGAACGACTGAAAGACAAAGCACAACTGGAAGGCAACGAGCGCATGTTCTACAAGGCATGGGGCTACAAAGCACTATACACCGCCAAAAACATGCACCGCAACCGANGTCTCACCATGGTCAAGGACATGATGGACTATGCCACCCAGCACAACCACAAATATGGCATCTATTACAGCACCGTGATGACAGCCAGCATCCTCAGCCGCATGGGCGACTATGACGATGCCGAGCAAAACTATAAGGATGCCATCAAGTACCTGCGCAAACACTTCCCAAACGAGAGCGCGGCCAGCCCCTACATTGACTTGGGCANCATCTACCACCTCTATTACCGCGACCGCGCCAAGAGCCAGCTCATGCTCGACAACGCCCTCAAAGAACCCAACATCACCCCACTCCAGAAACTCGAAGTCTATTCCATCAAGTGCATGCAGGTGGTATCCCCATCCGACTACATAGCCGTGCGGCACAGCGAGGAAGAAGTGGCTGAGTTCAAACGGCTCTATGCCGAGCGAGAGAAGCTCAAGAAGGTAGTAGGTCGCGACGACACACGAGGACCAACCATCGAAGTCTGGCAGTGCATCTTCGACGAAAACTATGACGAAGCGCTCAAACGCTGCGAGAAACTGAAAAAGAAGCCAACCACCTACTACCCCCTGATGTGCCACATCCATCTGGCAAAAGGGGACTATAAGCAAGCCTACATATACAACAAACGCTACCAAAACTACAACGACTCGGTTATCCGTGCCAACAACTCGCACCTGATGACCGAAATCACAGCTTCGCTGGACTTGGCACGGGCAAAAAACGAAGCCCACGAACTGGAGCTACAAAACCAGCANCTGCTTANCGAACACTTGNAACATAANCTGGNAGTGGAAACGGNANAGAAGGANACCCACAAGCTGNAAGTACAGAACCAGCAGCNGAGGNACGAGCAACTNGAGCATCAGCTGACACTGACGAAATNGAAAGCAGAAGCGAGGAAAATGGAACTGGAACGCAACACCATCCAAAAGGAAAACGACAGTTTGGAAGCCCAAGCTTATATAGAAATGATTGAGAACAGAGAGCATATCCACCACACCTACGTGGCGGCGGGTAGCGCATTGGCTGCACTCACCATCATCAGCATGTTCTTCTTCCTCTACCGTCGCAAGCAGCAGATGGAGCAGCTGGAATCCATCAACACCCAATTACGCACATCCAAACAGACAGAAGCCAAAGCCCGACAACAAGCTGAAATGGCACTGACCACCAAACGGCTATTTCTCAACAACATATCCCACGAGATGCGCACACCGCTCAACGCTATCTTTGGCTTCACACAGATACTCACCATGCCAGGCATGGACGTGTCGGACGAGGAGAAAGCCGAGCTAAGCCGATACATCAACGAGAACACCCAACTGCTGACTAACATCGTGGACAAGATGATTTACCTCTCCCACTATCAATGTCTCGAAGAGCTTGACATGGAAGACAGTGTCCCCATCAACGCGTTCTGCCAGGCGCGCATGACCATCATCCCACAGCGTCCCGAACAACTCAAACTCGTGTTCAACAGCGAGCTGCCCGACAACTTTGAGATAATAACCAATATNAAAGCCATGGAGCGTCTNCTCGACTACCTGCTTGACAATGCAGGCAAGTTCACCCTNCATGGCTCTATNACTCTCAGTCTTAGTCGCACAAAGGAGAACCGCCTCATCATCAGCATCACCGACACTGGTCCCGGTATCCCTCCTGACGCACAAGACACCGTCTTCGATTTATTTACCGATACTGACAATGCCGTCAAAGCCACAGGCATGGGACTCTGCACCTGTCGCAACATCTGCCGACTCATGGGTGGCACCATCAGCGTTGACAAGAACTACACCGACGGATGCCGTATCATAGTGAATATCCCCATCAAGCAAAAGAATGAAAAAGTAAAAACCTCTAAAACTCAATGGAAGAACAGAACAATACACAAGCGGCGCAACCCGCACAGCGCAGCCACACCAGCCTCATCATCGGCATCGCTGTAGCTGTCATCGCCGTCGTCATGGCCGTGGTGGGCTATTACTACCTCTACGCCCGTCCTCTTCAGCAGGAGAACNAANAGCTGAAAGAGTTAGCCGAACTGNAGAAGNAGGAGATGNAGAGNCAATACAAAGACTTCGACGTGCAGTATGAGATGCTCCAGAGCCAACTCAGCAATGACAGCCTCATCGCGCAGATAGAAGAGGAACGCCGCCATACCCAGCAGCTCCTTGAAGAGCTGGAACGCACAAAAGCCACCGATGCCCGCGAAATCATGCGGCTCAAAGCAGAAATCGCCTCACTCCGCAAGGTGTTGCAAAGCTACATCATGCAGGTCGATTCGCTGGGACGGCTCAACCAGTCGCTCAGCGAGGAGAACACGCATATGAAGGAGCAAATCAGCGAGGCTAACACCCAAATCAGCACGCTCTCGACCCAGCGCAATCAGCTGCAAGACAAGGTCAGCATCGCTGCCCAGCTCGATGCTACGGGCTTCTGGGTGACACCCAAAGACAAGAAGGGCAAAGAAGCTCGCCGTGTGAAGGACGTGAAGCGTTTCGCCTTCGGCTTCACCATCGTGAAGAACGTGACCGCCACGAACGGACAGCGCATCCTCTATGCCCGTATCCTCAAGCCCGACAACACCGTGATGGGTGCCAAAGGCACTTTCACCTATGAGAACACCACCCTCGACTATACCGAGAAGAAATACATCGACTACACAGGTGAGGAAGAGCGTGTGACCATGTACAGCGACGTGACCGAGTTCCTCGAAGCTGGCACCTACAAGCTCTTCATCTTCTGCGACAAACAAATGATAGGACAAACCAGTTTCACACTCAAATGACAAAANAGTCCCATGACCAAAGTTTCTCCTTCTNTCNTTGCTGCCAATTTCGCAAACTNGACCAAGGATANCNACATGATAAACCGCNGTGAGNCCGANTNGNTTCANCTTGACGTGATGGATGGCGNNTTCGTGCCCAACATCAGCTTCNGCTTCCCCGTGCTCGAAGCCGTTGCTCGAATCTGCAAGAAACCCCTTGACGTTCACCTGATGATAGTTGACCCAGGCAAGTTCACCGCCCAAATCAAAGCACTCGGTGCATACATGATGAACGTACACTACGAAGCCTGTCCTCATCTCCACCGCACCATCCAGCAGATACACGACGCTGGCATGAAAGCAGGAGTCACCCTCAACCCCCACACGCCTGTCAGCGTGCTTGAGGACATTATCCAAGACCTCGACATGGTACTCCTCATGACCGTCAACCCTGGCTTTGGCGGCCAGAAGTTCATTGAGAACTCCATCCAGAAAGTGCGTCGGCTTCGCCAGCTCATCCAGCAAACCAACAGCCACGCCCTCATTGAGGTTGATGGTGGCGTGAACGGCGACACCGCCCCCCGCCTTGTCGAGGCAGGAGTCGATGTGCTCGTGGCTGGCAGTTACGTGTTTGGTGCCGCCACCCCCGAAGAGAGAATCCAAGAACTGAAAAACTTGAAGACCTAAAGAACCGAAGTGCTCCTACCACACTGCACAGGAGATACTTCAAGGTTGTCACCCATCAATCCTTATCTCATGTTCTGGCAGAACCACCCACTCATCCGCCTCATCATCCCCTTCACCTTGGGCATGATTGTGGCGAATCTGTTTATCCGCCACATGAGCATGACAATTCTGTTCGCCCTCTGCTGCATCGTCCTTGCCTTCTCGTTCTTCCACATCAGAACTTCTAACACCTATCAAGACGGCAAATTCGGCATCGTGGCAATGATGCTCTTCTGCCTCATCGGCATGACGCTTTACACAGGCAAGTACCAGCGCATCACAAGGGGTGTACCCACCGACACGACCTTCTGCCAAGGCATCCTTACCGAAGCACCCACCGAGAAGAACAGGTCGTGGGCACTCAACCTTCAGCAAGACAACGACACACACATTATAGTATATATAGGAAAAAATTGGGGGAATCCGCAACATGACTCCATCGCCTACGCCTCGTTGCAGTTGGGCGACACGATTCTCGCCAATACCAAACATCTTGAAAGAACCGAGCATGGAGAGGGTACATTCAATGCTTTCAGGCAATATCTGTTCNATCACNGCATCTGCGCCACAGCATACACNCCTCATNGNCAATNNCAGGTGAANCCCTGCAAGAAGCGTCGNAACATCNTCTTGTTNGCCCAAGACACTCAAACACATTTGCACCACATCTACAAAGAAAACGGACTCAACCAAGAGGTCGGCAGCATCATTGAGGCCATGAGCATCGGACGAAAGACAGACATACCCCAAGCAACACGGAACGCCTACGCCCATGCAGGTGTCAGCCACATCCTTGCCCTATCAGGTTTCCACGTCGGCATTATCGCCCTGATGATACAAGCCTTCTTCCTCAAGCAACTGCTGTCCCTGCGGTGGCGATGGGTCAGCAATCTCTTCATCATCGCCTCGCTCTGGTGCTACGCCCTCATCACAGGCATGTCGCCCTCCTTGGTTCGCGCCACCCTCATGTTCACCATTCTGCTACTTTGCCAATCGACTTTTCGCAACAGCCCATCCCCCAACTCATGCGCCGTAGCCTTCTTCATCATGCTCTGCATCAATCCGTTCTACCTGCACGACATTGGCTTTCAGCTATCCTTCATTGCGGTTGCCAGCATCGGAGTTCTTGGCAGACAGTTCATCACCCTTCTCTCGTTCCGCAACAACTGGGCGCATTACGCTTGGCTCATCACATTCATCGCCATCTCGTTGATTAGCACCGTCTTCACCGCTCCACTCGTCGCCTACTACTTCGGGCACGTCTCCACCCTCGCCCTATTGTCCAACCTCCTGCTCTTTCCCTTTGTATATCTCCTCATGTTCGCCAGCATCCTCTGGTGGGCATTCCTTTGGTACACCCCTATCAGCACCATCCTCACCGACCTGCTCAACTGGACCGCCACCACCATGAACAGCATCGTTGAGACCATTGCTTCCCTCCCCTACGCAACCATCCAATGGCATCCAAGCCTCCTCACCACACTCCTCTGCTACGCCACGCTACTNACCCTCACANATTTNTNNACCNACAANAAACAAGCCCTATGACACAAGACGAACTTTGGGAACAGAACTACCACGCTTTCGNTACACATTCATGACCGAACAAAAGAAGCGCCCCTCCAAGCATCGCACCGAGGATCACAAGATGCTCAACTGGCTCAAATACCAGAAGAAACGGGTGGCTCAAGGCAAGATGAAGCCAGAGCGCATCGACCGCTTCAAGCAACTATTAGAGGTGGCTGACCAGTACCTCCGCAAGAACCAATACGCCTACACACATCAGAGCAATTCCGACGACAGCTTCTGCGGCAGCCTGTTCAGCAATGACTGAAAACTACCCAGCTACAAACACAGACTTCTAAACGCTGTTGACAGAGGCTTTTCTTTCAAAAGACGAGCCACCACTTCACTTTGCAATCAGGTTGCATTGGCAATTAGATAACTTTGCACACAGAAAACAAAACCAGCACGAACAATGAAAGCAAAGTTACCGATTTCCTTAGCCGTCTCCTTGTTGATTGCAGGAAGCGCGTATGCCGACGGCAACATAACCGGCACGGTCATTAGCAAAGCTACATCCGAGCCTCTTGACTACGCTACAGTCGTTCTCGTGAACCCAGAAACAGGCATGCCACTCCAAATGGGTGCCATGACCGACAAACACGGCGCGTTTGTCATCCCCAATGCCCCCACCGGAAAGTATATTGTCCGCATCAGCATGATTGGCAATATCCCACAGGAACGTGAAGTTGCAGTGACCGATGCCCCAATCAATCNTNGNAGAATCGNGCTNGCCNAAGACTCCAAACTGCTTCAGGAAGTGNTCATCACCNAAGAGAAAAGCCAAATGNCCGTCAACGCAGAGNACAGAGTTTTCAATGTCAGTGCCAACATTGCCTCCACGGGCGCATCTGCCGACGAACTTCTTGCCGCAGTTCCGTCCGTCGATGTCAACAGCGACGGAGAAATCTCCTTGCGCGGCAACACAGATGTCGTTGTGTGGGTCAATGGCAAAGAAATGGGCATGAACGCCGACAACCGCGCACAGATACTCCGCCAGCTGCCAGCCGAAACCATTGAGAGCATCGAGGTGATGACAAACCCATCCTCCAAACACAGCACCGAGGGAACTGCCGGCATCATCAATATCCGACTGAAAGAAGAGCACCGTCATGGCTACTTTGGGAACGCCGAAACAAGCGTTGACACACGCGGAACGACCAACGCAAGCTTCAACATCAACTACAACGAAGGCAAGTTCGAGTCGTTCGCTGGCATCGAACTTAAAACCCAGCATACACCAGGAGGTTCTGCATCACGTCGCAGCTACGACGATGGCACTTACCTCCACTCTGACGGAGACAACAACAAGCACGAAAACAGCATGTTCCTTCGTGCAGGAACAAACTTCAAGCCCAACGACAAAAACACCATTTATCTGAGCGCCATCGGAACACTCGGGCACAAATGGGGACGCACAACGACCACGCACCTCAGCACCCTGCCTCAGCAATGGATGAGCAATGTCAACAANATNCACGAAAGCGGCGATACCCGTGGTGCCANTGTCATGCTCGGCTACAANCACACNTTCAGTGCCGACNNNTTCATCGACATGAACGTGAGCTACAACGTATGGCAAGGTCCCAACGATAACAGGTCGAACGAAAACGCGACATGGGCAGACGGCACCGAAGAGTCCATCTGGCAAAGCCAGCATCAGGACGTGAGAATCAGCAACTGGGAATCCGCGCTCGACTACTCTGTCAGGGCACTCCCGTGGCTGCGCCTCGAGGCTGGCTACAAAGGCAACTACAACCACGAGAACAGCCCAGTCTCGTATGCACGCGGTCTTGACGAGAACAGCCTCGTCCCGCTCACCGACCTCTACAACCGCTTCAAATACGACACCGACATTTCAGCCCTCTATGTCAATTTCTCGGGCAACTACGAGCAACTGACCTTCTCAGCAGGACTTCGCGGAGAACTGTGGCAGATACGGACACGCTCTCTGAGCTACGGTCAGACAGACGGAGAAGTCGCACCATTCAAAAAGAANAACTTCGCATTGTTCCCTGNAGCATCAATCGGATGGGCGTTTCTCGACAACAACGAGTTGAAACNGAATTACTCCCGTCGCATACGCCGTCCTTTCGGTCCACAACTCAACACCTTCGAGAACATCTCCGACCCCTCTGAGGTACACCTCGGCAACCCACTCATCCTGCCCGAATACAGCAATGCCGTGGAGCTATCGTATATCAAGAACTGGAACAACCATACGCTTTCCGTATCCAGTTATCTCCGCGCCAACAACGACATGATAAGCCACATCAGCTTTCTCGCCCCCATGGCTTCCGACCCCAGTGTCAACACGATGTATTACGGTCATGCCAACGTGGGCAACATGACGAACACAGGCGTGGAAATCATCTCCCGCAACACTTTGTTCCAACGCCTGACCCTCACAACCACCGTCAACCTTTACAACAGCCACCTCAAGGCGTGGAGCACCGCCTATCCGCTGCACGACAACTTCTATGCTATCTACGGCGACAAACAGGACCGCTTCGCATGGGACGCGCGCTGCATGGCATCTGTGCGCCTGCCATGGGACATGACCCTCCAAGCCACGGGACGGTACAACTCACGCCGTGCCACCGCACAGGGAACGCTTGAATCCGAATGGGACGTAGAAGCAGGTGTGCGCAAAACCATCGGGTCATGGGGCATCTCGCTTCTCGGCAAGGACATCTTCAACTCCAAGGAGACACACAACATCCTCTACGGAAACGGCTACACACAATCAATCCGCAAATGGTCGGGAGGCCGCACCCTGCGCCTGGCAGTCACCTACACCTTCGGCAAGACCCACAACCACGAACACAGCCGCCACAACGACATAGNCACTGGTGGATACGGCGATGAGCATCACGCTCATTANCCCCACCAATCCCTCAANCANAAAGCGTGAGTTCAATTGAACTCACGCTTTTTGTTTGCCACATATCCACCTCTGCNAGCTCCCTGAAATCGATGTCCCNGACATCGACCAATCGGAGTCCCCGACTCCGACCGACCGATGTCGGGGACTCCGATTTTGAGGCTGTGAAAGCGTGTCCGACACAGGGGTGTCGGAAGAGGGCTGCATAGAAGCCGCGGTAAGATTTCTCAGTAACGAATGAGATAGATGCAAGAAGGGTCTCCCCGTTGGACAGAAGCACCCACCGTGACCGACACGGGATGAGTATAGACGATGGAAAACATCTTTTCGGCAAAACCTTCAGAACAATAGCAGAGGGCAGGATAACGCTTTGCCGATGCGTTTTTCAACAGTGGGCAGACACAGAAAGGCTTCTTTTCATTGACCGTCAGCAAGCGTTCAGACGGGTTGTCTGTCACTTCCCATCCCCATGCGTTTTGGAGAAAATCGACAAACTCCTCTGGCTTGCCAATGTAGGGTTTCACCATTTCGGGCACATTCATCAGGTCGTGATGCGCCTGTGATGTTTTCTTGACGATAGCCCTGAGTTGTGCGTCTGTCAGTTCATTCCCGTCTAACGATTCAAGCAATTCAGTAATCCAATGCAGNGCGAAANCCTCGTTCTTNTCNGCCTCTGANGGTNAGNCAGNGTCATCGTTATCCTGTGCNACTTTATCATTAGNCATCANATCAAGGACAGAGCNAAANCCGCACANGCCAGCGGTACAGGCACAGACCTTGAGGAAATCACGTCTGTTCGTTGTTTTCATACTCTGTAACAGTTTTTCATCGATGGCAAAGTTACTACAATTCTTCGTGTTGCAGATGATTCCCCAAAAAATATTTCAATCGCATTAGCGAAAATGGTAATTTCTCCGTATCTTTGTATCTCAAACGGACATCTTAAAAACACAATAGAAAAAGAAATGAAGAAAACACCATTTCTTGCAGCAATAATAATGCTGACAATGATTCAAGCAAAAGCGCAGACAATGATGAATATGACAGACAAGCAACAAGCCCTCGTGGCGATTGCCGCCAACGAGGCAAGGGGCGACATGGAAGCCCTGAAAAAAGAAGTGAACAATGGCTTTGAGGCTGGATTAAGCATCAGCGAAATCAAGGAAGCCCTTTCGCAACTCTATGCCTACACAGGGTTCCCCCGTTCGCTCAATGCTCTCGGTGCCATGCAGCAGGTCATTGAGCAACGCTCCGAGGCAGGATTGCCAACAGAGGAGGGGCGAGAAGCCGACCCACAGCCAGCCGACTACGACGCAGTGAAGCAAGGCACGGAGGTGCAGACACAACTTGTGGGCGGTCAGCCATTCAACTACACTTTCGCCCCACAAACCGACTACTACCTGAAAGCCCACCTCTTTGGCGACATCTTCGCCCGAAACAACCTCTCGTTTGCCGACCGCGAGATTGTCACCATCTCCGCCATTTCGGTACTGTCCGGCTGCGAGCCGCAGTTGGAAGCGCATGTCAGCGGCGCACGCAACATGGGCGTGACCGATGCGCAGTTGCACGAGATTCCAACCATACTCCGCAACCGAGTGGGCGAAGCGGAAGCCGTGCGCTGTGAACAGGTGGTGGCAAACGTGTTCGGCGAGGCGTATCAAACGGTAGAAACCGTTGACTTCAACGTCTGGCCGAGGGGCGTGGAGAATCCCTACGGGGAATTTTTCATCGGACAGAGCTATCTTGCCGAAATGGATGCCGTGACGAATGTAACCTTCGAGCCTCGTTGCCGCAACAACTGGCACGTCCACCACAAGCAGGTACAGGTGCTCATCTGCGTGGCTGGTCGTGGCTGGTACCAGGAATGGGGCAAGCCAGCCGTGGCGATGACTCCTGGCACGGTCATTGCCATCCCTGCCGAGGTGAAGCACTGGCACGGAGCCGCCAAGGACTCGTGGTTTCAACATCTGACCTACCACAAGGATGTGCAGAAGGGTGCCAGCAACGAATGGCTGGAACCAGTGACTGACGAATGGTACGACCAGCTCCCATCCAACACGAAAAAATCATCATTCAATCCAAACATACAAGCAACTATGAACATGACACAAGCGTGGGACAAGACGTTCCCAAAGAGTGAGAAGGTGGAGCACAGGAAGGTGACATTCCACAATCGGTATGGCATTGAACTGGCAGCAGACATGTACACCCCGAAGAATGCGGAGGGACGTTTAGCAGCTATTGCCGTGAGCGGACCGTTCGGGGCAGTAAAGGAGCAATCATCAGGGCTTTACGCCCAGCACATGGCGGAGCGTGGCTTCCTGGCCATTGCGTTCGACCCGTCCTTCACAGGTGAGAGCGGTGGCGAACCCCGTCGCATGGCTTCGCCCGACATCAACACGGAGGACTTCCTTGCAGCCGTCGATTTCCTTTCGACACAGGAGAACGTAGATGCTAACCGCATCGGCATCATCGGTATTTGCGGCTTCGGAGGCATGGCAGTGAATGCGGCTGCCATCGACCCACGCATCAAGGCAACGGTCGCCTCCACAATGTACGACATGAGCAAGGTGAATGTGGAAGGCTACTTCAAGAGCGAAGACACACCTGCACAGCGGATGGAGAAGCGCAAGGCACTTGCCGCACAGCGCACAGAAGACTACAAGACAGGCACTTACAAGCGTGCTGGCGGTGTGGTTGACCCGTTGCCCGAAGATGCCCCATGGTTTGTGAAGGACTACTACGACTATTACAAGACAGCTCGTGGTTATCACGAACGCAGTGGCAACTCCAACGACGGGTGGAACGTCATCGGCTGCCAGTCGTTCCTCAACCAGCCCCTGTTGGCGTGGGCACAGGAGATTGAGACTCCCGTGCTGCTCATCCACGGTGAAAAGGCTCACAGCCGCTACTTCAGCGAATACGCCTTTGAGAAAATGACGGGCAAACACGTGGAGGATGTGAGCGCCGTTGAAGGCAACAAGGAGTTGCTCATCATCCCAGGAGCCACGCACGTTGACCTCTACGACGACAAAGCCAACATGATTCCTTTCGACAAGATTGAGACATTCTTTCGGGAGAATCTTTAACCTAAACAAGCGAGATTCATGACTCATTCCTATGGCTGACAGGGAAGCTACGATGTCTCCATCAGCCTCGTGAAAGTCTTCTTGCCTTTCACATAATACTGCCACAAAAGAAGAAAGCCGACGCGTTCGGGCACACGTTCATTCTGACGGAGTTGCTGAATGCGTCGGCGTTCTTTGTTGAAGTCGGGACGCATCTTGGCATAGGCACGACGCGCTTTGAAAACTGCTACACAATGCTTCGGGGCACCTTTGAGGAGGAACTGAAAAGCAGCCAAATAGTCGAGGAGACGACGCACTCGCATGACACGGGACAGTTCGCTGTCAGGCAAGTTCTTGTAAAGCATCAGCAGGTTGTTGCGGAAGTTGAGGAACGTCTTGCGAGGATTGCCCTGATTGAGCGTCGCCCCACCCAANTGATAGGCTGTACTCNCAGCGATGCAGACAATGCTCCGCCCCATCGTNCGGAGTCGCCAACAGAGGTCAATCTCCTCCATGTGGGCAAAGAAACGCCCATCCAACCCACCGCTCGTCTGCCAGTCGGAGACACGGACCATCAAAGCCGCCCCTGTCCCCCACAGGAGAGACACCACCTCGTCATACTGCCCTTCGTCTTTCTCGATGGTATCAAGCACCCGTCCCCGGCAGAAGGGATAGCCATACTTGTCCAGAAAGCCACCAGCCGCCCCTGCATACTCAAACATGTCAGGCTCACGCAACGACAACAACTTCGGTTGGCAAGCAGCGCATTCGGGGTGTGCATCCATATATTTGACCAGCGGCGCATCCCATTCCTTCTGCCGTATCTCCACATCAGAGTTAAGCAGCAGATAGTACTCATAATCAGGCAGCTGTGCCAAGGCACGGTTGTAGCCCTCCGCAAAGCCGAAGTTCTGTTCCAACGCCACCACAGGCACCTGCGGAAACTCTTTCCGCAACATCGCCACACTTCCGTCCGTCGAAGCATTGTCAGCCACCACCACATCGCCCACACTGTTCTCCAACACCGAAAGCAAGTAGCGACGCATCATCTCCGCCCCATTCCAATTCAATATGACAATCGCAAGCTTCTTCATGACACGATTTCTCCTTTCAGGGCATCCCCGTCCTTATTAAAACCCACCAGCTTCACCTGCACGATTCGGTTGTCCAAGTCGGGTAGGTTCGGCACTTCCACACGGATGTAATTGTCGGTGAAGCCATTCATCACAGGTTTGCGGGGCGAGGCGTGTTCGAGCAACACGGGGCGAGTGGTGCCGACGAAACGGCTATAAAAGTCATGAGTCTTCTGTGCCGATAGTGCC
>WFMB01000123.1 GCA_009177185.1 Bacteroidales bacterium
AAATCAAGCATCTCCTTCGCTTNCACNTCGAGCGAAAGCCCGAAGTCGCNCACGTTNACGCTCCNCTCCGCCTCNNGGCTCTCACCATTTGGGTCGGTCACTTGCGCCTTCACACGGAAGCGAACCAACGGGAAGTCTTCCGACCAGTATTCCTCGGTCAGATAAACGGGTATACGAAACTTGCCTTCATCGTCCGTCATGGCATCGCCTTCGTCCAGGTCTTTCCATGGGCGATTTTGTCCGTGCCACCACCAACGGAGCTGGTTGGGTTGGCATTGCACGGTGTAATGCACCTGCGCCGCCTGTACTGGCACTCCTGCCAGCATGGTGGCTGTGCCTACCACCTCGACTGTTTCGCCAAACTTGCCTCCTCTGCGCGAGTCGAACGCGACATCGAAGGTGGGACGCTTATACTCTTCCACACGCAATGTTTCGTAAGCATTACCACCAGCCACGCTCTCCCCCTGCAAATGCCATGCACCCACAGCAGCATCGTCGGGCAAAGAGAACTCAAAGTCAGCCGTTCCAAACTCATTGGTCAGCATCTTCAACTGCATGACATCCTTCCACTGCGAATCAGTCACCCTCACAGTCACAGAGTCGTTTGCCACCACCTTCACCTCGTCGCCATGTTGCCGATATACCAACACGGAGCCCATCACTTTCTGTCCCGAACGGTAGATGCCGCAGTCGGTCATCAGTTTGAGGTTCACACGTTCATCTTTCTCTTGCTGCTCCGACAAGCCAGTATACAATCGGGTGTATTCAGTACAATCGTCCTTGCTCCTCACGGCACGAATCCACATGCGCTCATCCACATCCACCGTGCCATCAGCACCCGTGGTGTACTCATATTTCAGGTTTCGGTTCTCCCATCCTTCTGTCTTTCCCTGACTTCCAGGCATTTGTTCCCGACATTGCACCTTCACACCAGCCAAAGGACGACCTGTCTCATTGTCCACCACATAGCAGCGGCACTTCCCGCCGTCCAAGCCAGCCATCATCAGGTGCATCGTACTGATGCGGAACTCCTGCGCACTGCTGTTGCCCACGCCTTCACCCACCAGCACATAGTGTCCAGCCGGCAACTTGAGGCTCGTGGTCGCCCACCCATCCACAGGCAGGTTCTTCTCCTTACGGGCAGCATTCACAGAGTCGATAGCCAGCACCACCTCCTTGCGGTCAACCACCTCGCCCGTCCGCAACAGAGCACCCAACCTTCCATTTTTCGACTTCTCCCTGCCAGCATACCTACGCACCGTCATCACTGCACACTCGCAGTTCCAGAAGTGCAGCCTGACCCTACTTGCACGTCCAGCCAACACCTTCTCCATCTCGTCCATGTTGACAGCGGGTCTCAACAGCACGTTCAATTCACTCTTCAAATCAGTCTTGCGCCTCGAATTGCCCACATGCTCCAAAGCCCAGCGCAAGAAAGAGATTCGCTCATCGGCACCATCCACAGCATACATATAAGCCAACGCCACATCCGCACCAATTTCCACATCCTTCACCTCCATCAGAAGCTGATAAAGGCTATCCTTATACTGCTGTGCGTTTATGCTACCATATTTGCGCGGAACCCTGCGCATCCTGTCCAGCCACTCCAATTTCATCTTGCCCCACGCATTTAGATTGCCACGCCGCTGATAAACATCGCAAGCACGCTGACAGACAGCCGCAGCCTCCCACTCCTCCATATTGCTGTTCTGCATCAGGAAAGCCAGCATCACCGAAAGCATATCCTCCCCATAGAGGTCACTGTCTTTACCTTTCGACAGCAGCGGAACATAGTTGGCACTGCTGGCACCAGCCAACTCATCCATATTGTCAAGCACATGCGCATAATGTTCATCCATCCGCTTCACATACTCATCGCGCGTCTCCTCATCCCTGTCGCCAAGAGACGACCAGCGCATCACCCCGTATGCAGAACCCAACATGGCATGCACCACACTCTGCTCCACAGGATTCTTCCGTCCGCCCCACTCCGCTTCCATCTTTGCGATACCGCTCCCGAAGATGTCAGGGTCTTTATTCGCCCTCGTCTGCAACGAATCGACAGCAGCCCTTAACCGCACGGCAAACTGTTGTTTCTGCCCCCAAATCATTTGTGGCACCATCATCCAGCAACAGGCAACCAAGCCCGTCCATAAAAGAAACCTGTTTCGTTTCATCTGTGTAAAAAGTTTATATAAGTCATAACAACGTAAGTTCAACGATTTCTAATTGTATATAGACAGGGCAACCAGCGAAGCAACTGCAACATGAAGTCGTTAAGACTTAACACATATGCCAGCACCATCGCCATTCCCACCAAGGACAAAGATACAATAAAGAATCTGTTCATCTGATAACCATTACGCATTTATCAGATAAATTAAATTTGTTTAACAACATAGTTTCCCAAAATGCCAACGAAGTAGGAAGACGCACCTCCGTTTACAAAATGGGTGACACCCCCACAAACGTCATTGCGATACACCCTGCACCATATTTACGATAAGCCTTCTATCGTAATGATGATATACTCAGCGTCGCTATTAACATGAGCTCGACGAGCTTAAACGCCTGAAAAATCTGTCATTTGTTGCTACTACTTACTAAGTTCTCCCTTTTACTTTCTGTTTAATTATTGCATCCAATCTGTATGATAATACAATAAACCACGCATTTTTACGACTCAAAGCACAATGATTCGGGAAGATTCTTTGCCTTTTATCTAAACACATATTACCTTTGTACCATGTTGAAAGAAGAACCCAAATACGAAGAATGGCTGACCACCATTGTGAACACCCGTCTGCTGTACAACACAATGGATGAGATTGAAACAGCGATGGATAACCATTCCATCCACAGCAATGGAATTAAACGCT
Organism: Bacteroidales bacterium; assembly: GCA_009177185.1. Taxonomy (GTDB): domain Bacteria; phylum Bacteroidota; class Bacteroidia; order Bacteroidales; family Bacteroidaceae; genus Minthosoma. Next base: position 2,880 of record WFMB01000123.1, read on the forward strand.
GCTTCTCCTCAGCATATAAGATGCGTTGCGCATTCCGTGACCTGAAAGTAGAGGTGACTTTGATGACAGACAACAGCTTAGCTCTTGACTTGGTGCTGGCCCAGTATAAAGAGGCATGGGAGTTCTACAAAGCCAACCTATCACGGAGAAGCAAGCCACACGAAGTTGCATTAGAACTATTGAGGTACTGCTTCTACCCATATCAGAAAGAAGGACTTGGGAAAAAGAAACGCTTCATCTTCGAGCAAGTGGTCGAAAAGAACATCTGTGCGCCCCTCTTGGCACTAATGCTGCTAAAAATTATACCAGGGTATGACTCCAAGGATGGAGATGTTGTCAATATGACATATCAGTATGAACAAGCCATGCAGTTTTTAGAGGAATACACAAAAGAGGGAACGATGTTTGATGTGTTGCCAGTGATTACGAAAGCCCGTGACGAAAGATTCAAGACGAGGCTAATGCTTCTATATCATTTTAATTGCATTTTAGACACATATGAATCATTCACAACATCACAAAACATATACGACACATCCTCCACCGTCAAACAGAAACTGATAGACCTTGACTTGGAAGGCTTCTGGAATGAATGCGGAGGCACTGCCGACTACACAGAATTTTGGCAAATTGAACCAGCCAGCAACATGGGCGCATCCTTTGCCACCCACTGGCGAAAAGGAGCAAACAATACACTGACTGGCATAAGATACACGCTGTTCACATCAGAAGATGAAGATGGAGATATTATCTTCTATTGGGTTCACCCCGAAGCACAAAAACACCGCATGAAGGGACTGGGATACACAGACAAGGATCACGCATGGTATAAAATTCCGAAACCCAAATCAGATACACCTGATTATCTTCCTTTGCATCGGAACATCAAGTCATCTGTTTGGGCATCAAGCATCAATCTCACAAGAGTGACAGACAACGCTGTTTCAGAATTATATGGGCAATGGATGGACAAATGCAGGATTGTCAAANGCTTTGNCGACTGCGAATACGAATTTCANTCAAATNTGTATGCCGTTACACNGGATGCCCTGTACATTCCCACAGAAAAGGAGCATGAGTATTACAAAGTTCCCANAGATGCTTATGACGGTTTTGAGAAAATACAATTAAGCGACAATGTAGGGACATTGACAATGAACGGTAATGTGTATTTAGCCTTCGACGAATTTCTACTATACATTTCCACCAGCAAGAGCGAACTCAAAAAATACGGAATCACCAAAGTCAATCACATAGATTAACTTTGGTGATTCCGTATTTTCTTTAACCCTCATGCTTCAACATCATTACTCCACAATTTTATTGTTCGCAAACCCTTCCCACAAGTTTGCCAGCCGAATATTCTTGGGCACACCATCGCCTTCTCTGTATGCCTTTGCCACCAAAAGCTGATACTCCTTATCCCCCTTCTCTGCTTTGGCATAATTGTAGTCGAAACTCCCTTTCTTGCTCCTTTCTCGTTTGGGTAAGTTGACAATGCCGTTTATCTGCAAGATGGCAATTAGAACGAACCAGTTTTCCTCATCAAACAAATTCTCTTTTGAGGTCACGTATTGATAGACAGATTCAACATACTTTTCATAATCACCATCTTCTGCCCATTTCTTTTTCTNTTCTATAATATACTGATTACAGTCGTTGACTGCATCCATTATTTGCTGCTTGTCAACCCTCTGCTCAAGGAGACCCACATACTCGTTCAAGCTTTCTTCATCTGCCCCTTCTGGGAGTTTCGTCAAACTCAACAGACATCGTCTATAACATTCGTATGCTTGCCCTCCATCACCTATTTGTCTAAAATAATGATACAGTTGCATATAGAAAAAAGTCGATGCCGAATAAAAATCGTACTTGTCGCCGATTTGCTTAAGCTGTTCGTGACATTTGTCTATAATACTCTGTACTGCCTCATGTTTTTTTACCCTTTCCAACTTCCTTGAATAATAATCAATCTTCCATGAATAATAATGTATCAGCGTGACATATTCCACGTTTGACATCTTTGGATTATCCTTATAGAAAAGAGACTGACATTCAGAACAAGATTCAGGATTATCATCGTCCCCCCACCAAGCCACAACAAAGTGTTTCCTCTGATTCGGCCATTTCGCCACCTTTACCAATTTGTCGGTAAGAGCTTTTAGAACTTCTTTTTCTGTTGCCATAATAATCAAATTTTGAAGATTCAATAACAATGTTTGTTATAATGCTTTCCTCATGTACATACCTAAATTATCTCTTCATCATTTCATTTTAATATCCCAATGTCCCCCATTTAATAATGGCGAGTTTTTCGGAAGGTCTAAGCCTTGTGTCGAAAATTGTCTTAATACGGTATCAACGCAACAAGAATTACCAAACAAGTTTGTAGGGGTTNTGCCNATCACACCTAATTTAATATCAAACTGCTGGCCCTTACCCCAAGTTTGCTTATCAATACATACATCATGACGAAGCGTCAGTTCAAAGTGTGCCATAAAATCTTATGCTTTTATTTTTCTGATTCCACGTTTCAATGCTTCCGACGCTTTCTCTGGTTCTCTTGTCAACCAATCGAGTGCAAGAAAAGCGGCTATAGGACGCATATTAAATTCTTTTATCAACTTTCCGTATGAATATCCACAGACATCCATTGTTGGTATTACCTCCTTGTCTGCCCAATCCTCAAAAGCTTTCGCTATATTAGGAGACAAATGTTCTATCTTGTCTGCCGTTTGTTCCAGCATAAACTCTGGATATTCTTGGGCACATAATAACATCAGTATATTATCTCTATCCATAAATATGTACATTTTTTAGGCGGCATGAGCTACCCCCTCGTTCCACATTCTATTAGCAAAATCCTCCGCATCTTTTTCCAAAGGCTGATTACGATATGCTTCATAATCTAACTCTGGACTTATATAATGCTTGAAATTATCTTTCCAAGCTTTAAGTGTATCATCATCTATATACACTTTATCGGGATAATTGATAGCAAAGTATTGGTATGCATGACGAGTTTCATGCAGAATTGTTTTCATAACTTTCTCTGGATTGCTATCAACCAATAAATTCGAGTTCAAAACTATCTCTTTTGTTTCTACATCAAAAGCCCCCCATTCATTTGAAACGAAATCATCTGAAAAACGAAGGTTATGTGAGTACCCCGACATTCTGTTAAAATTGTTATGAAAGTCAACCATATAGTCCTTACGCAAGTCAAAACCTGCATCGGAATATGTAATTTCCCTGTATGGGTCACGTTCAAGAAAATTTTCAACTGCCCAACTTGCGAGATTCTCCAACTCATCAGGATCACAAATATCTTTGGAAACAATGACATCGGGGAAATACTCGTTAGGAGAAATTATGTCAAGACTTTTAGAGACCGTTTCCTCTATATTGATAAAATCTTCTATCATATTTATTTACACATGTTATGGTGGAGATGGCTGCTTTTCACAGCTATCTCCATCATCATTCTACTTCACTTTATTGACCTTTATCCAATGTTTATCAGCGGAAAGTGCGGTTGAGACCAAACACTGACCGACAAGCAACTTGGGAATAATGGGACGTTGCTCTTTGCTCAATCCCATCGACTCCGCTATTGCCTTACAATCGTCCTCAGCCACAACTCGATGCGTTATCTTGATATTCGTGTTTTTAATCGCATCAGGAATGAGCCTTGTCGGAACTTGATCCACCAACAACATACCCTCACCGTATGCACGAATTTCTGACAACATATTGCTGAACATCATCGCAGTTCTATACTGAGGCTCATCGGGTTTGTCGCACTTCTGCATCACACGATGGGCTTCTTCAATCACCGTTAAATGCCGACAATCATTTGAATTGAAATCAATCTTGCCACACTCTGCCTGTGCTGCACGATATTCATACAAAAACTGGAGAATGAGAGACATAAAGAACGACTTATCCACATCATCACCCACATACGACAGATTGATAACACATGGCTGTCCAAACAATTCTTCCCATGAAGTCGAGTGAATAGTGTCAAGCATATCCTTTTTCCATCCTCGTCGCAAAGAAGCAATTCGGGTGTTAAGACACGCCTTCATGTTATCACTCACACGCCTTTCATAACCATGTGCCTCAATAACCTTATCGACATTAGCCGCCATACCTGTCAGCGTTGGAGCAAGTGTTCTTCCATAAACAGGAGAAGCATCTTTTCCAATCCAGTTTGTCGATGGACTCTGATAAAGAGAATACACCAAATCTTCCAACAATACAGGGAGAATATCATACATAGGGAAAGCCGCAGCAAAAGTTGATTTCAAACGGTCTATGTGAGTAAGGATGTTAGGGTCGTGTTCCTTTGAAAGCCATACAGGCTCAAAAGGNTTGATANGCAACGGTGATGNTTCAACAATCTTTCGATTGGCACGGTCACGATAAGCCTTACAACCCGGAATGAAGATTTTGATTTTCTTATTAGGATGTTCTTTGTTATACTCAATCGCCCAATCCACATACTCCGTTTTGGCAGGTTCTATCACAAGGAATGGAATTTTCTGCTCACATTGCGATACAGCATTTAATATCGCTTGTACAGTATTTGTCTTTCCTGTTCCATTGATACCTGAGAGCAAAGTATGCTTTGCAAGTGCGNTGATAGGCAAATGATAAGGCATTTCTGTTTCAGAACCTCCATACAACAAATGCCCAAAATCTATAACCTCGTCATGTTCTTTCAGTGTTGGAGGATTCAAAGAAAACTCAGGAGCACTGTCAACCACACTGATGCCAGGGACAGACCTAAGTGGGAGATTGACAAGATATGACAATTCTTTTGTCGTCAGAACTGTATTAAGATTTGTAAAATGCCGTCCAAAAGGGTGCGGAACAATTTTGTTGCCATGTTCAACTCTTATACTTGGAATAGACAGTTTCCCAAACGTACTCTCTTTCTTCAGATTCTCTATGTGTGAAATGTCATGAACTCTAATCGGTTCAAAAATGCTTTCTTGTCCGCTTAGTATTGATGACAATTGCATAGCCACAGACTGAAGGTCGGTCGATTCTAATCCCAATAAATACGTTCCCACACTCCACATACCGATAGCTTTACCTGTCTCAAAACGTTTTGAGTGGTAAAACAAATGCTCAGATACTGCTTCTATCTGTTTATTGACGATATTGCTACTAATTGTTTCCGCCTGACTTTGGGTATAGGTGTCACTTTGCGATTCTCCATCTGTTCGTTGGGGAATAAAACTTGTCGCCATACCACCTAATCCTGCAATAGCAACTCCGCCATGAGAGAATTTCGGATTAAATGACATAACGGTTCCTGCAATAGCAGCTGCACCACCCAAGCCTATAAGCCATTTTGCCTTTTTAGAACTTAAGTCTTTTTCTGAAATGCTACTACTTTTCCCTTCTTGATGCGCATAAGAAGAAGAGCGATTTTCAGAGAAGTTAAAAGACTTGAGAGATTCAGCTTGTCCATTGAGTTCTCTGCATTGATAAAGCATATCATCTACTTCTGTTGCCGCAATTGGATTGGCAACAACAAGATATGTGAAATTCTTGCCGTGAGAACCAGCAATAAGCTTATCAATCGTTGCAGGATAGATGTTTTTATACAGACTTTCAAATGACGGAATCCCTGTTATCGCAAGTACGCTTCTGTACCTATTATTAGCCCCTTTTTCAAAATTTGATTGTAAAAAATCTTGGTCGTTCTTCTTACAGCATTCAACCTCAACTCCTGGCCAAACACCTTTTATGAAACTGATAAAACTATCGTCAAAATCATAAGGCAAAGCATCTTTACATAAAGGGCGGATTCCAATGTACAAAGAAGAAATGCCGTTTTCACACTTTAACAAGAAAATCAGCTGAGTTCTTTCAGGCAAGAAACACGAACTCAGAATCTTTTGCATGGCTGTAAAGCAATCTTCTGTCGAATCAGACAATGGCTTCCCGACTTGTTGAAGTTTAACCCAAAAAGCATCAAGTGTACCTTGCAAAACATCGTCAGCAACATATTGTACATGAGAGTTCCCTTCTTCTAAGTATTTCCGCTCTGTACAAAAAGAAAGCGATGCAGCCAAATTGTTCGCCGCCATTAGTCTTAAGGCAGGATTGAAGTTATCATCGGGTATCGCGCGTAACTCCTCTTCTAAAATTTTCAAATTAGTATTGCTCATAATTATATTATTCAATAGGTATTCTTACATTGTCAATGTTCTCATCTATCATATTTTTAAGATAAGAGGTTATTGCTGAAGATAACTGATTTTTAATCTCGCGGTTAGAAACAAAAGATTGCCGAACTTGTGCTTTGATTTTCCCACCAATTTCGGATTTTGTTTTTTTGTATTCCACATAAGCCTTTGTCCGTGCATCCTTGCTTTGTTTTTTTGCCATTGTCTCTTTGCGGTTCTTTTCTTTTTGTGCAGCTTCTTCACGTTCACGTTCTGATTTATCCTTTGTAATCCTATTGACGCTCCATTTTATAAGCCTATAACTTGCATAAAACAAACCAAACAAAAATAGCCCAACAGACCACCATAACACTTCTGTAACTATGGTTGAGATATTATTAGTTAGTTCATCCGTAATAGAAACGATTAACCCATCAACCTGTTTATTGATTTCATTTGCAAATTGAGTTGTTCTTACATCTGTCTTCATTTCTTTGAATTTCACGCCTCTGCCTGGTGCATAATACTCAATTATCTTTTTAAGGTCATCAGCCACTTTCTTCTGTTGGTCTTTAAGTGCATTGGATAACGAAGCGTTTATCACATCTTTTATTGAAAAGCGAGTATATTGATTTATACTAACACGTAATTCGCCAACCAAATCATTGATGCTTTTGTCTCTTGCGGATAATGAGAACGCGCACATTTTCTCATCAAGCATAGCCACAATATCACACCCTATTTTTTCAGCAACCTCAGAGTAAAAGCAATCAAAAAAGGGATTTAGATCAACAACCTGTGATTTCTCTTTCAACTGCTTTATGAGCACATTGCTGATTGCATCAGCGCACCCTAACATAGCAATGCCTCTTGATACTGTAAGGGAAGGGTCGTCAGGATCTACTTTAACTTGGTTTTCCTCAAGATTAAATTCCTCCTCAATTAGTTTCTTGACAAACTCCATTCTCGAGGCACCACCTGTCATGAATACACCATTAACAGGAAGCTTTGCAATATGATGCTCTCGGAAATCTCGTACATCCTCCTGTAACTTAGAAATGTAATGCTCATCATTTTCGACTTCTTCTATCATCGACTGAAGATTATCATACTCAATCTCTACTTGGATATTTTTTAGTTCATTATAGTCACTACAATCCTTGACCATAACATTTCGTAAAGCAAAAGTCGCATCAATGTTACTCGTATTCCCATTTGAAAAAATACTTTCCTTAATTTCTCTTGCCTTAAACAATAAAACGGCTTTGTATTGAGGATGCTCTGTAATGAGTTTATTAACACCCTCATTTGAACTCATTTTAGTATTAAAAATAGATGTCTCCACGATAGAAGCNCCATGCGGGTATGCATGGTCTATGGCATTAANTTTNTCTGACAAGTATGTGAAATCCAGTGTACTTGAACCAAGNTCAAATACAATTGCTCCTTGTTCTATCTCTCTCTTNAATGCAATTCTTTGACTATTTTTTGCATAAAAGATTGCCGCTCTTGATTCAGAAGTAAGTCCTCCTAACGGTATTCCTGCCATAAGAGCCATTTGACGATAGCGTTCTTTGACATCTTCATCTTTCCAATCTTCATCTGATGGTCGTGCAATGTAAACAATATGATTTTCATCAGTAAGCCTTGTTTCCATCCGCCTGATTGTACCATATACCGCTTTCATAAACCGCACCATCAACTGCTCTTCTGCGCCGTTTACATCTTGTGGGGGAGTCTTAAAACAAACCCTGACATTTACACCTTCTTTGCTGAGTTGACAAGGATCAAATGCGTTTGTACCACACAACGGAGCTTCATCGCCAACTTGACTTATTGCAGAAACGATAACCTTGTCATTTACTTTCGATGAGGTATTGATACGAACATCTTGAACCTGCTGACGAGCCAAACCTGCACTAACACCCCATTCGAGTTCGCATATAGCCGCAGAAGTTTCACCATGACCAAAATCGATACCAACAATAAATTGATGCTGATTTCTTTTCGGAGATATGAGCTGTGCCATTTTTTCTATTTCTTTATAATTTTACCATTCTTATATTCCATCCCATAATTAGATAAAGAGCGACGCAGCAACCCTATTTGCATAGTTAAATCATTCAGTTTATCCTCTTCATTGGAATCTGCAATCTGGAACAACTGCTCCAGATTATTTGCTATCACGTTATAGTCAGCCAAGAACGATGGATTATTTTTTGAACTGAATGAATCTTTAACTCTCTCAATTTGTACACGATAAGTTTCTATGAGATTATCAACACTATCACAAATGCCCCCCATTATCTGTGAGATTTTTTTAGCATTGATTAGTTTGTCCTTTTCCACAAAATGGGGTGTTTGTGGAATCTGACGAACTGATGTTGTTTTGCCATTGTCTTCACACGAGTTGTACACACAATACAACACTAATGCGGTTCCTGCAATAGNNCCAAAAACAGCGCCCCANGTTNCGAAAGTAATTGCTCCTACAGCTCCGCCTAAAGCAGTACCGCCANGTGCCACAGGATATNGTTCACGCTTAATTCCTTTTTTATTTTGTTGTTCTGATATCGTTTGTGTTGTCTGATATGATATTTCTTCATTAGGGCTATTTGAAACAACCTCCAATGCCATAAATTGCTGTGCATTGAGCAAACTAATAGCAGCCTGAAGCACATAATCTTCTGACATAGTAAGGCTTTGACGAAACTCGCCATCCTCGTCCAAAAGACGATTCAAATACGCTACAATCGTCTCCTGAATTTTGACAGCATCTTTGGGAAGTGTCATAGAAGACAACTTTGCCTCTAAATCCGAGCGGATAGCCTCAAAAGCTGCTCTTAAATTCTTTTGATCCATAATTTTGTATTTATAATAAAAATGATTATCCGCAATCATACCACCAAAATTTTCGGGTAGCCTGACGGGTTCTATCCGATTTTTTGCCATCAACTGAAAATAATCGGGAAAACATTTGGTGCTTATAATCAAAATGACTAC
>WFMB01000026.1 GCA_009177185.1 Bacteroidales bacterium
GCCCCTATCCCAGCCATCTTCTCCAACTGATCCATAATCGGTGCTGCACGATTATATCCAATGGAAAAGTGTCGGTGAATCATCGAAGTGGAACCACTTTGGTTGCTGACCACGAACTGAGCAACCTCACTAAACATAGGATCAAGATGTCCCTTATCCACAGTGCCCATTCCGACTCCACCATCTCCTTCTGCATCAACAACTTCTGGAAGATACATCGGATGGAGGAATCCTTGTTGAGCCGCAATAAAGTGACAAATATCGTTCACTTCGGGCGTATCAACGAATGCGCACTGCACACGTACTGGTTCACCACCTTGCAGATAGAGCATATCACCCTTACCAATCAACTGATTGGCACCTCCGCGGTCAAGAATCACGCGTGAATCCATCATTGATGCAACCTTGAAGGCAATACGTGTTGGGAAGTTGGTCTTGATTGCACCGCTGATAATGCTGGCTTGTGGAAGCTGTGTAGCAATAATCATGTGGATGCCAACGGCACGAGCCAACTGTGCAATACGGCAGATAGGAAGTTCGACTTCCTTGCCTGCTGTCATGATAAGGTCACCAAACTCATCGACAATCACCACTATGTATGGCATGTATTCATGACCATGCTCTGGATTCAACTGACGGTTTTTGAACTTCTCGTTATACTCTTTGATATTGCGCACATGGGCACGCTTCAAAAGGTCATAACGAGAATCCATCAATTGACAAAGCGAATTGAGTGTCTTCACCACTTTCTGTACATCGGTGATGATACAATCTTCTTCTTCTTCAAGACGTGCCAAGAAGTGGTTCTCAATAGGGCTGTATATGCTAAACTCCACTTTTTTCGGGTCAACCATCACAATCTTCAATTCCGATGGATGATTCTTGTAGAGCAATGATGTTACAATAGCATTCAGACCTACCGACTTACCCTGACCTGTCGCACCTGCCACCAAAAGGTGGGGAGCTTTTGCCAAGTCGAACATGAACACCTCATTGCTAATAGTCTTTCCCACTGCACAAGGCAACTCCATCTTGCTCTCCTGATACACNCGACTATTGATAACACTCTCCANCGATACNATGGTCTTCTTTTTGTTCGGCNCCTCAATACCNATCGTTCCCTTACCAGGGATTGGCGCAATGATGCGGATGCCTTCTGCCGCCAATGACAAAGCGATATCGTCTTCGAGGTTGCGAATCTTACTGATGCGCGTTCCCTCCGCAGGAACGATTTCATAAAGTGTGATGGTTGGACCTATGGTTGCCTTAATGCTGGAAATTTCCACCCCAAAATTCTTCAAAACATGAATGATACGATCCTTATTGGCATTCTGTTCAATCATATCAATCTGAGGACCTTGGTCATCAGCCTTTCTCAACAAGTCAAGCGTGGGATACTTATAAAACTCCAAATCCAATTTAGGGTCATAAGGGGTGTTGATGTCACCACGCAAGATGTCGCCATCTCCTTTATCCGTTTCGTTAACTTCCACGACCAGTTTACCTTCATCTGTTACATTCCCTTCATCTACAAGAGGCTCTGATGATGCTGTGGAAACAGAAGTCTCTTCGGGGATAACGGGCATCCCCCCCCCCTCTTCACTATTAAGCATGTTATCGACAATACCAGTTGTAGGCTCTGTAGAGGAAAACTTCTCAACAGGCACATTCGTTTTCGTCTCGACCGGATTTTCAAACTCAAGAACTGTAACGGGGCTTTCGCTTTCCTCATTCACCTCTGTTTCTACTGCATCAACGTGTTCTTTTGTTTCCCCGAGATTTCTATCCTTTCCATCAAGCACAGCACCATCATTCTCATAAGCATATTCATCCCCATCCTCTTCATCATCTTTTCCCACAAAATGCTTCAAACGCTCAGCATCCATCTTCTTCAACACATTCATTCGGAAAGCCTTACGGATAATCTCAATAGTTTTGGCGCTAAGATAAACCAAATACAAAACTGCAGTAACCACCAACACTGCCAATAAACCAGGAGTACCAACAACCTGTGTAAGAATACTCACCACGTTGACACCATGATTACCACCCAACTTAATAAATGAGCCTTCAAATGCAGGAAACAAATAACCAAATGCAGCCAAGAACACGCTCAACCACAACATCAAAAGGGTAAAAAGAATAAATTTACGAAGCAACGTGAACTTGAAGCTACGCATCAGCCTCAAACCTAATATGACGATATAAGGCAACATAATGAACGAGGCCAAGCCAAACAAATCATTCAAGAAGAAATAGGCAACAATAGCTCCCAGCGAGCCGCATGCGTTTTTGTATTGCAACGTTTTGTTAAACGGATCAGCGCCTTGCTCCAAAAGACTGTAATCGGCCTCACCTGTCAACAAATAGGAAATGAAGGCGACAAACATAAAAAGAGCCATCACCACCAAACATAGTCCTACGAAGAAAGAGAAAATCTCTCCCTTGCCAAATCCTGTAAAGAAATCGCCTGTTGTCAATTTCTCTTGCTGTACCGCACCGTTAGTGGCTTTCTTGCCATTTCGCAAAGTCTTTTTATTTGTAGCCATCAAAAGGTTCTCTTTATATCTATCAGAACGGTGTGAAAAGCATGTACAGATAATTATTCTCTAATACGCCCACAACATTTCCTCTATTAAATCGACTCCTGGACCCCATCTGCAACAATATACAGTGAACGCAAGGGACGAAGGGTTGACAGGGGGTACAAAACACTTCGACGTGTGAAGCAGTTCCACAGCCTATAAATTGATGTCCCCGACATCGACTGGTCGGAGTCGAGGACTCCGATTGGTCGATGTCGGGGACATCGGTTTTGACACTCTTTTTATGAATGGTAATTCTATGACGTTATTTATACTTTTCCAATGCTCGCAATTCCTTACCCTTATTCAATTTGAAATAAGTTTCTCGGAGCCCCGACAACCACAATTCATGATTATCCTCGTCGAATTTCCTCGCCATTTCAAATGCGGCACAAGATTTTTCGTACAATCCCATAATAGCTTTCTTCGTTGTTGAATACTTGGGGTCGGATAAAGGCATATCGAAATGAACATAAGCTTCTTGTGCCTCATGCAGATAGATATTTCCCAATGCAGAATAAGACTCCGCATCATCCGCCTTAATCTCCACACAACGTTCAAATGNAACAAACGCAGCATCATACTGTCCCAACAACATTTGCNCTTTCCCCATCNTANACCAATAGTCTCGNGTATTGGGNTATAACTGAGTCATNCTCTGAACNTNATACAATGCTNTATCAAATTGCTCCGCATCGTTATAGTACTTCACCNATGCCATCAAAAAATAGTTCACATCTGGATATGCTTCAAAGCCTTGCTCCAATAACGCCAACATGGCATCATCATCATGCAGTTCTGCAGCAGCTTTTGAACCAATCTCCAATAGTCGTACCCGCACACTCTCATCACCCATACTTGTAGGCAAATAGGTCATGACCGCAGCATTGTTTCCTGCAGCATAAGCACTTAAGACCGCCAGCACTGCGACTTCCGTTCGATCATCACTCCAATCTGTGGCCGCTTTCGTTGTCGACAGGAAATCCGATGATTTCGCCGTCGCATACATGTCAAAAAAGCGAAAGGCCTGCGCATAATTCTTCTTCTGATAGTGAAACTTACCAGCATTCAGCAGGTTCTTCATATAAGGCAACACAACGCCCCCAGCCTCTGCCCGTAACTTAGGTTCAGCCTTTTTCCCCATTGCTCGTTTTTCGTGCAACCGTGCTTGCTCCACACTATCACACTTTAACCCCATGGCATAAAGGTCGTACATATAGTTAAAGTATCCAATAGTATCAGNATTGGATTTTAGATANATTTTTCTATTTTCAATCCCAATCANCTCATTTAACACATCCATATTNTACCGNTACAGCTGTGGATCGGCTGCGGCCTCCGCATACGTTCCTATCGCACTCTCTATTACCTGTCGTGCTTTAGCATAGTTCTTTTCCTTCATACAAGTACGATAGGTCTTCATCACGGCAGATTTCTTATACACAGGGGCAGCTTTTGAAGCATCTCCATCCAGTTGTCCACCAATCGTTACAGGACTCCATGCTACAAACAACAGCATCAGTAATACAGAACATTTCTTCATTTCTTTGCAAGAATGGAAATTGCATCATCCCATAATAGGATGATGCAATCATTATACAATAAAATACTGTTTATCCGTCAATTAAATGTTCTTTCAAGACGAATTAGTTAAACCACTTCACATAGCAGAAGTCTTGACGATGTGGCAGGTCTGCATTCTTTGGATACATACGATACGCAACCTTGAAGCTGCCTGCACTTGGAATAACGTGAGTACCCTCGAACGTATAGAGGTTGCCCTCGCGCTTCGTCACGGTGAGTGGCTCTATTTGGCTGATGTGCTCACGACCGTCCTCATCACAGAAGATAGTGACAAGTTCAAAGCCGACAACATCGTCAAGTCCCTGCTCATCGATGACATACTTGAACTTGTACTTCTTTCCAGAAAGCACGTCGCCTTTCAGCATATCTTCTTCCTTCTCATACGATACAATCTTGATATCGTCCCAACGTGAAGCCACAAGTTCCTTCCACGCTGCAATGTCTTTTGCCTTCTTGTAGTTGTCGGCAAAAAGTACCTTGCGACGCTCTGCCAATGGGCAATAGAACTTTGTGAAGTAATCGTCAAGCTGACGCTTCATCGTATAATGGGGGGCAATCTGAGCTATAGAGTTCTTCACTGTCTGAATCCAGCCCTCTGAATAGCCCTTTGAATTACGTGCGTAGTAAAGAGGCAGGATTTCGTTCTCAAGAAGTGAATAGATGGTAGCTGCATCAAGTTGGTCTTGCTGCTCCTGATTTTGGAAAGTACGCTTTTCTGTGAGTGCCCATCCTGCGCCCTCACGATAGCCTTCAAGCCACCAACCGTCAAGCACAGAGAGGTTGACAACACCATTCATCAATGCTTTTTCACCCGAAGTACCAGAAGCCTCCAATGGACGTGTAGGCGTATTCATCCAAATATCTACACCTGTTACGAGACGACGAGCAAGCTTCATGTCATAGTTCTCCAGGAAGATAATCTTGCCAAGGAACTCAGGACGACGGCTAATTTCATATATCTTCTTGATGAGACCCTGACCTGCACCATCAGCGGGGTGTGCCTTACCTGCAAAAAGGAACTGTACAGGATAATTAGGGTTGTTGACAATCTTTGCCAAACGGTCAAGGTCGCTGAAAAGAAGATGCGCACGCTTGTAAGTTGCAAAACGACGAGCGAAACCAATAGTCAGTGCATTAGGATTGATTTTCTCCACAATAGACACGATACGTGATGGGTCACCCTGATGTTTCAGCCAATCCTCTTTGAAAGCTTTCTTNATGTAGTTAANCAGTTTAGCCTTCAATGCCAAGCGAGTGTTCCATATTTCCAAATCTGGAACATTATAAATGGCTTCCCAAATCTTCTCGTTTGACTGGTCACTAAGGAAGGANTTGTCAAATGTTTTTGCATACACGCTCTTCCACTCAGAAGCTGTCCAAGTTGGCATGTGTACGCCATTGGTCACATAACCAACATTGTCAAGTTCTTCAGGGAAATAACCCTTCCAAATTCCATTGAACATGTCCTTAGATACCTTGCCGTGAAGCCAGCTAACTCCGTTCACCCATGAACATGTGTTGCAGGCAAACGTTGACATACAGAAGCGTTCACACTTATCATCAGGGTTCACACGACCCATACCCATGAAATCGTCCCAGCTGATACCCAGTTTCTCAGGATACTGTCCCATGTACTTACCAAAAAGAGACTCATCAAAATAGTCGTGACCAGCAGGCACAGGAGTATGTACGGTATAGAGAGAAGAAGTACGAACAACCTCCAACGCTTCGTTGAAGCTCATACCGCTTTCCACATATTCAACCAAACGCTGTACATTAGCCAATGCAGCATGTCCTTCGTTACAATGGATGATATCCTTCTTGATGCCCAGTTTGTTAAGCAACAATACACCACCGATACCAAGCAGAATTTCCTGCTTCAAACGGTTCTCCCAGTCGCCACCATACAAAGCATGTGTGATGGAGCGGTCATAATCCGAGTTCATATCGTTGTCGGTGTCAAGCAGATAAAGCTTCACACGACCTACATTCACACGCCATACCAATGCGTGAACCGTATAGTTGTTATAGGGGACATCAACCACCACTTGATTGCCGTTTGTATCAAGTTCGCGCTCAATAGGCAGCGTCGGGAACACCTGTGCCTCATAGTTAGCCACCTGCTGACCTTCCATCGAAAGGGTCTGAGTGAAGTAGCCATAACGATAGAGGAAACCTACCGCACAAAAGTCGATGTTAGAGTCTGATGCTTCCTTCACATAGTCACCAGCAAGAATACCAAGACCACCTGAATAGATTTTCAGTACATGGCTCAAGCCATATTCCANACAGAGATNAGCCNNCGAAGNNNGTTTGCTGTCAGGTTCCACATNCATATAGGCACGGNANNCCTTATANACATTATTTATACGCNCTACTATATTCTNGTCAGCAGCAAGCGCTTCCAGCTTTTCATAGTTCATACGGCCAAGAAAAAGCGCAGGGTTCTGCTGAACATTGTGCCAAAGTTCAGGATCCATATCATTAAAGATATGACCCACTTCGTTGTTCCATGACCACCACATGTTGTGCGCAATCTCATTCAGCGGCTCAAGAGCTGCTGGCACAGACGATCTCACACTAATTTCACGCCAATTGGGATTGTTTGCGTTACTTGCTTTAATTCTCATAATGTTATAAATTGATTTTATAATTTATCATTCAGCGCAGCGCTCGTCACGTTTCGCAAGCGCTTTGTTATATGCCTTGTAATAGTATTTGATGAAATGCTTCCACAATGCCTTTCCTGCTACCTTCTCCGCATTCTTACGCGCAACGCAGACTTGCGCCTGGCTCATCTGTGAGAAATACAGAATGGTGTCGCGAATAGTATTACTTACTTCATCAAAATTATAATCAGAACGATGTACAGTCTTCACACCATCCTCAATCTCGCTACCTCCACCTTTCAGGCTATTTGCCCAAAGACCAAAACCAGCCAAGTCGGTTGTGATGCACGGCACATGGAATGCAACAGATTCCGTAGGCGTGTATCCCCAAGGCTCATAGTATGAAGGGAATACCGTCAAATCATTGCCAATCAGCAAATCATAATAGTGCATGTTGAAAATGCCGTCATGCCCATCCAAATAACACGGCACAAAAATAACCTTCACCTTGTCCTCTGGACGGTTATGCATATCAAGCCAATTCATCTGTCCCAGCACCTTGTCATTACCTTGTTCATGGAGCACATGGGTAATACGTGGGTCACCAATAGCACCAACTTCAACAGCACAATGCTTTTTATCAGAAAGAGCCTTTTTCAAGTCTTCGCGTGCCTCTTTCATCCATGCCGGAACCATCACAAAAGCCAATACATTCTTGTCCAAACGATTGTCCCAACGTAAGCGATTCAAAGCGTCAACATACACATTGATGCCTTTGTTTTGGTACTCGTATCTTCCACCTGTGCTTATGATAATAGTGTCATCATCCAGTTGAGTGCCCATCAGCGTGTTTGCCACCTTAAGCAGGGTCTGACGAGCGGCCTTACGTGCTTCGTTAAATTTTGCAGCTGGCGCAGGCACAAAGTCATTCTCAAAACCATTCATCAGAATCTCATCAGCGGGCTTATCTAGCAGTTCTGTGCATTCCTTTCCTGTGATTTCGCTCACTGTTGTGAAGCAATCCACATGCCATGCAGCCTGTTTCTCCACCGAATGCTTCGCTTCCACATTCAGTTCTGCTGCCATCTGGTCACCGTTGTAAGCAGAAAGATAATCGTACAACGGCTTATTGTTACCTGCGATAGAACGTCCAATCGTTGTGGCATGAGTGGTAAAAATCGTAGCAACCTCTGGCACATGCTTCTTCACATAAAGCGCAGCCAAACAAGTTTGCCATTCATGAGCTTGAAACACAACATTATCTTCCTTCGTCAAACCGAAGAACTTATAATAGCTCTCTACCACCTTGCCAGCAGCNCATGAAAACATNAGGCTTTCNTCGTAATCGCCATAAGCATGGNGCGAGTTGACTTGGAAATTATCCCATGCCCACCCGAATATCTCATTACGCCGTTCAAAGAATGGTTTGAAATCAACTAAAATAGCGATAGGTTCTCCTGGAACCTGCCAGCGCCCCAAACGTATTGAAACGCCATCATATTCCAATGCATGCTTTTTCCACTTTGCCAGCAGCGTCTTACTTTCCTTGAATAGTGGATTCTTCTTGCCCTCCCAGAAATCAGGACCAATGAAGAAAACCTTGTCTGTATGCTTTTCTTGCAGTGTCTTAGCGCGCGTCGATAAGACAGTATAAATGCCGCCTACTTTATTACATACCTCCCAACTCGGTTCAAAAATATAGTACGGTTCTTGTGCCTTCTTTGCCATCTTATTGGATATAAAACTTCAATCTTTTAAGTTTAATGGCTACAAAGTTACTGACTTATTTTGATTTTGGAAAATTTTGATACAAAAAACGCTTTTTGAGAACAAAAAAAGGAAGGAACACCACCCTCTGCCACATGATCAAGGATCAAGTCAAATACAAGTTATAGCATCGCCAAGAACTCGGCTTCTGTAACAATCTGAACACCCAGCTTTTGGGCTTTTTCCAACTTCGACGGTCCCATGTTGTCGCCAGCAAGGATGAAAGAAGTCTTCTTAGAAATACTGCCCACATTCTTGCCACCGTTCTTCTCTATAATCGTTTTGTATTCGTCACGCGAGTGATGCTGGAANACCCCCGATATGACAANGCTTTTGCCCACCAGTTTGTCTGTCTGTCCCAAAAGTNGCTCCTCCGAGAGCTGCANNTGTACGCCGTAACAGGNAAGCNTATCCACTATGGCGACGTTGTTGGGATCTTGGAAGTATTTCACCACTGATTCCGCAATCACCTGCCCCACTCCATCCACTTCCACCAGTTCTTCCACGGTGGCATTCCGCAAAGCCTCCATCGACTTGAAATGACGGGCTATCAACTTAGCGGTTGTCTCGCCCACAAAACGGATACCGATAGCGAATACAACCCGTTCAAACGGCACTNGNANCGTTGACTTTACNCCATNTACCACCTTCTGTGCCNATTTTACNCGAGTCTTGTTCACCCCACAAATATCANCAATGCNCAACTCGTAAAGGNCTNCCACATTGCGAATCAGCCCTCGCTGATAGTAGTCGTCAATCGTCTCAGGACCAAGGCTGTCAATGTTCATCGCCTNGCGAGAGATAAAATGCTCTATACGACCNTTAATCTGTGGAGGACAAGCANTGTCGTTAGGGCAATAGTGTGCCGCTTCACCTTCGAAACGCACTAACGGCGCACCACATTCAGGGCAGGTCTTGACGAACTGCACTTTCTGCAACCCCTGTTGTCTTTGATTCTTATCTACACCCACCACTTTGGGGATAATCTCTCCACCCTTTTCCACATACACCATATCACCAATGTGCAAATCCAGTTCCTCTATCACATCTGCATTATGCAACGATGCACGCTTCACCACCGTGCCAGCCAACTGCACAGGGTCCATGTTTGCCACAGGAGTGACAGCACCCGTCCGTCCCACCTGATATGTCACTTCATTCAGCCGTGTACAAGCCCTCTCTGCCTTAAACTTATAGGCAATAGCCCACCGCGGACTCTTCGCAGTATAGCCCAAATGCCTTTGTTGGCGCAATGAGTTTACCTTCAAGACGATGCCATCCGTTGCCACAGGCAAATTCTTGCGTTCCTTGTCCCAATAGTCAATAAACGCCAACACCTCCTCGATGCTTTGGCACTTCTTCATTCCTTGCGAAATCTTGAAGCCCCACGATGCAGCCTGTTGCAGGTTCTCATACTGAAAGCCATCGTTAGGGATGTCTTCACCTAATAAATAGTATAGATACGCATCCAATCCACGCTCTGCCACCACTCTCGAATTTTGCGACTTCAACGTACCGCTGGCAGCATTTCTCGGATTAGCAAAAAGTNGCTCTTCCCNTTNCGCCCGCTCTTCGTTCAGTTTCTCAANCGATNNCCAAGGCATCAAAATCTCACCACGAATCTCNAACTCNTGCNGATAACCGCTACCCTCTNTCAGCCTCAATGGAATGGAGCGAATCGTCCTCACATTGTTCGTCACATCATCGCCCTTCACACCATCACCTCGTGTAACCGCCTGCACCAGCTCGCCATCCACATACGTCAACGAGATGCTCAAACCATCGTACTTCATCTCCGCGCAAATCTCGAAGTCCTCACCTTCCAATCCCTCCTTCACACGCTGATAGAAGTCTCTCACCTCTCCTTCATTATATGTATTCGCCAGCGACAACATTGGATACTTATGCGCCACAGGCTTGAACGATTGGTTCAAGTCACTCCCCACTCGTTGCGTAGGAGAATTAGGGTCAGCATACTGCGGATAGAACATCTCCAAATCCTCCAACCTGTGCATCATTTGGTCGAAGTCAAAGTCCGACACCGTCGGCTGATTCAACACATAATAATTATAATTANGTTGCTCCAGTTCCTTCCTGAGCTGCTCTATTTCTNCTTTAGGTGTCATCATATCAAGAGNGCATTTTTAGTTGNTTTNGATATTACTCCNTGGNGCACATATCATCAAGNGTGANAACCCGTGAATCGTTCATGCACTTCTGCCACTATTCAGTACTTGTCTTGTTGCCAAAATTATTGTACAAGAAAATACATCCTACAGACCGCATCTGTCACCTATGCCTCCACCAAATGGGGAGAGGTATTGAAGGTTAAATTGCCATCCACTAACTGACAATCACGGTATTGAGCCGTTTCCGCCTCTACCGTGATTGATATCTGTTGTGCATTGCTGAAGCCAAACAACCATAATGCCACAATGCTTGTCAATAGTCTGTTCATGAAATCAGATGAGAGGCATGCCAGCCTTAGCACACTCTTCCCTCATGTCCTTAGGCCAAATGGAGGCTTGAATCTCACCCACATGAGCCTTATGAAGCAACACCATACACAGACGGCTCTGACCTATACCTCCACCTATAGAGAGAGGTATCTCATCGTTCATTAACTTCTTGTGGAAGAACAGATTCAGGCGTTCTGATTTATGTTCCAGTTCCAGCTGACGAAGCAAGGCATCCTTGTCCACCCTTATGCCCATAGAACTAAGCTCTATACTACGTCCAAGCACTGGATACCAAATGAGGATATCGCCATTCAAGCCCTTGTACCCGTCCTCATTGGGTGTGCTCCAGTCATCGTAATCGGGGGCACGTCCATCATGCTTTTCACCATTGGAGAGTTCACCGCCAATGCCCATGATGAAAACAGCACCATACTTCTTGCAGATGGCATCCTCACGCTGTTTGGGTGTCATGTCGGGATACATCTGCAAAAGTTCCTCTGAATGGATAAAATGTATCTCTTCTGGCAGGAAAGGCTTGATTTGCGGATAGGATTCACACACCAGATACTCCGTACGTGTGATGGCGGCGTAGATATCGCGCACGATTTTCTTCAAGAAAGTCAAGTTGCGGTCTTCCTTGCGGATGGTACGGCACCAATCCCACTGATCGACATAGAGCGAGTGGGTGTTGTCCAATTCCTCGTCGCCACGAATGGCGTTCATGTCCGTATAAAGTCCATACCCTGGCTGAATGCCATACTCAGCCAGCATAACGCGCTTCCACTTTGCCAGTGAATGCACGACTTCTGCCTCTTGTTCGTCCATGTCCTTGATGGGGAACGAAACAGGGCGTTCTACACCATTCAAATCGTCGTTCAGACCCAATCCGCGCATCACGAACAAAGGTGCCGTCACACGGCGCAGACGCAACGCGGTGGAAAGATTTGCCTGAAAGAAATCCTTGATTTGCTTAATGCCCAATTCCGTCTGTATGGGGTCAAGCAGTTGCTTGTAGCCCTCCACTTTAATGAGTTTACTCATTTTTCTTATGCGGTTTTTCTCTATTTCACGTTATACAATCAGTTCCTTCCTTACCGAAAGTGCTGCAAAGGTATGATTTATTTTCTTAACAATCACAAAAAACATGGAAAAATAATTGCAAAATGAAAGAAAAAAGGTTTAATCTTCTTACATTATTGCAACAAACACGCGTCATCATCTACTATTGTGTTATCTCCGCTTTGCGCCTTCCGACATCCAACCTTCACCCCAGGACAGGGTGTGGAGTGCATGATTTGAGGCTACAAAAAAACTCACCCCAAAAAGCACCCTAAAATCGGAGTCGGGGACATCGACCAATCGGAGTCCCCGACTCCGACCAACCGATGTCGGGGACTCCGATTTAGAGGCTGTGAAAGCGCACCACACACGGAAGCGCATCAATGTCCAAAACCCAACAGGCGCAATCAGAGATAAAGACAAGGAAAGAGTGCCGTTTTGAGAGAAGAAATACGTTAATCTTATATAATAATGATGTGTAGTTCCGCCTTTTTTCTTAACTTTGCATCGTTTTTGACATAAACCGAACAGATAACAGTATATTAGAGAACCAATTCTGAATATGGATTTCAACTTTGACGAAATTATAGATGAAGGCCACGTAGAGGGCAAAATCAGTTTCATTACCAGCATAGATAATCCGACGACAGGAAGCCTCAAGCAAGAGATTTCACCCGAAGACATCATCCCCATTCTGCCTTTGCGCGGGGTCATGCTCTTTCCCGAAACCATGGTGCCGATTTCGATTGGCAGAGACTCTTCTTTCAAACTGCTGAAGGAGGCACAAAAGAAGGATGCCCCCATCGCTGTGTTCACACAGGTGGATGATTCGACTGACGAACCCGACTATGAGCAGCTGTATCATACAGGCGTGATTGGAAAAGTGCAGAAAATCATCAAACTGCCCGACGGGAACAAAACGGCGTTGATTCAAGGATACACACGAGCCCGACTGATCGACTTGGAATGGAACGGGAACTACAATGTCGGTCATGTGGAGAACTATCCAGAAGTTGTGCCCGAACGGGGAAACCGTGAATATATGGCAATCGTGGACGCGTGTCGCGAGACAGCCATCAAGCTGATGCGCACCAATGAGCAGACCATCGGTCCAGCATTCGCGCTTAATAACATCACCGACAGGACACTTGTCATCAACTTCATCTGCTGCAATTTGAACATCAACAACAAGGAGCGCATCGTATTGCTGGAAGAGAGCAACATGTTTGACCGTGCCTATCGGTTGCTTGGCATCCTGCAACGCGAATACCAATATGTGGCACTGAAAATGGACCTGCAAATGCGCACTCGCGAGGAGCTGGACAAACAGCACAAGGAGTATTTCCTGCGCCAGGAGATGGAAACCATTCAGGAGCAGCTGGGCGAGAAAGGCGAAGACGAGATTCGCCAGATGAGGGAACAGGGCAAGAAAAAGAAGTGGGATGAAGCCACGGCAAAGATATTTGAAGATGCCTTGGACAAGATGTCGCACATGAGCAGCCACACCCCCGACTATCAGACAGAATACACATGGGCACAGACCATGTTGGAACTGCCTTGGGGAGAATATACCAAGGACAACCTCAACCTAAACAACGCCGAGAAGGTACTGAACAAAGACCACTACGGAATGGAGAAGGTGAAAGAGCGCATCATCGAGCATTTGGCAGTGCTGAAAATGCGTGGCGACTTCAAAAGCCCCATCATTTGCCTGTATGGACCTCCGGGAGTGGGCAAAACGTCGTTGGGCAAAAGCATCGCAAAGGCAATGAAGCGTAAGTATGTACGCATATCATTAGGCGGATTGCATGATGAGGCCGAGATTCGCGGACACCGACGCACGTATGTGGGCGCGATGGCAGGACAAATCATCAAGAACATAAAGAAAGCTGGAAGCAGCAACCCTGTGTTCATCCTCGACGAGATTGACAAGGTGGCACAGAACACCAACCACGGAGACCCTGCGTCCGCACTGCTCGAAGTGCTTGACCCCGAACAGAACGTAGCCTTTCACGACAATTATCTTGACGCTGATTATGACCTTTCAAAGGTGATGTTCATCGCCACGGCAAACAATATCAGCACCATTCCAGCCCCACTGCTCGACCGAATGGAACTGATTGAGGTGAGCGGCTATCTGACGGAAGAGAAAATTGAGATTGCGAAACGCCATCTGGTGCCGAAAGAACTTGACAATCTGGGCATGAAGGACAGCGGCGTGAAGATTGCAAAGCCTGCCATCGAGAAGATTATTGAAGACTACACGCGCGAGTCGGGCGTGCGCGCCCTCGACAAGAAGATAAACAAGGTGTTGCGTAAAGTGACGCTGAAATACGCAAAAGATGGTGTGCTGCCAGAGAAGGAATTGACGGTGAACGACGTGAAGGAGTACCTCGGCACTGAGCCATTCAGTCGCGACAAATACCAAGGCAACGACTATTACGGCGTTGTGACGGGCTTGGCATGGACAAGCGTAGGTGGAGAAATCCTCTTTATTGAAACTTCCATTAACAATGGAAAGGGCGAAAAGCTTGGATTGACGGGCAATTTGGGCGATGTGATGAAGGAATCTGCCACGATTGCCTTGCAGTATCTGAAAGAGCATTGTGACATTATTGGCATCCAACCCGATTTCTTCGAGAGCCACAATATCCACATCCATGTGCCCGAGGGTGCTACACCCAAAGACGGACCATCGGCAGGTATCACCATTGCCACCTCGTTGGCAAGTGCCATCACCAAACGCAAAGTGCGGAAGAACATTGCCATGACAGGAGAAATAACCCTGCGCGGCAAGGTACTTCCCGTGGGTGGCATCAAAGAGAAGATTTTAGCGGCGAAACGCGCTGGCATCACCGACATTCTCATCTGTCATGAGAACAGGAAGAACATCGAAGAGATTCCTGCCAAGTATGTGAAGGGCGTGACATTCCACTATGTGGAGAACGTGAAGGATGTATTGGATTTTGCGTTGCTGTAATCTCCGAAGACCTACAGGACTATAAAAACAAGACTATCATGACATTCACTCTCCAACATAGCGATTCCAAGACCAATGCGCGTGCTGGTATTATCCATACCAACCACGGCGACATTCAGACACCCATCTTCATGCCTGTAGGCACACAAGCCACGGTGAAAGCGGTACACCTGCATGAACTCAAGGATGACATCAAGGCACAAATCATCTTGGGCAATACGTATCACCTTTATCTGCGTCCGGGACTCGAAGTGCTGAACGCAGCAGGTGGTCTGCACAAGTTCAATGGCTTTGACCGCCCAATGCTGACCGACAGCGGTGGCTTTCAAGTGTTCTCGTTAGCTGGCATCCGCAAAATCAAGGAAGAAGGCGTTGAGTTTCGTAGCCATATAGACGGAAGCAAACACTTCTTCACACCAGAGAAGGTGATGGACATAGAGCGCACGATTGGTGCCGACATCGTGATGGCATTCGACGAATGTCCTCCTGGCACCAGCGATTATGAATACTCGAAGAAATCGTTGGCTTTGACTGAACGCTGGCTCGAC
This sequence comes from Bacteroidales bacterium, assembly GCA_009177185.1. GTDB lineage: Bacteria > Bacteroidota > Bacteroidia > Bacteroidales > Bacteroidaceae > Minthosoma. The sequence goes on from WFMB01000026.1 coordinate 15,592, forward strand.
CGCTGCATACAACGGTTCAACGAGACAGAACCGAAGTATGGTTATCAGCAAAGCCTTTTCCCTATCGTACAGGGCTGTACCTACAAGGACTTGCGCGAACGTGCGGCGGAGAATGTGGCATCGAAAGAAGCAGACGGCAATGCCATTGGCGGGTTAGCTGTTGGAGAACCAACGGAAGTGATGTATGAGATGGTGGAGGTGGTCAATGCCATTCTGCCTAAAGAAAAACCGCGTTATCTGATGGGAGTGGGTACACCCATCAATATATTGGAGGGTATTGAGAGGGGCATTGACATGTTCGACTGCGTGATGCCTACCCGAAACGGCAGAAATGCCCAAATCTTCACAAGACACGGCATTATCAACCTGCGTAATCAGAAGTGGGACTTCGATTTCTCACCGCTCGACCCATACGGGACATCTTATGTCGATACGACATACACGAAGGCATACGTGCATCACCTGTTCAAGGCGCAAGAACTGTTGGCAATGCAGATTGCCTCCATTCACAATTTGGCATTCTATCTCTGGCTGGCGGGAGAAGCCCGTCAACACATCATTGCTGGCGATTTCTGCGTTTGGAAAGCCAAGATGGTGGAGGAATTGGGCAGAAGGCTATAAGGGGAAAGAGAGATTATTACACATATATTATAATATAAGGGATATTCATAACATTGGTTACTGCGGAAGAAGATAACGGAAAGCAAGCTCCACTCATAATCGAAGAAAGGAGCACGGCTCATTGCGAACACTCGNANANACAGGNCAGNAAACGATTGCACCATGCGCNGCGTTCGAGGGGTGTTCACCGTTTGTTTCCTATCAAATGGCTCACGGAACACTCTCCCCTATCCCGACTGGATCGCTACATCATCGGCAAATTCCTCGGCACCTATTTCTTTTCCATCATTCTCATTATCAGCATTGCAGTTGTATTCGACATCAATGAGAACATTGACAAGTTTCTGCAACATGATGTCCCTATAGAAGAGATTCTGTTCGACTATTATCTGAACTTCATCCCTTTCTATTCCAACATGTTCAGTCAGCTCTTCGTGTTCATTGCTGTCATCTTTTTCACAACTAAACTGGCTGATAATTCTGAGATTATTGCTATGTTATCCACCGGTACCAGCTTCCGACGGTTGGTGCGCCCATATATGGTTTCAGCTGGCATCATTGCCTTGCTCAACTTTGGATTGGGGTCTTATGTCATTCCCCAAGGAAACGTAAAACGTGTACGATTTGAGAATCAGTACAAGAACCGCGGAAGGCAAGACTTTGCAGCGAACGTACAACTGGAGGTTGATTCGGGTGTCATCGCCTATATCGCCCGTTATGAAGAAAGCCAAAAGACAGGGTATGAGTTTACGCTCGACAAGTTCGAAAACAAAAAGCTGGTCAAACATCTTCAAGCTATGACTATCCAATACGATACGCTCTCTTATGAGCCATACCATTGGATTATCACAGGATACCAAACTCGCGACTTCCAAGGATTGANNGAAGTAATCNGAAGTGGCAACAAACTTGACACCATCATCAAGATNCAGCCTCAAGACNTTATNGTAGCACGCGATATGGAGACCACGATGACGAGTCCAGAATTGCGCCGCCACATAGACAGGCAGAAAGCACGCGGATTTGCCAACATTCAACAGTTTGAAGTAGAATACTGGAAACGGGGGGCTACGGCCTTCGCCACTTTCATTCTAACCCTCATCGGTGTCTCTATCTCTGCACGAAAACGTAAGAACGGAATGGGTATCGCATTGGGTATCGGACTCGCACTGATATTGGTTTATATCATGTTCCAGACTGTTGTGTCAAGCTTGGCTGTCAACGCTAACTTCCCTGCAATCATTGCCGTATGGATTCCTAACATCGTCTATGCTTTCATTGCGTTCCACTACTATAAAAAAGCACCCAGATAACAGATTATATCACTCTTAAAAACATAAACTATCGTGTATTTTGATGAACTAAACATTTCAGATGAACTGCTTGATGCCCTCGATGCGATGAACTTCGAGCAGTGTACCCCTATACAAGAACAAGCAATTCCAAAGATTTTGGAGGGACGTGACCTCATGGGCATAGCACAAACAGGAACTGGCAAAACGGCTGCCTATCTCCTTCCTGTGCTTGACGAACTCAGCCACGGCGATTACCCCAAGGACTCGGTCAACTGTATCATTATGTCGCCCACACGGGAGCTGGCACAGCAGATTGACCAGCAGGTGGAGGGCTTTGCCTACTATCTTAACGGTGTTTCTTCCGTGGCTGTCTATGGTGGAAACGACGGCATTCGTTTTGAGCAAGAACGTAAGGGACTCGAACTCGGAGCCGACATCATCATTGCCACCCCTGGTCGTCTCATCAGCCACTTGAATGGAGGTCACATCAATCTGAAAAAAGTATCGTTCTTCATCCTTNACGAAGCAGACCGCATGCTTNACATGGGCTTCTACGATGACATCATGAANATTACCAGCTATNTGTCCGAGGAGCGGCAAACCATCATGTTCTCTGCCNCCATGCCTGACAATATCTTGAAACTGGCACAGAACATTCTTCACGACCCCATAGAANTGAAAATTGCCGTTTCCANANCTGCTGAGAAGATTCAGCAGCAAGCCTATCTNTGCTATGATGGCATGAAAGACCGCATCGTCGAGAAAGTCCTCCAACAGGAAGACCTTGACCGCGTCATCCTCTTCGCTTCGNCTAAAATGAAGGTTAAGNAACTCAGCANCACGCTAAAGCGCAAAGGATTCAATGTTGGTGCTATGCACAGCGACCTTGAACAGCGCGAACGTGAAGAAATAATGCTGGCTTTCAAGAATCGACGCATCAACATCCTCATTGCCACCGACATTGTGAGCCGTGGCATTGACATTGACGATATCCAAATGGTCATCAACTATGATGCGCCAAGAGATCCAGAAGACTATGTTCACCGTATAGGTCGAACAGCACGTGCAAACCGTGAAGGTCAAGCCATCACGCTGGTTACACCAAAGGACTGGTCCCATTTGCAGAAGATTGAACAGCTTATAGAAAAGGAGATAGACAAGCCTGCCTTGCCAGAAGGTTGTGGCGAAAAGCCGCTGATGCCCACAGGAAATGCGTCCACAAAAAAGCGTTATTACGGACGAAGTAGCCATCGAGGCTCGCGCAAAAAGGGACNATCANACTCATCCNCGCCAAAGGGNAAGNGCCANCAGNCTCATANACAGCGTAGGTCCTAAAAAGCCACACAAAAAGCATCGAAACCATTACGAATCGCCATCTTTCAGTTTTTTTAACTTGCTTCGGTAAGTTCAAATTTTGAAGGCTACACAAAAAGGCGTAATTTTGCACTACAAACATAGACATCAACGACAAAAAATGATAAAGAAGTTAGCACTTGTTCTCATCGCCACATGGCTNGCTGCCAACACCCATGCCCAGAACGGTATCAGTTCCCCCTACTCCCGTTATGGTTTTGGTATTCAGTCTGAACGCGCTATGGGATTCAACAAAGGTATGGCTGGCGTGGCTCAAGGCTTCCGCAACGGGCAACAAATCAACATAGCGAATCCAGCCTCTTATTCAGCCGTAGATTCATTAACAGCCTTGTTTGACCTTGGTATATCCTTGCAGAATACAAACTACAAGATGGGTGGAATGCGCCAAAACATTAGAAACTCCAGCTTTGACTATTTCGCATTCCAATTCCGAGCAGCCAAACATGTTGGTGTCACCACAGGAATCTTGCCTACCACGAACATAAAATACAACTTCGTTTCATCCTCCACCCCACTTGAAGGAAATGAGAATGTCACCTCCCATTCCAGTTTCAGCGGTGACGGCGGTCTTCGCGAAGTCTTTATGGGTGTGGGATGGAATCCATTCAAGCCGTTATCTATTGGTGTCAACCTCAGTTATCTTTGGGGTGATTACACCCACAACATGACCCTGTCGTTCAGCGAAAACACTATTAACAATATGGCACGTATCTATACTGCCGAAATCAGCACCTACAATCTTCAAGGCGGTATCCAATACATCCAGCCCCTCAATCACGATGACCAGTTGGTCATTGGTGGTACCTACACCATGGGGCACAAAGTTGAGAACAACGCATACCGCAAGACCGAGACGCGAAACAGCTCATCGGCTATCGAAACAGAATCTACCGACACCATCAGAAACGCATTCCAATTACCCAATGCTCTCGCAGTAGGAGCCACATATTACCATGCCGACCAATTGCGCGTAGGTGCAGACTTTGAACTTCAAAAATGGAGTCTTTGCCGTTTCCCAAATCAGTCATGAGACCATTGTTCTGATATCTATACAGCTACTCGCGGACAACTCAACGACCATTGGAAGGCAGCAGTAGGCTTGGAATGGACACCTAAATCCACCTCCAACCCCTACTTCAATAAATGCAGCTACCAAGTGGGTGGTTACTACGCCCAATCATACGCCAAAGCCGATGTCACGGGCACAATCACCAGCAAGCCCAGCGAAGTAGGTGTTTCAGCAGGTATCACAATGCCCATTGCAAACCGCAACACATGGCGTGTTAGTCCCAAGATGCACTTCTCCGTACAATGGATACACACAGATATTCCCTATCTCAATGCCATTACCCAACAACAGAGCAAGCTGACAGAGAACTACCTCAAGTTCTGCATAGGTCTTACTTTCAGCGAGCGCTGGTTCTACAAATGGAGGGTTGAATAATCTCTTCTTGCAGGTTGTAGAGCGTATCTCCCTCCGTTAATAGGCGTTCCCGCTCTGAAAAGAGGAGATTTCCGCTACCCCAATTAACAAGCACGCTATAATTTTGTGTCAATAAACCTCAAACCAATAGAGAGAAACGAACTAATATATACAATTAAACAATCAATGATTATGAAAAAGATTCTATTTGCAGGCGTTCTCGCTTTAGTGTCTGTTGCAGGTAATGCACAGAATCTGAAGGGAACGTCTATCAACGAC
>WFMB01000055.1 GCA_009177185.1 Bacteroidales bacterium
TCCCCGACATCGGTCGGTCGGAGTCGGGGACTCCGATTGGCCGATGTCGGGGACTCCGATTTTTATGGCTTTTTTCTCTTGCTGTTTGCAGGATATTACGAAAAATCTCATTACCTTTACATCGCTAAAACAGAAAGACTATGGCTTTAATAAAAACAGTGTGCGGTCTGACCCCTCGGTGGGGTAAAGACTGCTATTTCAGCGAGAACGCCACAATCGTGGGCGATGTGCAACTGGGCGACCAGTGTACGGTATGGTTCAATGCGGTGGTGCGTGGCGATGTCAACTACATCAAGATTGGCAACCGCGTCAACATTCAGGACGGCTCGTGCCTCCACACTCTATATCAGAAAGCCGCCATTGAGATTGGCGACGACGTGACCATCGGTCATAACGTGACCCTGCACGGCTGCACAGTGAAGAGCGGTGCGCTCATCGGCATGGGAGCCACCGTGCTGGATAATGCCGTCATTGGCGAGGGTGCCATCATTGCTGCCGGCGCGCTGGTGCTGAAAGGCACACAAGTGGGCGACGGCGAGCTGTGGGGGGGGGTGCCATCCAAGTTCATCAAGAAAGTTGACCCCCAGCAGGCAAAAGAGCTGAACGTGGGCATTGCGCAACATTATATCATGTATGCGGAATGGTATAAGTGAACCAATCTACTGATAAAGAATCTTTTTCTTGTCGCTCGTGAGGTAAATGCCTGGGGCGACAGGGTGTGCGACGGGTATGCCTTGGAGGTTGTAGTATTGTTGGGCGTGGGGCGTTTGCTGCTGATGGTTGATGGAGGAGGAGGGAGCGTCGGGAACGGAGAAGCGGAAGGAGATAAGCCCGTTGGTCTCGGTGATGTCGGTGAGAGCGAAGGGGAGGGAACGGGTGCCGTGGGTGTTGTCGTGGAACAGCGTGCCTCCATGCTGGGCGTGCGAAAGGCTGTCGAGGGTGGTGACATCTTCGGTGCCGGGGAAGAGCTGTCCGCGGTATTGGGCAGCGGTGAGGGAATAGCTGCCGCCTGTCCATGAACCATAGGTCTGGTTGGCAGGGATGATTGCCATGCGCTGGTGGGAAGGGCTGTTGTTGACGGTGTTGTTCGCCCACGCTGCTTCGTCTTCATCCACATGGCACACGAGCATGCCGTGCATGTCGCTGTAAGTTCTCACGTATGACCCCCAGCGCTTGGCTTGGCGGTTTTCGAGAAGAAAATACTCGGTGGGGTATGCCTCGTTGCGGATGAGGTAGGCTACAGGCTCGTCTTGCAGGTCGGGCATGTCGGTGATGTGCTGACCATCTTGAAGCAGTTGTGGCTCAAGCCAGCCGCAGAACCATCGCTCGTAGGCGGTGAAGGGGGCTGGGCATTCATCGTTGCCGCTGGGACCGTTGTTGTTGCCGCTTGACATCAAGTCCCATGCGTTCATGCCGAATCCCTTCGTGTAGTTGGTGTTGTAGAAGTCGGGCAATCCGAGGCAGTGGCTAAATTCGTGGCAGGCAGTGCCGATGCCGCTCATCTTGCTGCCGACAAAACTGCTGAGTTCGCAGGTCATGGCATAGGTGTTGATGGTGCAGCCGCCAAGGGTGAAAGGACCGTTGCCGTCGTTGTATGTCATCGCCTCTTCCATCGTCCACTCGTGCGCCCACAGGGTGTAGGACGGTGCTCCTGCCTGTTCGCCGTAGCCAGCATAGATGATGAACACCTGCTCAATCTCTCCGTCGCCATCCCAGTCATAGTCGCTCCATCTGAGGTCATAGTTCCTGTCAGCAAGCTGGCATACTTCGGTCACAAGTTCGGCAGGGTGTATATCGTNGNCATTCTNGTTGGGNTAGTTCNTNNCGTAGTACGCCAGTTCTTNGGGTGCAGTGACAGGGCCAACAATGTCGAATGTGAGGTCGAGTGCCCCATAAGATTGGTCATAGAAGTAGTCGTGGATAGAGCCTTGGTGGTTGTTGGCACTATACCCTTCTTGGTTAAACATCTGATTGAATTTGGCAAGCGTGCTGGTACTCTTCATGCGCCTGTCAGGGAACTCTACAAGGATGACCAGTCCCTTCCTCTTGGTCATGCTGGCGGCTAATGGACCGCGTCGTTTGGCAGCGGCACAAGCCGTTCGTCGCGCATTGCGAGCTTTCAGCCGTGTGTGCCACACCACAGACAGAGAGTCGGCAAGTTGTGGAGCCAGCACCCAGCATTCGTTGGCTTCGTCAGGCACAACGGGCACACCGTCGAGGGTGGTGTAGAAATGGCAGCTCTCATCGCCGCGCAGCACAATGGTGAGAGGTGCTCCGTCAGCCCCCTTCACGGTCTTCTGTACGGGTTGGGCTGGTACGCTCCATGCGATGATGGCGCACAGCCACATCAGTATGGCAAGGGTCGATTTCATCTATTCTATAATTACGTTATCTTATTGTATCCCTATTATCGGTCATCAGCGAGTCTGATTGTTGAGGTGACACCTTTACCAGCTTCGTCCGTGCTGAATTGCAGTCGTCATCAGCATAGACCGTCAGGTAGAAGCAGCCTCTTTTCGAGCTGGGCGAAATGGCTCGAACCCAGCGGTTGAACCGGTAGGCTTCCACAAGCATGCCGTTCCAATCCAACATAAGAATATAGGTAGGGTAGGTGTGGAAGTCGAAGCCAAACAGCTTGCCGCAATAAACAAGATAGATGTATTCATCGTTGGCAGCAGAGCACAGAAAGGCGTGCAGTTGGCTGCCTGCACCGACCACCCGTTGTGTCTTGTCGAATGTGGCACTGATGGCAGATGCCCTGTCACTACGAGTGCGTTGCCGGTGCATCGTGGTCTGTGCAGCCCTTACATGTATCTTCTGTGCGTCATTGGACTGAAGTGTCAGACGGTGGACGAGCTGCAGGGAATCGTCGTAGAACTCCACAAGCGGTTGGCGGTGGGACACGAAGCAGACGCGATGGCGGGCGGCATTGTAATGGAGGTCCGCCCCTGTGTTGATATCTGCCACCTCATAGGTTACATGCTTTTGGGGCGTAAGACATCGCCCCTGTCGGTAGAAGAGCAATCGCGGCACATCGTTATGGATGTCGGCCTCATCGTTAGAGTAGCATTGTGGATTCTCAACAAGCAAGCCATCCTGAAAGGGGACTGCCACCACACCTCGCTCTTCCACGCCCGAATGAGAGAGGTGCAACCCTGCGGTGGGGAGCGGCGGCTTTCGGAGGTCAATGGTACAATATCGTCTCGTGTGGTAATTGTCGTTCACAAACAATCCATCGCCTATAATCTGAATGCCGCAAGCCACCATCTCGTCGATGTCGGATCCACGCGGGATGTAATCGCCTATATGGTGCAGAGAATCGCCAAGGTCGTATAGCGAAAGAACGGGTTCGCCAAAGGTATGGAAGTTGCGGCTGACAATGAGAAGGCTGTCCCTATAGACAAGCATGACATTCGTGTCAGGCAAATGGTCAAACCTGTGGTCGGTACTATCCGCTACAAGCACTGCTGCACTGTCCAAGACCGCCTGGTCGATGACACTGTTCAGGGCTTCGTCGGACACTGGCTGACCAACGCACGACGCGGCTACAAGTAAAGTCAGCGCAGCCACAGTTTTTAAGATTTTTCTCATTGTTTCTTTTTGGGTTGTTTGTTGAATCTGTACTGAATGCCCAGCATGGCGTACCGCCCCAGCATGTTCTGCCAAGTCTCGACGCGACCGTAAGCGTTGACGCTACGGGTAACGGCATCGAGCTGCCCCAGCAGGTCGTAGGCAGAGAGGCGCAGCAGCAGACGGTCGTTGCAGAGTCCGCGAGAGAGCGACGCCCCTACCACCAAGCGGTCTGTATTCATTGACGGGTCGTTGTAGCCGCGACGTGTATAGGCCTTGGCGTCAGCCGCCAGCTCTATCAGGAACGGGAGTCGTGTGTGCCCCTCTGCCCCGTAGGTGATGTTGAAGGAGTTGAAAGGATGGAATCCCACCTCGTCTGCCGTGATGTGGGCGTATTCGACATTGGTTCCCACTTCGATGTAGGTATGAGACTGCTCGTAGGACACATGGAGCGATGCCATAGGCATGAATGTGTTGACAGTGCGCTTGTGGTTGACAAACTCGGTGGAAGTCATGTAGCTGGCTTGAGCGGAGGCGTTGGCGTAAAAGCGGCGTGTATGAGTGAATGGAGTGCGGTAGTTCACCATTCCGCTCACCGCATTGCGTCCGTGCATGTTCATCAGGCTCACGGTCTGAATGCCTGTCAATGGGTCATACTCGATGGCGCGAGCTATCTGCCGCGGTTGGACACTGGCTGCAACGGAGGCCTGGAACATTTTGCGTGAACGGAAGTCCATGTTGCGGTAGAACAGCGACATGCTGTGGGTCAGCATCCCCCGTATGCCGGCGTTGCCGCCTAAACTGACGATGAGCGGATTGGTGTTGTCGCTATAGGGGATGAAGTCGGTCATCGACGGGGCTTGCTGCTTCATGTCATACTCAAGCTGGAGCAGCCACACGTTGGGCTTTTCATAACCGACGCGTATCTGAGGTTCGATGAAGGCAAACCGTTTTGTCAGGCATGTGTCGATGACATTGCGTTGATAGTCGAGCTGGCGGTGTTCCATCCGCAGCAGGGTGGTGGCGGAGAGATTGAGGCGGCGGCCTGACTTCTGTTGTCGGAACAGCGTGAGTCCCACACGCGGCGTGCCAGTCAAGGTGCGCTGGGTGGAATGGTAGGAGTTGATGACATCGAGCGTTTGCAGCGTCTGGCTCACAGGGTNGCTTGNNAAGTAGNGCAAGCGAGGCGAACGGTGATACTTCATGTCGAGTGTGAACGACGGGGNGAGAGTGAGCATNCATCCTGCCATATCGCTCCACGTCNTAGGGCAATNGACCGAAAACATTCCGTTCGCCATTNGTGTTGTAGCGATTCCCTGTGTGTGGCGTTCGGTGCCGGGATNCTGAGCNGACTGGTAGAAACGCACGGTGTTNAGTTCGNCTGTTCGGGTGCGCCCGTCTGCAAAGCTACCGCCAAAGCTGAAACGNNGCACGTCGCCCAGTTCGGAAAGTTTCAGCGATGCACTGGCATCCATGCCGCCACTCCNNTGGTGCCCCTTCATGTGCCGCTGTATGGCCTGCGTGGAGACGAGGAACGGCTGCTGGGAGAATGGCTGGTCGGACATGAAAAAGATGCTGTCGATGACCGTGCCGAGCCGCTCGTCTATAGGATTGGACAATTCTGCCAGCCACGACGCGGCGTCCGAGCGGTTGTCCGTGTACTCCACCTTAGGCTTCAGCACCATGTGGAACCCGCTGCCTGGACGTTTCAGTTCGAAAGTGTGGCGAGTGGCAATGTGCGTGGCACTATTCTCATCCAATGAGCGCAGCCGAGAGTAGGTGTCACCTGTGGTCAGGAAGCGCACAGAAGACTGCCGCGTCCGTGCGTCCTGCTTGTTGTAATCCACCGACACCTCGCCCTCGTAGGTGAAACGGTGTTGGCGGTCGTCGATGGTGTGCATCAGCCCTGCCGATGTATAGTCCGACGGCACGCTCAGGTCGTACTGGCTGCTCCACTGCCCCGCAGTGCCAGGTGTAGATGCGTCGTTGGTGTTGTTAGAGTTGAGATAGGCCACCGAACGTGTGTAGTTGGAGAAACGCAGCCCAAACAATTTGGCACGGTAGCGGTCATCGGTGCCCATGCCCACATCGGCGTTCACTGACCAGCCAAACGAATAGATGCGCTTCAGTCCCACATCCATCACCAGTTCCTTCTCGCGGTTGTTCAGCCGCTGTATGCCCAGTGCCNCATCNCTGTCCGACTCGCGTCGATAGANCTTCACCTTATCTACCATGTAGGCAGGTAGGTTGTCGAGTGCTATCTTGGGATTGCCACGGAAGAAGTTCCTGCNGTTGANGAGGAGGTTGTCCACGAACTCNCCANTCACATAGATNCGCCCGCCTTTCAGTTCAACGCCCGGCAACTGGCGTACAAGCGCATCCAGCATCGACCCGTTGGCGAGTTCAAAGGCATCGGNATTGTAGATAACCGTATCGCCACGTGTCACCATCTTTATCTTTGAGGCCGNCACCACCACCTCGTTCAGACTCTGCCCGTCTATACAATCTTCATCCGCGTTCATCCGCCGCTTGCGCAGTTTCACAGGGTCAAGTGTGATGCGCGGACGACGGTGGCGGCTGAAATTCAGTTTGGCACGGCGCGAAACAGGCTGATAGCGCGGATGTGAGTAGCTGACAATGTAGTCGCCAGAGGCAGGGAGGCTGACACGCCNGCCCCANCCGACGTNATACGTGCTTCCAACCATGCTGGTGCTGTCGGCATTCCATACGACCACGCTACAGCTGTCAACNGCNTCGCCCGTNAAGCTGTCAACTACCGACCCCAAAAGCATGAACATCTGCTGCTGCGCTGATGCGTGAGCAACACCTAAAAGAAAAAATGGAATGATTGCAAAAATCCTTTTCATAGAGTCATGGATTTGAGACTACTTGAAAGAAATATACCAAATTCACACATGGTATATGAAGAGAAAGACATGTAGTTTCTACATACCTTTCTCCGCTTGAGGTTTATTGGGGAAGTACACCCCAAATGTAAGTGTCGTAATTGTTACAGCTTACGTACTGTCCTTGTGTTGGGGGTGTACTACCCATCTCGTAGCGAACCCAGTCTGTTCCGCTGGTACATGTTCCATCGCCATACGCTATAATGGTCTCGCCTGCGCGTAGTGTTCCTGTAGGACATACCAATGAAATGTATTTCATTGGACCAGATTCGCGACCAACAATGGTTATCATCTCGCTATTTGTCAAACAAGACACGTTATTCAATACAAATCTTTTAATTTTTTTCATTTTTTTTGTTAAGTTATAGTTATTAAATAGTGGAAGGTTGTTTTTATAATATATAATACAAATGTATGAAAAATAGCGATATATAGTATATAGCTATTCTGATTTGTATGTTCTATTTAACATTTTTTACATTTATATCCTCAAGAGCTTGTTCCGTATTTGTCATATCTTTATACATTAGCCAATGATATATCAACTGTTTTTCATGTGAAATTACATACGCTTAAACGAAATACCATTCACGCTGTCCCATGTTGTTCATAGCAGCTGCCATATTATTAAATTCCTATCCTAACGTTTATCTTAGCTGAAGTTCTGGAAAACACCCTTGAGTAATAAACGATAACAATAACCCCATACTTGCGTATGATGCCCCTTTGAAGGCAAGCACCGAAGACATACATCTCTACATAAGATGGGCGTTAAAAATGTTTGGGAAGTATGTGAATGGGTGTGGAATGTAACAAATTTGAAATGATAAGATACATTCGACGAAGCCTGTTTTGTGGGATTGGGTTACCTTTGCACTGCCTTGTATGGGCGTATAGCCGTGTATGGAGGTGTGGAGAATAGAAAATGATTTCAAACACAAATATCCTAAAACCATTTATTACAATGAAGAAACTATTTACAGTTTTGTTTTCGTTCTGTGCTTTGGCAGCTTCGGCACAGAATCCTTACCTCCCTCTGTGGGAGCATTTGCCAGATGGCGAACCTCGTGTCTTTGAAGACCCTGACCATCCCGGCAAGTATCGTGCCTACATCATTGGTTCGCACGATGTGACCTACACTGCCTATTGCGGCAACGACATCCGCATGTGGTCGGCTCCTGTTGAAGACCTCAGCCAGTGGCGCGACGAAGGTGCTATCTTTAGCCACTATGTAGATGGCAAGTGGGACACCATGTATGCCCCTGATTTGGTGGAGGTGAAAGACCCGAAGACGGGCAAGAAGACTTATTGGCTTTATCCGCATTCGCGTGGATGGCGTCGTGTGGCTATGGTATGCAAGGGTGACCGTCCTGACGGACCTTTCACTCCCGTGAACCTGACTCCCGATGGTCGTGCCTGTGTGGATGGCTCGCTCATCGACTTCGACCCCTCTGTGTTCATTGAGAACATCACCGATAAGAAAGACCCCGACTATGACAAGGGCTTCCGTGCCTATGTGTTCTATGGCTTCCAGCATTCTACGGCTTGTGAGCTTGACCAAAACACGATGTACTCGAAGCGTCCCGGCACTGAACTCATCGACCCCTTCATCCCTGCCAGCAGCCGCGATGGCAAGCTGCTCGACAAAGAGGGCAGCGAGTATAAGGCACTCTACAAGGGACAGAACCCACTGGACTTCAACTTCTTCGAGGCTTCCAGCATCCGTCAGGTGGGCAACAAGTATGTGATGGTGTTCTCTGGCTACAGCGGTCAGGAGTACGGCGTGGGTGCTACCAACTCTGCGCTGCGCTATGCTTTCGGTGACTCTCCTCTGGGACCTTGGCGTTCAGGTGGCGTGTTGGTTGACTCTCGTGGTGTGGTGCTGAACGAGGATGGCTCGAAACTCATTACCACCAATGCTGGTCACAACACGCACGGCTCTTTGCAAGAGATTAACGGTCAGTGGTATGTGTTCTATCACCGTCCACCGCGCGGCTTCGGCAATGCCCGTCAGCCTATGGTTGCTCCCGTGAAGATTACATGGGACAAGAAGCCTGTGGCTCAAGGNGGTGTGGTAAAGATAACGGGTTACGACCCCTACACGAAAGGCAACGAATNGACGGCAAAAGCCAGCAACGGCGATGCCTATACAGGTGCTGAGGNGACGNGNNAAGGCTTCCAAATCTTCGGTTTGCCTCCTTACGCTTACTACTCAGCAGGTCTCGCATGCTATATGTATGGTCCTAACAGCCACAACTGGATGCAGGACAACCACGATGTGTGGAACAACTCGATGGATCTTGCTGGCATTCAGAATGGTGGTATCGTAGGCTTCAAGTACATTGGTTTCGGTGGCTTGGCGCAGGATGCCAAGGGCGTGAAAGCCTTTGAAGGAGCAAAGAAGGGCGATGACACGACGCTGGAACTGAACCTGACACCCAGCGGCAAGGGCAATTTCAAGATTCATGTCCGCCTCGACGACCCGTGGAAGGGACAGGAAATCGGTGTTGTCTCGGTGGCAGCGACAGCTCCTCAGCCCCCCAGCAAATTCAGTGTGAAAGTGCCTGCTGTCGAAGGCTTGAAGGGCAAGCACGCCATCTACTTGGTCGTAGAAGGTGACGAAGTGAAGCAGCCAGAACAGCCTCAGCGTGGTCAATGGGGGCAGCGTCCTCAGCAGCCACAACGCCCGTTGGGTCTCTTCGACCTCCACGGCATCGGCTTCTCCAAGGGCGGTGGCATGCAGTTCCCCGTAGTGCCTCAAGTCACCATCACGGTTGATGGTAAGAAGGTTAACCTTCCTGACAATCCGATGTTTGCCACCAACGACAATGGCTTCATGGATGCCACCAATTATCAGGCATACGCACCGCTCACCGACAACTCCGTCATCAAGGCAACAGCATCAGACCCTGCAGTCGCCATTCAGATTGGCAAGATTGTTGACGGTCGCGCGACAGTGAAGTGTACCTATCAAGGTAAAACCAAGACATATCTCCTCAACTGATGAAAAAGTTCTATTTGACCCTCTGCGTTCTGTGTACAGCCCTGATGGCTGGTGCACAGAACACTGCTGTTTCAGCACTTCCCGAAGTCAAGACGCAGCCGACCATCCAAGTGAAGAACCCATTCATGTGGACAGACACGCCTGACCCCGATATTATCCGTGTGGGGGATTACTACTATTTAGTAACCACCACCATGCACCTCTTCCCCGGTGCCCCCATCATGCGCAGCACTGATCTTGTACACTGGGAAACAGTTTCTTACCTCTTCGACGAAATCAAGGATACACCACGTTACGACCTGCGGGAAGGCTCGGTGTATGGTCGTGGTCAGTGGGCCACATCGCTCCGCTACCACAAGGGCACGTTTTGGGCACTCTTCGTGGCTAACGACGACCCACACAAGTCAATGGTGTTCAAGACCTCCGACCCAGCCAAGGGGTGGAAGCTTCACAGCCGTCTGCCTGCCTATCACGACTCCTCGCTCTTCTTCGACGATGACGACCGCGTGTATGTGTTCTCGGGCAGTGGCGACATCAGCCTCGTAGAGTTGACTGCCGACCTAACCGCAGAGAAGCCCGGCGGCATACGCAAGAAGTTGCAGCTCAACGGTCGTCCCCAAGGTCTGCACGAAGGTAGCCGTGTGGTCAAGCACGATGGCATGTACTACCTCCTCTGCATCGCATGGCCCAACACGGGGCGCGAGGAGATTGCCTATCGCAGTGCGAACATCGAAGGTCCGTACGACTCAAAAGTGATACTCAAGAGTGACTTTGGCGGATTCCCCTTGGCTGGTCAAGGCACCATCGTCAACGGCAAGCACGGCGAATGGTATGGTGTCATGTTCCAAGACCGAGGTGGTGTAGGGCGTGTGCTCACGGTCGAACCCTGTTCGTGGATTGATGGCTGGCCCATCCTTGGCACGAATGGCGATGGCAAGATTCCTGCCGTCGTCACCCTCGACGGACAATGCTCCTGCCATCAGACGCCCGACTATGCCCACATTGAGAAAGACTATCAGTGGAACCACAACTACATCAAGAGCGACATCGCCCGTCTGCCTCAGAAAGGCGAGAAAGTCCGCTTTGGCGAGAACCTGCGTGACGATGCCACNTTCCGCATGACGGCTNCTGTCAATGGCTTTGTCTTGAAGACATCCGTACTCGCCCAATCCATCTATAATGCTCGCAACNCCCTCACATGGCGCACTTGNGGCGACACTTGCTCCGACACCATCTGCCTCGATGTTCGCAAGATGAAAGACGGCGACCGAGCTGGTTTTGCTGCGTTCAACGGCGACTCAGGCATCCTGACGGTGAAGCTTCAGAACGGGCAGTATAGTTTAACAATGAGTGAAGAGAATGTCCAGCTCTCGAACGACATGAAGGAAATCACCGATGTGGCGGTCAAGGAAGTGGAGACGGTCAAGCNCCCCAANGGTAAGGNAGNCAAGATTTNCCTCCGCANCGACGGTGNCTNNAACCNGGGACGNGACACCGCCANCTTCTATTACAGCTTCGATGGCAAGACCTTCACCCAAATCGGAACCCATGACTACAAGATGCGCTTCGACTATCGTCGCCTCTTCATGGGTACCCGATACGCCGCGTTCTACTATCCCACAATTCAGACAGGCGGACAAGTGACGCTGACACTGAACAACTGACGCATATATTACTATTGATGATTATAAAATCCTAAATCTGTTACAAGTTAATCGTTATGAAGAAAACTATTTGTTCAATGCTTCTGGCGTCGCTCGCACTGACCGCTTCGGCACAGTTCGGACGCAACCCGGATGCCAACCCTGACAAAGGGTACAAAGACACTTATCAGGACTACTTCACCGTAGGTGTGGCTGTCAACATGCGCAACATCAACGACCCTGCCACCGTGGAGCTGATTAAGAAAAACTACAACAGCATTACGGCGGAGAACGACATGAAGCCCATCTCCGTGCATCCCAAAGAAGGGGAGTGGACGTGGGAGAAAGCCGATGCCATTGCCGACTTTTGCCGTCAGAACGGCATCAAGATGCGTGGTCACTGCCTTTGCTGGCACTCTCAGTTCTGCGACTGGATGTTCACCGACAAGAAGGGCAAGCCCGTGAAGAAGGAGGTTTTCTACCAGCGTCTGCGCGAGCACATCCACGCGGTGGTCAACCGTTACAAGGATGTGGTGTATGCGTGGGATGTGGTCAACGAAGCCATGTCGGACGCTGGTCGCGGCTGGCGCGGACAGGAACCAAATCCTTATCGTGAAAGCCGCGCTTACAAGCTCTGCGGCGACGAGTTCATCGCTAAGGCGTTCGAGTATGCCCATGAGGCCGACCCCAACGCCATCCT
The DNA here is from genome assembly GCA_009177185.1 of Bacteroidales bacterium. Classification (GTDB taxonomy): domain Bacteria; phylum Bacteroidota; class Bacteroidia; order Bacteroidales; family Bacteroidaceae; genus Minthosoma. The sequence goes on from WFMB01000055.1 coordinate 11,824, forward strand.
CGTCTATAACGACTACAACGCCTTCCAGCCAGCCAAGTGCGACCGCATCTACAACATGGTGAAGAAGATGCAGGACGCAGGTGTGCCTATCACGGGTATCGGCANGCAGNGTCACTACAACNCCTACGGTCCTGACGAGTCAGAGGTGGAAGAGGCCATNAAGAAGTACTCCGNACTCGTGAAGCACATCCNTNTGACCGAGCTTGACATCCGTCTCAACGAGGAAATGGGCGGTCAGCTCCAGTTCTCACGCGGTCAGGAGGGTGCGGCACCAGGTCATCTGGTCACGATGCAGACAGACCGTTACATCAAGCTCTTCCGTTTGTTCCGCAAGTATAAGGATGTCATCGACAACGTGACCTTCTGGAACGTGTCCGACCGCGACTCTTGGGTGGGCGTGAACAACCATCCGCTGCCCTTCGACGAGAACCTCCGTCCGAAGTCCGTTTACTATGCCCTCAAGAACTTTGACCCAGCACTCGACAACGTTGCCGCTCCCTGCGAGGACTTCAAACCCAACGAGCTGAACCAGCCTGGTCAGGAGTATCCTCAGGTTAATTCTCAGGGCTACGCCCGTTTCCAAATCAAAGCCCCACAGGCACGTTCCGTCATTGTCAGCCTCGGTCTTGGCGGCACAGGCGGCACGGTGTTGAAGAAAGGTGACGATGGCGTGTGGACAGGCACGACTGATGGTCCGATGGACGAAGGTTTCCACTACTACCACATGACCATCGACGGTGCTACCGTCAACGACCCAGGCGCTTGCAACTATTACGGCTCCGTGCGTTGGGAGAGCGGCATCGAGATTCCTGCTCACGACCGCGACTTCTACGCGTTGAAGAATGTGCCCCACGGCAATGTGCAGCAGGTGCTCTTCCATTCGCCTAGCACCAACACCGAGCGTCGTGCTTTCGTCTATACACCAGCCGAGTACAGCAAGAACCCCAACAAGCGTTACCCCGTGCTGTATCTCCAGCATGGATGGGGAGAGGACGAGACCGCATGGAGCAATCAGGGTCACGCCAACCTCATCATGGACAACCTGATTGCTGAGGGCAAGTGCAAGCCTTTCATCATCGTGATGACTTATGGCATGACCAACGACGTGAAGTTTGGCGGCATTGGTCAGTTCACAGCCAAGGAGTTTGAGACAGTCCTCGTCGATGAACTCATCCCCTACGTAGACAGCAACTTCCGCACCATCGCCAAGAAGGAAGGTCGTGCCATGGCAGGACTCTCGATGGGTGGCATCACGACGAAACTCATCACGCTCCGTCGCACCGATGTGTTCGATGCTTACGGACTCCTCAGCGGTGGCACATACGCCCCATCGGACCTCACGGTGAAGCCTCGTCTCATCTTCACGTCCTGCGGCTCGAAAGAGAACCCCGAGGGAGTGAAGAAGTCTGTGGAAGACCTCAAGGCTGCTGGCTTCAACGCTGTTGCCTACGTTTCGGAAGGCACGGCTCACGAGTTCCTTACATGGCGTCGCAGCCTGAAGGAAATGGCTCCGCTCCTCTTCCGTTAAGTCCTTGTATTGTATAACCTCGTATGGGTGTGCTGGTCGTTAGGCTGGCGCACCCTTTCTTTATGCCTTGGCTGGGTTCAGTACTTCTTCAGAAGTACTGTAATCCTGCCGCAGAAGTATTGTAGTACTTCTGCGGAAGTACTTGTGTCCTGCAACAGGCTGTGATGAATCAGGACGGATGCGCCTGTGCCGACTCCCTTGCCCCTCACTTCCACGTTCTTATATGGTACAAAAAAAGCAACCCTTTTCACAAAGAGCTGTTTCCCTTGACTAATTAACTAACTAACTAATTATTAACCTATTTATGCTTTACTAACTTTTTCTTTCTTGTGCGGCGGCTCTGTCGAAACTTGCCACCTGTGTAACCGAGTTTCTGTCGTGTTCTCAATCACGGTACAAAGGTACGCACTATTCGTGACAGCCTCTTTCTCTTCTGTTTCATTTTCTTTCACCTTTTGTACATGTACTTCGTTTTCTGCTGTTTGTATCATAATTTGAAGCGAATGTATCATCTGCGTGCGTGTTCGGCTTGTGTGCCGCCCTTTGTTTCATTTTATAAACTCTTTGTTTCGCTTTGTGGGGTGTATGCGGCGGAAATAGTTGTATCTTTGCAAAGTCGAAAGGGGAAGATTCCCTTTGTGCGAGGAAGAACCGAGCGACGCGGCATTCAATCAATCGGGNAAATAATACTAAGTANTGACNTAAATAATNTGAAGAATCTNTTGAAAATGGCTTTGGTGCTGATGGTGTGTGNAACGACACAGGCACTGGCTCAGGTNAAAAGNNNGAACGNGGCTTTGGAAATGAAGGTTGAACAGACGGGCGGACAGGTGTTCCTGCGCCTCTTGGGGCAACGCTCCCAAGAACTTTCTAACGGAAAGGAGGTGGGGCAACGCTCCCAAGAACTTTCTCAGGTGCGTTTGGGACTAACTACGAGTGAAGATAATTGGGCTGACGGCGTGAAGCTGTTGGGTGTGTCGAAAGCGAAACGGCATTCGGATACCTACACGAACATTCATGGCAAGGCACGCAAGGTTGCATGTCGGTGGAACGAGGCGGTGGCTACGCTGCAAGGCAGCAACGGCAAGCCGCTGAAAGTGGAGCTGAGGGTGTATGATGATGGTGTGGCGTTCCGCTATGTGCTGGAAGAGTCGGAGATGCGCCGCTTCGTGGATGAGCAGACGGCATGGACGATGCCTCAGGGTGCTCGTCGCTGGTTGCAGCAGTTTGTGACGAGCTATGAGGGTGACTTCCCCTTGCAGCAGGGTGCGGAGAAGCAGGGCGCATGGAACTATCCTGCGCTGTTCGAGGCTGATGGCACGTTTGTGTTGCTGACGGAGGCGAACCTCTCGCACATGTATTGCGCTACGCACTTGGACAATGGTGCGGAGGCGAATACTTATAAGGTGTCGCTCCCCTTTGCGTGGGAGGGCTGCGGACAAGGCGAGGTCAGCCCTGTGTGGGACGGCGCATGGAAGTCGCCTTGGCGTGTGGCTATCGTGGGTGAACTGAAAGACGTGGTGGCTTCTACGTTGGTGGATAATGTAAGCGATGCTCCTGCCAAGGCGAAGCGCGACTGGGTGAAGCCAGGACGTGCGGCTTGGGTGTATTGGGCTTATAACCATGGCACGAAGGATTTCCAGATTTGTAAGCAGTATGTGGNTTTGGCTGTCGAGATGGGTTGGGAGTNTGTGCTGTTTGANTGGGAATGGGNCGCGATGACGAATGGCGGCAATCTGGAGGATGCCGTGGCATNCGCGCGTTCTAAGGGTGTGATGCCTTGGATGTGGTATAATTCGGGTGGCACGCACACGGGTGTGAGAGCTACACCGCTGGACCGTATGCTGACCCACGAGAACCGCATGGAGGAGTTTGCTTGGCTGAAACGCATTGGCGTGGTGGGCGTGAAGGTGGATTTCTTCGAGAGTGATAAGCAGGACATCATCAACTACTATTTGGGCATTTTGGAGGATGCGGAGGCGATGGAGATGATGGTGAACTTCCATGGTTGCACCGTGCCAAGAGGATGGAGCAGGACTTATCCGCATTTGATGTCGCAGGAGGCTGTGTATGGTGCGGAGCAGTATAACAACTCGCCTTACATGACCTCGAATGGTGCGCGCATCAACTGCCTGCTACCTTACACGCGCAATGTCGTGGGACCGATGGATTACACGCCTGTGGCTTTCACGAACTCGCAGCATCCGCATGAGACGTCTTGGGTGCATGAACTGGCACTCTCGGTGGCTTTTGAGAGTGGCGTGCAGCACTGGGCTGACCGTCCTGCCGGCTTCTTGAACCTGCCAGTCGAGGCGAAGGCTCACATGCAGGAGGTGCCTGTGGTGTGGGACGAGACACGTTTGCTGGACGGCTATCCTGGCGAGTATGTGGTGATGGCTCGTCGCAGCGGCAAGACGTGGTATGTGGCAGTGCTGAATGGCACGAAGCAACCGAAGGAAATCATGGTGAAGCTGGATTTCCTGAAGGGTAGGTACAACATGACCATGTTTGTGGATGGTGCTCAGCAGGAGCAGATGGACATCAGGCAGGCGGGCGTTGTGGATGGCGGATGGGATGTGTCTGTGTCGTGCCTGCCTCAGGGTGGTGCATTGCTGGTGCTGAAAAAGTAGGGCTATCCTTTCACCACGCTGGTGCCGAGGGCGAATGACTTCTCAAGGTTGCCCGTGGTGGTGAAGATGTCGGCTTTGGCTGAGATGTTGTCCAGATAAGTGATGAGCTGTGCCTCTGGGATGCAGGGGAGCACGGGGCTGCCGAACTCGAGTTGACCGTGATGAGCCAGCACACAGTGGACGATGAAGTTGATTTCTCGTTTCTCGATGCCAAGGTCGCGCAGAAGGGTGTTCAGATAGTTGGCTGACATGTAGATGTGCCCTAACAGGTAGCCGTTCTCCAGTCGTTCGCCTTCCACGTTATACTCGCAGAGTTTTCCCCAGTCGTGGAAGAGAACACCGATGATGATGCGCTCTATCTTGATGTCGTCGGGATAGGGATAGACGGGATAGATGCCTTCGAGCAGGTGGAGCATCTGATAGGTGTGGTTGAGCAGTCCCCCCGGGAAAGCGTGGTGTACGCTGGTGGCGGCAGGGTATTTGCTGTAAGGGGTGAAGAGTGCATCGGCCTGTTCGCGGATGAAGCCTGCAAGAACGTCGTCGGTGCAGTGGGTGAGGAGTTGCGTGACGCAGCGGTCCCACTCCTCGCGCTTGATGGGGCGCGGCACGAGGGCATAGAGCGGATGCTGTTCAGTGGGGAATGAGCCTACAATCATGTCCATGTTGGAGGCCGACTTCTTGCCTTGGTTGTCACGAATGGTGATGAAAGTGACGAGCTGTCCCACCTTGGGGCCGCTCGTTTTTGGTACATCAAACACACAGATGGTTTCGTTGCCTTGTGTGTTGGCAATCTTCAGGTTGACGTAAGGGGAGTTGTTGCGTGCCACTGCGTCTTGGCGGCTGAGTACGATGTATTCTTTAGTCATTTTTAAGATGTTAAATGTGTCGCTGTTAGTTGTATAGAAGGAATAAGTTCGTCCGATGGAAAGACGTACAAAGGTAGCGGAAAAAAGCGATGTGTTATTCCCTGTGTCGTGTTATTTTATGTAAAAAGGCTTGAACTTGTTCCATATACGGGAAAAAAGGCTTATCTTTGTAGCATTCAACATGAACATGACATGACTAACTTGACTAACTCTTTTTTGATGGGTGCATTGCTGTTCTGCTTGGCAGGGCAGGTGGCTGCACAGAAGGCGACGAAATTCCGAGTGACGAACTATCAGCAGCAGACCATTGACGGCTTTGGAGCCAGCGATGCGTGGAGCATGTGGCAGATAGGGGAGTGGGAGGACTCTTTGCAGACGAAGGTGGCTGACTGGCTTTTCTCGTCTGAGAACTTCCCCGATGGCTCGCCCAAGGGCATCGGGCTTTCCATTTGGCGATTCAACGCTGGTGCTGGCAGTGCTACGCAGGGCGACTCGGCGCAAATCAATCGGGATACACGCACCGAGTATTTCGAGAAGCAGACAGGACAACGGCGTTTCCTCCAGTTGGCGAAGGAACGGGGCGTGCCCACGTTCTTGGCGTTCTATAACTCGCCCCCTGTGTTCTTGACCCAGAATGGGCTTGCTACCAACACGGGGCGTGGTGGCACGTTCAATCTGCGTGAAGATGCTTACGATGACTTTGCCGCTTACATTGCCGACATGCTCCAACAGGCGGAGCGTGAGGATGGTATCCGTTTCGGCTATGTGTGTCCTGTGAATGAACCCGATGGACACTGGAACTGGCAGGGACCGAAGCAAGAAGGCACGCCTGCAACGAACCGCGAGGTGGCAAGGCTGGTGCGTGAGATGAACCGTGAGTTCCAGCAGCGAGGCATTACGACAAAGATTCTTGTGAACGAGTCGAGCGACTACCGTTGTATGTTCTCTACCCACGAGACCGACTGGCAGCGTGGTTATGAGATTCAGGGCTTTTGGAATCCCGATTCGACCGACACCTATGTAGGCAACCTTCCCTGCGTCGCTCGTGTGATGGCGGGGCACTCCTACTGGACAAACACGCCCATACTGAAACCTTCTGACCCTGACTATGAATGGAAAGGGCTATATGGCTATCGCAAAAGGCTAAAGGATGCGTTCGACAANGTTGATGCCGACNTTTGGATGACNGANCTCTGTATCATGTNCAACGATGNGGAAATTNANGGAGGTGGAGGCTTTGACTNCTNGANGGAAGAANCCCTCTATGTGGCGCGTGTGATGCACTACGACCTGACCGTGGCGAATGCCCGTTCGTGGCAGTGGTGGCGTGCCGCTGGTGGCAATTATAAGGATGGGCTGATTCGTATGTATGTGAAAGGCGAGCGGTCAGGCGGTCGAGGACAAAGGCGTGGTGTGGTGCAGGAAAACATGGTGCGCGATTCTAAACTGATGTGGACACTCGGCAACTTCTCCCGTTTCGTTCGTCCTGACGCTGTGCGCCTTGATGTACAAGGCGAGATGGCTGCTGATGGACTCATGCTCTCTGCCTACCGCAACGCTGACGGCACGCTTGCCATCGTTGCCATTAACTACGGGACGCAAGACCGTCCCATCTGCATTGACACCCAAGAGGGTAAGTCTGCCATCGCTTACCGTACTTCCGATGTGGCAGGCGAGAACCTAAAGAATGTCGGCAAAGTGAATCTGAAGAAATCCACCTTGCCGGCACGTTCGGTTACTACTTACATCGTGTTGTAGTTCCTTTTTCTGTCTGCTTGATGCTGTCGGTTATTCAAAGACGAAGTTGTGGAGCGTGCAGAGCGACTCGCCCTTCGTCTCCGACTTGAACTTGAAGAAGATAGCCTGTTTGCCCGTGTGTTTGACAAGGTCGGGCAAGACTACGCTCTGTTCAGTGGGCTGCTGAGGCATATCGGCTCGTAGCTCAATGGTGCCCAGCAGTTGTCCACCCTGTGAGGTCCACGGACGTGCAACCATTATCTCAATCGTGCCGTCAATGCCATTGGGGGTAAGGTTCAGATGCAATGTGATGTCGTTGCGGTTAGCCGTAGCGTCGAAGTTGAAATACTTGTAGCCGACGATGCTGCCGTCGGTGTTGTTCACCACATCGTTCGTGTTGTTCTTCAAGTCGTAAGGCTTCTCGAAGTTGCTGTCCGTTCCGTAGCCAGCAGCCACGTATGAACCATAGAACGTGTTGTTGGGCCATTCGTGGGTGGCAGGTTTCGGACCTGTGTACCAGCATGCGATGCCGGCAGAATGCCGTTCCATTGGGTTCAAGCCATTGAGCGCAAAGCCCTCGGAGTTGTATTCGCCTTCGCTGATTTCCACTTTGCCGCCTTTGCCCGTTTCCACCTTCACATTGATAGGGGCTACCATCGCCTGACGTGCGTATTCGTTGGTGCCCGTCTGGCGGTGATAGACCACATACCACTGCCCGTTAATCTTGCAGATAGAGCCGTGTGTGTTGCCATCGGGTGTGGCCGAGGCAATCACGTTGCCCTGCTCGTCCTTCTCTCGGGCACGACCGTCGATGATAGTGCCGCCATACGTCCAAGGCCCTAACGGGTGGTCGCTATAAGCGTAAGCCAAAGTGTAATTCGACGTGGGCAACCCGAACTCGCCTTCCTCGGTGAAGCGGCTGTAAATGAACACGTATTTGTCCTTGATTTTGCGGATGGACGATGCCTCAAAGAAACGGAATACTCCCTCCTGATTGTGCCCCGAAACCATGTCCTCAACAATCGGTGTGCCAGCTTTCACGGTCGCCATCGTCGCAGGGTCAAACTCAGCGGCATAAGAGCGTTCAAAGCCCCAGTATCCATACACGCGTCCGTCGTCATCCACAAACACGGCAGGGTCGAACTGCAAAACGCCATCCACCAGATTGGGATTCTCGGCATTCCAGTTGCACACCTCGAAAGGACCGTCAGGTCGGTCACTCTTCGCAATCAGTCCGTTGCGGTTGCCCGTCTGGTCGTTGGGAAACAGATAGTAGGTCTTCCTGCCCATGCTGTCAGTCACCAGCGTCACATCGGGCGCATAGAGCACGTCGGCAGTGCCAGCCGCATCGAAGGAATCCCCCTTGGCATTCTTGTCGACCACGAGAATCACGCCATCGTAACGCCAGTTGTTCAAACTGTCGACCGAAGCGGACCACACCACTTGGTCACGTCCGCAGTATTCCGTAATCAGGTTGTCGTGCGAACCATATACATAGACGCGGTACTTCCCTGGCTGGTCAGGGTCTTCAAACACGTATGGTTCACCGTCGGGAATATGCTCCCAAAGGGGCATGAAAGGGTTGCCGACAGTGCTAAGCTCTGTGGGTGACATTCCAGTTGTTTTGTTAGAACAAGCCGTTGCCAATGCCGTGCAGCAAGTGGCAGCGATAAGGGTNTTANTAGATGTCTNCATTGTNGNTAGGCATGATTGTTNTGATAAAGGTAATGTAAATCACAGACAGGACAAAGCAAGTGTTTGTTCTATGAACGCAAGTCCGATGAATGTACAACTCGGTGAGTGGCGAACGTGCTGTAACTTTGAAGTGTTCATGCTTTACGCGTTACGGACAACAATCGCCGTGCTTACCGAGGCAAAGTTACTGAATATATCTGTGTTTCTGGTGATTTCTGCGAGTATTTTGATGCCCAGGCAACAAAATATGCTGTGACATGCATTCCAAAAGGGATTTGCCTTACCTTTTGCCATCTTCGTCATGAGGTTGTCCTCGTTCGGGTTAACCACGTCTCTTTTGTCCTCGGACAAGAAGGTACAAAATCGGTGGCAAGCCCCCCCCGCGTATAGAGCGGTTACATAGCCTCCAAATCGGAGTCCCCGNCANCGNTCGGTCGNAGTCGGGGACTCCGATTGGTCGATGTCGGGGNCTCCGATTTTTTGGGGCTTTTTAGGGGGTGTCTCTGTGGCAGTCGAAAGAGCGTTGGAGACCTATCCTTTTCGACCGCTTGAATCGTTGGGCTCCTGTCACCTCGGCATAAGTTCAATGAGCTATATGGATGTGAAAAATTAGTGGATGGCGGAAACGGCTTGTGGCGGTAATGTGTGTTGAAGCCGTGCTTGCAGAGGGCAAAGTTGCTGGAATCTCCTGCATTGCGAATGGTTTCGACTGCGCAGATGGTGGATTTTTTGTGTTTGCGAGAAATAATTGGTGCATTATTCCTTTTTTACTTCTAAAAATCATTATCTTTGCAGCAAAATTGGAATCATGGCAATTATTGGCAACATCGCACTACTGGGTCTCCTCGGGCTTCGACTTACAGGGTCGGAGGTGAGAAAGGTGTGCAGTTGCTATCAAGCATGACGGTACAGATATAATGTTTAACCTTTTTCACAGCCGTGGGGAAGGTTTTACTTTTATATATAGGTATATGTATCGGTGGCTGTGCTCATGGTTGTGGGAAGTAAATTTGTAACTATATATGGCAGACAGATTGTTTATTTTTGACACAACACTCCGCGACGGCGAGCAAGTGCCTGGATGTCAGCTCAACACGATTGAGAAGATTCAGGTGGCGAAGCAGCTGGAAACGCTGGNCGTGGATGTCATTGAGGCTGGTTTCNCCNNCTNCANCCCCGGCGATTTNAACAGTGTGGTAGAGATTTCCAAGGCGGTCACTTGGCCTACCATCTGCGCGTTGACCCGTGCAGTGGAAAAGGACATTGACGTGGCTGCTGAGGCGCTGCAATATGCCAAGCGCAAGCGCATCCACACTGGTATCGGCACATCGCCTTCACACATCAAGTACAAGTTCAACTCCACGCCCGAAGAGATTATCGAGCGTGCCGTGGCTGCGGTGAAGTATGCCAAGAAGTATGTGGAGGATGTGGAGTTCTATGCGGAGGACGCTGGTAGAACCGACAACGAGTATTTGGCTCGCGTCATCGATGCCGTGACCAAGGCTGGCGCAACGGTTTGTAACATTCCCGACACGACAGGGTTCCGTGTGCCGAACGAATACCACGAGAAGATAAAGTACCTGTATGAGCACGTGGATGCCTTTGCTGCTGGCAAGTCTATCNTTTCGACCNACTGCCACAACGACCNCGGCATGGCTACTGCCAACACGGTGGCAGGTGTGCTGGCGGGCGCACGTCAGGTGGAAGTGACCATCAATGGCATCGGCGAACGTGCTGGTAACACGTCTCTTGAAGAGGTGGCGATGATTTTCAAGACCCACCCCGACCTCGGCATCGAGACGAACATCAACACGACGAAGATTTATCCGACGAGCCGCATGGTGTCCTCGCTCATGAACATGCCTGTGCAGCCCAACAAGGCGATTGTGGGCAAGAACGCCTTTGCCCATTCGAGCGGCATCCATCAAGACGGAGTGCTGAAAAACGCCTCTACCTACGAAATCATGGACCCGAAGGATGTGGGCATCGACGATAACGCCATCGTGCTGACGGCGCGTTCGGGTCGTGCGGCCTTGAAGCACCGTTTGCAAGTGAACGGCGTGGAGGTGGAAGGCGAGAAGCTCGACAAGATTTACGAGGCGTTCCTGAAGCTCGCCGACAAGAAGAAGGAGGTGACGGACGACGATGTGCTGGTGCTGGCTGGTGCAGAGCGTGCGGAGGCACACCGTGTGAAACTCGACTACTTGCAGGTGACCACCGGCATGGGCGTGAAGNNNGTNGCNTNNATCGGTCTNGNNATCGCCNNCGAGNANTTCGAGGCTNCCGCCANCGGGCAANGGNCCNGTGGATGCNGCCATNAAGGCNCTNAAGAATNAAATCATCAAGCGTCAGATGACGCTCCGCGAGTTCACCATCCAAGCCATTTCAAAGGGTTCGGACGACATGGGCAAGGTACACATGCAGGTGGAATACAACGGTCATGTTTATTATGGTTTCGGTGCCAACACCGACATTGTGACCGCTTCTGTGGAGGCATATATTGATTGTATCAACAAATTCAGAGATTAAGCAATGGGAAAGACGTTATTCGACAAGATTTGGGACGCCCACGTGGTTCAGAACGTGGAGGACGGTCCTACGCAACTCTATATCGACCGTTTGTACGCCCACGAGGTGACAAGTCCGCAAGCGTTCGACACATTGAGAGACAAGAACATCAAGGTGTTCCGCCCCGACCACGTTGTGGCGATGCCCGACCACAACACGCCATCTGACCAGCAGGAGGTCATCAACGACCCCGTGGGTCGCAAGCAGGTGGAGACATTGGCGAAGAACTGTGCCGAGTTCGGTATCAAGCACTTTTCTATGGGCACGAAAGACAATGGCATCATCCATGTGGTGGGACCCGAGAAAGCCCTTTCGCTGCCCGGTATGACTATCGTATGTGGCGATTCACACACTTCTACGCATGGTGCGGTGGGTGCCATCGCCATGGGTATCGGCACGAGCGAAGTGGCTCAGGTGCTTGCCTCACAGTGCATCTTGCAGAGCAAGCCCAAGACCATGCGCATCAACATCGAGGGGACACTGCCCGAAGGCACGACTGCCAAGGACGTGGCGCTCTACATCATGGCGCAGATGACCACNTCAGGANCNACGGGCNATGCCGTGNAGTANGCANGTTCNGCTGTTNGCAACATGAGTATGGAAGGTCGTCTGACCNTCNCCNACCTCTCCATTGAAATGGGTAGCCGCGCAGGCTTGATTGCTCCCGACGAGACGACTTTCGCCTACTTGAAGGGTCGTGAATACGCTCCCAAGGGCGAAGACTGGGACAAGGCGGTGGAGGAGTGGAAGAAGCTCCGTTCTGACGACGATGCCGTGTTCGACAAGGAGGTTACTTACCGCGCCGAGGACATCGCGCCGCGCATCACCTACGGCACCAATCCCGGAGCGGGCATCGCCATCGACGAGTGCATCCCTACGCTCGAAAGCATCCCCGAAACCGACCGCTCTCAGTTCCTCTCCATGCTCGAATATATGCAGTTTGAGCCAGGGCAGAAGCTCGAAGGAGTGCCCGTGGATTACTGCTTCCTCGGTGCTTGCACCAACGGTCGTATAGAAGACTTCCGTGCCTTTGCCTCGGTGGTGAAGGGCAAGAAGAAAGCCGACAACGTGGTGGCTTGGCTTGTGCCTGGCTCATGGCTCGTTCGTCAGCAAATCATCGACGAGGGCATCGACAAGGTTTTGGAAGAGGCTGGTTTTGAACTGCGTCTGCCCTCTTGCTCTTCATGCCTCGCCATGAATCCCGACAAGGTGCCAGCTGGCAAACTCTCCATCTCCACCAGCAACCGCAATTTCGTAGGTCGTCAAGGTCCCGGTGCTCGCACCATCCTTGCCTCGCCGTTGGTTGTGGCGGCATCAGCAATCACAGGAGTAATAACAGACCCAAGAAAACTCTAAGATTATGGCTAAAGAAAAATTCGATATCATCCAGTCAACCTGCATTCCGATTCAGATTGACAATTGCAATACAGACCTCATCATCCCTGCACGCTACTTGGCGAGCACGACGCGCGACCCGCAGTTCTTCGGCGATGCCTTTATGCACGACCTTCGTTTCTACGCCGAAGGCAAACCCGTGGAGAGCTTCGTGATGAACCAGCCCGAGTATGCCGAGGCACCGCGCAAGGGTGTGCATGAAATCATCGTAGGCGGACAAAACTGGGGTTCGGGTTCGTCGCGCGAACACGCTGCATGGGCCATCGCTGGCTATGGAGTGCGCGTAGTCATTTCCAGTTCTTTTGCCGACATCCACCGCAACAACCTGCTCAACTGCTTCGTTCTGCCCGTCGTGGTCAGCAAAGAGTTCCAACAAGAGTTGTTTGCAAGCATTGCTGCCAACCCTGCCACCGAGGTTAAGGTCGATGTTCCGCAACAGACGGTAACGAACCTCGCTACGGGACACTCTGAGCATTTCGAGATTAACACCTACAAGAAATACTGCCTGATGAATGCCTTTGACGACATCGACTTCCTCCTCTCCAACAAGGACAAAATCGAAGCCTACGAGGCAAAGTAAAAAGGGCAGGGGAAACGCGAACATCTGTGGCGCGTTTCCCCCTCTTGTCGTATCAAACACAAGCCCATGCGAACACTTAGCGACATGACATTGGAAGAGTTGTGGCAACTGTTCCCCATCATCCTCACCCCCCACCAAGCGCAGTGGGACGACTGGGCGGTGGAGGAAACCGAAAGCCTCCAACGAACACTGGCGGATTTCTCGCCCACCATCACCCACATCGGCAGCACGGCAATAGCCGACATTTGGGCAAAGCCCATCATCGACCTCCTGGTCGAAGTTCCCCTTGATGCCGACCGACTGCGCCTCAAGACCACGATGGAGCAACAGGGCTACATCTGCATGTCGTCGTCCGTCGAGCGGCAAAGTTTCAACAAGGGTTACACCCCCGAAGGCTTTTCCGAGCGAGTGTTCCACATCCATGTGCGCCCACTCGGCGACAACGACGAGATCCTTTTCCGCGACTATCTACGGGAAAATCCCTCCGTAGCACACGACTACGAAACGCTCAAACGCAGCCTCTTGCCCCGATATGAACATGACCGAGACGGCTACACCGACGCTAAATCCCACTTTGTCCTGCGCGTGACGGCACTCGCCAAGGAGGCATTCCGTCAACGAGGTCACCTGTGAAGTACGTCCTCAATAATGGCGTTTCGATGCAACGCACTCCCATTCATCTGCCATCTTCCACAACCTTTAGCATTCTGCAGTTCAACTGTTGAACATCTTCCAGCATGTTCCAAATGCCGTCTTCCGACAGCACCCCACGCTTCAAGCCCTGCGGCAGCCGCCTTTCCTCATCTGCCTCCAAGTCCGCCCTCCATTCCTCGCTGCCCAAATAGTCTTTCAGTTCCTGAATCGCTTCCTGCGCCTCGGCATACTTCTCCAAAGNCNCCGATNGCTCCATCACCGCCTCAGCCNCTNGGTCGAGGTGCTTCTCCATGTGCTTAATGCGTTCTGTCNNTTNCANCTTGTNTGAGGGCGATAGGTCTTGGGGTCTATACGCCCTGTCTTGTCCTATATGGTTGATGAGTGTTCTGTCAATCCCTCACAAAGTTACAGCCATTTCGTTGAAAAAGTGCTTCTTTTCTCACATTTTCTCCGAAACGCTTTTGAATGTCGTACAAAAGGCCTAAATTTGCCTTGTGTTCCTCGGAACACAGACATTTGATTTGCTCAAGCTCTCTGCCGAACTACCACTTCATGAAGAGAAATAAGAGCACAATAACCCATGTTGGAGTGTACGCGTAGAGCGTAGACTTCTCCATAATGGGTTATAGGCTGTGGTAGGCCTGGCAGAGATATGGCAAGTCTGTGCTCTTTTTATTTTGTGCGTATTTGTAAGAAGAGCCTCCCTGCGAAGCAATTGCTTTGCGAGGAGGCTCTTCTCTATATTATAATCATGTGTTTTTTATTGATTATTCGCTTCCGTCTTTTCACCCCTAAAATCCCCTGTGAAATCGATGTCCCCGACTCAGNCCAATCGGAGTCGGGGACATCGGTCGGTCGGAGTCGGGGACTCCGATTTTGAGGCTGTGGAAGTACACTGCACGCGGATGTGCTTGACAGCCTCTGGTGTGTTTGCCCTCTGAGGGCAAGAGGGGCTTCCTTTTTGGGGGTGAAGGTCGTGGCTTATGGCTTCAGTTTCATCACGTCGTCGNGGGTGAACGACCCCGANAAGACGATGACCGACACTTCGCCGTTATGGTCGTTCATCATGACGACCACGNACTGGTTCTTGTTTTTGTTCTTGTGGNAGTAGNTGTGTGCTTTCTCGCTGTCCTCATCTACTTGTACGAGCACCTCGTACCGATTGTTTCGGACAAAGGCTTGTGTGTTGAGTTTCAGTCGGGCGGAAGCCGTCGGGTCTTCGGAGGATATAATCTGAATGCCGCTCAACTTGCCCATGAGTGCCTTCGTGTTCACTCCCAGTATGGAGGGGGTAGTTGCCTTGCCTGCCAGATTGAGCATGTAGGAGGAGATATAAACATAGGTCACATTCTTGGCATTGGCGTATCGTTCAAACTCCTTCACCTGCGCATTGGCTGCGATGCCGACCAGTGTCAGCAAGGCACAAAGGATGGTTTTCCGTATGGTTATTTTCATGCTATTTCAAGAGGTTTAGTTGTTTGTTCAATGTGTGTTCGGTACGGTCGCTGATGGCTTGTGCCCGTTCCAGCATCTCCATGCCCTTGTTGAGATTGGTGGCAAGGAGGTTGAGGCTGCGTTCGGCTTCCTGTCGAGTCAGGAGCGGGTCATGGAACGTATCTTGGGAGGTAGGGGCAGCGGAGGCATCGTCGGCGGAACGAAGGAAGTGGCAGCCGACGATGAAGAGAATGGCTACTGCGGCCGCGGCGGCATAGTGGGAAGGCTTGTGGATGGAGGCGCGACGGGGCTTCCGTTCCGCCTGTTCCCACTCGTCAATCTTAGCCGAAAGCCTGGCTTCCAATCCCTCTGGAATGGGGATTTGTTCCAGTTCTTTCAGGTTGATGTCGTTGATGTTCCGTTCGTTCATTTCTTGGTGAGTTTTAGATATTGCTGTTTCAGTTTCTGCTTCGCTCGCGTCATGATGACGCGGATGTAGCCTTGCGACAGCCCCGTGTCGTGTTCAATCTCTTCATAGGACTTGTCTTCCACAAGGTGCATGCGGAGGATGTCGCTGTCCCGTCGGGGCAATCCGTCCATCAAAGCCGCCACCTGTCTTGCCTCGTCTTGCACTTCCGCAGCGTGGGCGAGACTGCGTTCGTCGGGCGGTTCGGCGTGGTCGTCGATGTCCTCCGAGGTGTCGATGCGCTTCTGTCTCCGCTGGTCACGGAAGAGGTTCCGCATCAGTGTCACGAGATAAGCTTCCACCATGGCTTCATGCCGCAGGTCGTCGCGCTTCTGCCAGAGTTTCAGGTAGGTATTCTGAAGCAAGTCCTCCGCATCCTGCGCATTGCCCGTCAGGTGGTAAGCCA
Organism: Bacteroidales bacterium; assembly: GCA_009177185.1. Taxonomy (GTDB): domain Bacteria; phylum Bacteroidota; class Bacteroidia; order Bacteroidales; family Bacteroidaceae; genus Minthosoma. Next base: position 27,783 of record WFMB01000055.1, read on the forward strand.
CCCGATAGAGCCGCTTGTGGTAGGGCATAAAGCGTTGCTTAAACTCTCGTGCGTCCATGCCGTTACTCAGTGTCTTTCTCTTTCTTCTGTTCAGAAAATTCGATGACAACTTTGCGGTCGGTGCGAGGGTACATCTCTTTCACGCTGCCTCCTACTATCCAGTGCTCGCTGTTCCAGTGGATTTTGTTGGCTATCATGTAGTTTTTCGCTTCTTCTATGGAATGTAATTCGGGGTGTTCCTCGCCGTGAATGACAAACAGCACATTCCCGTTATCCACGTCTTCCGTCACCTGTTTTAGGCTGATAGTAGGGTATTCTTCATTGTCGTCGTCATGGTCATTGCTAGCAAAGTTCCCGGTGCCAATATGGGTTCCGTCTTGTATCGCCTTGAGCAGGTAGTCCTTGCGCATCTTGCACTCCACGTGCACCAGCGCCACCTTGTCCCAAAGCTCCATGCGTATGAGGAAGCCATTAACGATGTCGCCCTTCATCTTGCCGTACAGCGCGACTTTGTATGAGAGGGAAAAGACGGATTCAAACATCCGTTGGAACATATTTGCAGAGTCATCCGGCTCGTCGTTGTGGTTCAGCACAAATAGCGTCTCGTAGCCTTTCAGCGAGCGGATGTCGTGCTTCAGTTCTTCCCGTCGGCCTTCATCGAGTATAAACTGCACCTGTTGGCTTTTCTTGAAGCTTTTCTTTATGAGGGCAATGTCTTCGGCTGTCAGATTGGTGTCTTTTTCTTGACTCACCATGAAGCTGTCGCGCCAAGCCTTCGTCGTGTTCTCATACTCAGCCCCTTGCACCATCTTCCACTTGGCAATTAGCTTCTCCGCTGTCTGCCCGAACGCACCGCTTCCGACACACAGTGCCAATGCGATGAATAAAGCGATTCTTCTCATGTTCTTGTTGTTATAGTTAATTGTTGTTATTCAATCCTCTATCTGTATAAACGATACTTACGACCGATTTGTTACAGCCAATGCTGTTTTTTTGTACTGTGTGTACAATAAGTCAGGGAGAAGGATGCAAAGTGGTTGGCTGTGATAAAAAACTTCGTCACAATAGTGGGACTTTGAAAACAATCGACTAAATTTGCAACCTCGTTTGAGGTGTATAGGCTTGAGTGAACCAGCCTTCGACACACTTTGTGGGACACTGCTTTGACTCATCATGTTATGGATAGAGATACGCTCGGATTTGTGACATATTGTATAAGCAAGCTTGCGCAGCGGTTGAAGTTGAGCCAGCGAGAGGTGTATGACCGATTGCGCAAGTCGGGCATACTCTATGATTACATCGTGCCGTCATACGATGTGCTGCACACGTTCGGTTCACGCTATCTGATGGATGACCTCATCGACTATATGAGAGAGAAAGGAGTGTTGTCACAATGAAACTATATCATTCATCAAACTTTGCAGTAGAGTGTCCGGATACGGCTCATTCACGCGATTATCTTGATTTCGGTAGAGGTTTTTACCTCANTTCGCTANGCGNNTAAGCNGTGANNTTGAGGGAGNACTTTCAAANGATGAAANACNTNGGCTGCTCCGATTTGAAAAGCNTANTAATCAGTATTGTATCCGTTCGCAGAAGATGCTTGATGAGTGTCTTGAATATATTGAAAGCCAGCAGTTATGACAGAAGAAGGTAGAATGGTAATGAGGGCTACAAAGATAGCTAACATCATTGTATGCTTGTGCGAACTACAAAGCATTTCTTTGCAAGAGGCAACAGATATTTTCTATAATTCAATCACTTCTGACTTGATAGAGGAAGGGGTTGCCGACCTTCAATGCCGTAGTGACAAGTATCTTGCGACATTAGTGTGGGAGGAGTATCAAGAGATAATGAAATAGCAAGAGGGGGTGAAAGATGCCTTGCTTTGTGCGACTCCTTCAAGTGATTGACAATCAGAGAAAAATACAGGCGGCTGCGAGAGGGGAAAACTCGCAGTCGCCTGTATTCTGTCATGGATTGGGGAATGTTGGTTTGTAGCACTTCTATAGGCCTACATGTTCGTTTTGGAATGTTATTGGTGATTAGTGGAAACGCACCTGCATTTGGCACATCACGGCGTGGTTGGCGCCATGGCGGAACACACCGTCTTGCACGAACGCATTCTTATATACATACTGCACTTGGAAGCGGCATTGCTTGTAGAACCAGTATTGGAAACCGGCAATGGCTTTGTGCTGGTGCATGTGCAGGGTTGTGTTGAAGTTGAAGAAGTCGTATGAACCCACTATGTCGAACTTGCCTTGCACGATGGGCACATTGCCCGTGAGGTATGCACCACGACTGGCTACGTTGCCGTCCTTACCTTCCAGATACTCGCCATGCAGGTTGAGCGACGATGACTTGTAGGCGAAACCGACTGTCCAGCGGTTGCGGCGATAGTTTTGTCCGATGGCAATGTCGGGATTGTAGAGCGAAGTGTTCACGGCGTGACCGCGTCCTAACTGACCTGTGGTCAAGAGGCTCAGTTCTCTGATGGGTCTCCATTCCAAGCGGGCGATGAAGTCTTTTTCGGGGTTCAGGTCCTTGCGGTTGATACCCTGACCATTCATCACATCGAGACGATAGCAGAGTGTGCCGTTGCCCGTTTCTCCGAAGAGGGAGAGACCCAAGTCGCGGCCATACTGGACACCGAGAAGAGGGTCGCTGCCACAGCCCGATAAGTAAGCAACTCCGTCCGCTGAGACATCAATGGCTTCCAGCAATGTGGGCGGGAGGAGGTTTTCGTAGGTGAGACCGTTCTTGAACTGGCCGAGACGGATGGTGAGCGCCTTGGTGTTGGTGAGGCGGTAATCCGTGTAGTACTCCTGCACCACGCTGGAGAAGTCGTGCATGAAGAGGAAGGACCAGCGGTCGGTGATTTGGGCATTTGCCAATAAATACGCACGTTTGATTTCAAATGTGTTGGTATCGATTCCGCCCGCATGGTTGTAGGTGAAACCGCCCTGTACATAGCCGTGCAGCTGAATGCGAGAGGCAAGGTCTTCCATCCAGTCGGGAAAAGCTTCGACTGGCTGCTGCGTTTGGGTATTGGGCATTGCGACATCCGATTGTGTGACAATGGGACTCATGGTTGCTTGCTCATTTTCGGCTCGTGCCATGTTCAGTGAGAGGCATCCAGCCCCAAGGGCAAGCATAAGTTTCCTAAGTGGAGACATTGATGATTGGGTTTTGTTAATAAATCTTACATTTAATATACAAAGGTAAGTAAATCTGTCATTTTGCCACAAGAACNTTCGTTTTTTTTGTACCTTTGCGCCCGAAAAGGGTAAAAAGAATGGAAAAGTATATAGAAATCATGGATACGACGCTCCGCGACGGCGAGCAGACCAGTGGCGTGAGCTTTGTGCCACACGAGAAACTGATGATAGCGCGCATGTTGCTGAAAGAGCTGAACGTAGATCGCATAGAGGTGGCAAGTGCGCGTGTGTCGGATGGTGAGAAGGATGCCGTGAAACGGATATGCCGATGGGCACGACAGGCGGGCATGCTCGACAGGGTGGAGGTGCTGGGTTTCGTGGATNGAACCACGTCGTTGCAATGNATTGCTGACTGCGGATGCCGCCACATCAATCTGCTGTGCAAGGGTAGCGAGCGACACTGCCGNTTTCAGTTGAACAAGNCGCTTGAAGAGCATGTGGCAGACATCAAGCAAAGCGTTGCNAACGCANAGCGCATGGACATCGGCGTCNACCTCTATTTGGAGNATTGGTCGNACGGTATGAAGGACAGCCCCGACTATGTGTTCGGACTTATCGACGCATTGCGTGGCTGCGGCATCCAACGCTACATGCTGCCTGACACGTTGGGAATNCTTAACCCTCANCTGACAGCCACGTTTGTCGATACAATGGTGAAACGCTATCCCGACTTGCATTTTGATTTCCATGCACATAACGATTATGATTTGGCGGCTGCTAACGTGTTGGCGGCTGTGCAAGCTGGATGCCGAGGCGTGCACACGGCTGTGAATGGGTTGGGTGAGCGCGCTGGCAATGCACCCATATCGTCGGTGCAGGCCATTCTGCATGACCATGCGCATGTCTGCACGCACATCAACGAGGAAAAGCTCGGTCAGGCATCGACTATGGTGGAAAGCCTCTCGGGCATAGCCATTCCTCCGAACAAGCCCATCATTGGCGAAAACGTGTTCACACAGGTGGCTGGTGTCCATGCCGATGGCGACAAGAAGAACAACCTGTATTGCAACAACTTGTTGCCTGAGCGATTTGGTCGGCGACGCGCTTACGCTTTGGGCAAGACCTCTGGCAAGGCCAACATCCTCCGCAACCTCGAAGAACTCGGTTTGGAACTCACGTCTGAGCAGACGCGCAAGGTGACAGACCGCATCATAGAACTGGGCGACAAGAAGCAGTTGGTGACGCAGGAAGACCTGCCTTACATTGTGGCGGACGTGCTCAAGCACAATGCGCCCGACGATAAGGTGAAACTCATTTCATATATGGTTTCCACGGCCTATGGTATCAGACCTATGGCTTCGGTCAAACTGGCAGTGGGCGGCGAAGTGTATGAGAACTCGGCTATGGGCGATGGTATGTATGATGCTTTCATCCATGCCGTTAGATGCATCTATCGTGACCGGCTCAATCGCCCTTTCCCGTGGCTGACGAACTACCAAGTGAGCATCCCGCCTGGCGGACGTACCGATGCACTCGTGCAAACCACTATTTCGTGGACGTACAATGAACGGACTTACCGCACCCGTGCTCTTGATGCTGACCAGACGGAAGCTGCCATTAAGGCCACCATCAAGATGCTGAACATTATAGAGAACGAATGATGATTCGTTCTCTTTTTTTTGTCCAAATCAGAAAAAATCCATACCTTTGTGCCCGATTTACAGAAACTCCGTAATTCGTAATTCGTAATAGGTAAGTGACTCCGTCGTGCTTTAAGGTGCGTTGCCTTTTTTCAAATAGAGGTCCGCAACGCCAGACGCCGATCTGAAGGATTCGTAATGAAGGAGCGTGTTACTTATTAAATTTCACTAAATGAAAAAATTGTGTAAGGCTGCAAGCCTGACCACTCTGTGTGTCAGTCTTGCAGGGAACGTCTGCGCACAGCAGCTGTTGCCTTTGTCGCTTCAACGTATGTTTGAGATGGCGGAGACGCAGAACCGCACGATGGCGGTGATGGACATGGCGGTGCGTGAGGCGGAGGAAGGCATCAAGGTGGCAAAGAGTTCGCGGTTGCCAGACTTGGATGCGAGTTTGGCATTGAGCTACATTGGTAATGCCAACGTGTTTGCTCGCGAGTGGAAGGATTTTCAAGTGGCGCATTTGCCGCATTTCGGCAACAATTTCGCTTTCGAGGCGTCGCAGGTTGTCTATTCGGGCGGTGCTGTCACGGCGGGTATTGACTTGGCGAAGATGAAGCGTGAGATGGTGCTGCTTGGCAAGGAGGAGATGCGCGAGAATTTGCGCATGATGCTGGCTGGCAGTTATCTGCAACTCTACAAACTGCGGAACGAGCAGCGTGTGTATGAGCAGAACACCATGCAGACACGCAGGCTCATTGACGAAATCAAAGCCAAGCATGCGCAGGGGGTGGCATTGAAGAACGATGTGACGCGTTATGAACTGCAACTGAAGGGCTATGAGTTGGCGCTCACGCAGATTCGGAACAATCAAGCGGTGCTCAACCATCAGTTGACCGTGGCTTTGGGACTGCCCGAAAAGACTTGGATAGAGGTGGATACGGCGATGACGGCGCAGCTGCCGACTGCCTCCAACGAACTGGCGTGGCAGAACGAGGCGCAGCAGTCGGCACCATCGCTGAAGCAGAGCTTGTTGGGCGTTGACATGGGCAAGACGGGGGAGAAGTTGGCGGGTGCCGACAACAAGCCGTCGGTGTTTGCCTTTGCTGCCGACAAGATGGACGGTCCTATCCTGACGGAAGTGCCGACCATCAACTCGAACCTGAACTACTGGTATGCTGGAGTGGGGGTGAAGTACAGTCTCTCCTCGCTCTTCAAGGGTGGCAAGAAAGTGCGTCAGGCACATGCTGCCACGCTTTTGGCACAAGAGGAGCACCAGCTGGCGCAGGACAATATGCGCATGGCGGTGAAGGATGCCTATGTGCATTTCGACGAGTCTTTCACCATCTACGACACGCAGAAGAAGAGTCTCGAATTGGCATTGCTGAACTATCAGGTGGTGAACAACCGCTACCTGAATGGGCTGGCACTCATCACCGACATGCTCGATGCGAGCAACCAGAAACTGAACGCTGAGCTGCAAGTGGTGAACGCTGAAATCAATATCTTATTTAACTATTATAAACTAAAGAAAACAGTAGGAAATCTGTAAAACATGATGAAACATAAAACTAAAAAACTTATTTATAACATTGTTGTGGTTGCCGCCCTGTTGGTAGGTCTCATTTGGGTGTGCGGCAAGTTTGTTCACCTCGGTCGTGTGGAGTTCACCGATAATGCACAAGTGAAGCAACTCATTGTGCCAGCCAATAGCCGTGTGCAGGGCTTCATCAAGGAGGTGCGTTTCGAGGAATATCAGCCCGTGAAGAAAGGCGACACGCTCGCCATTATCGAGGATGCTGAGTTCCGATATCGTTTGGCGCAGGCCGAAGCTGACTATCAGAATGCTGCGGCTGGCAAGAGTGCCATGCACAACGTCATTTCCACTACTTCTAACAACATTGCCGTGAACGAGGCCTCGATTGAAGAAGCCTCTATCGTGATGGAGAACGCCAAGAAGAACTATGAGCGTTTTGCCAACCTGCTGAAACAGGAGAGCGTGACCAAACAGCAGTTTGACGACGTGAAGACGGCTTACGAGGCTGCCAAAGCGCATTATGAGATGCTGCAACGCTCCAAGCAATCGACCACGCTTGCCGTGAAGGAGCAGCACACACGGCTGGGGCAGAACGATGCTGGCATCGCGTTGGCGGAGGCTGCCGTGGAGTTGGCACGCTTGAACCTTTCCTATACCGTCATTGTCGCGCCCTGCGACGGCGTGACAGGTCGGAAGGAGATACAGGTGGGGCAACTCATCCAGCCGGGACAAACCATCGTGGATATTGTGGATAGTGAAGACAAGTGGGTGGTGGCGAACTACAAAGAGACGCAGACCGCCAACATCCGTTCGGGACAGGAAGTGGAGATAGAGGTGGATGCAGTGCCAGGTGTTACCTTCAAAGGCACAGTGACCAGCATTTCTCATGCCACAGGTGCAGCTTTCTCGCTGCTGCCACAAGACAATTCGAGTGGTAACTTCGTGAAGGTGGAGCAGCGCATTCCGCTCCGCATAGATTTTTCTAAGGATAACCGTGTCGAGGACTTGGAGCGCGTGGCGGCTGGTATGAATGTGGAATGTACCGTTAAATACTGATGGAACAGCACGATATACCTCAATTCGCCATCCCGCAGATGCGCGACTTCGTGCCTCAGCGGCTTCGTCCGTGGATACTGGTCTTGTTCGTGCTGGTGTTCCAGTTCTCGGGCGGTGTATATCTGGCTTCTGTTGCCGAGATGGTGGGCAGCACGCAGCTTCTGCAAGAAGACATACAGATGGCAGGATTTGCCTCGCTGGTAGGCATGGCACTCTTTTTCGGCATGATGTTCCGTCTCAAGATGGCGGTCAAGTCGAAGCCGACATTGCTCATCTGCTGCTTTGCCATTCTGCTGGCTAACATCATCTGTGCCAACACCACCTCCGTCCCCCTGCTGGTCGCCACTTGCTTCGTGTCGGGCTTCTTCCGCATTTGGGGCACTTTTGAGTGCAACAGCACCATTCAGCTTTGGATTACCCCCAAGCGCGACATGTCCGTCTTCTTCTGCTATGTCTATTTGGTGGTCAACAGCGCCATCAACCTCTCAGGCATCATGTCAGTGTATATAGCCTTTTGGCAGACATGGGAGTACATGCACTATGCCATTGTGGTGGCACTCCTGCTGGTGATGCTCACCACGCTGCTCATCTACAACGACAAGCGCAGCATGCCGCCCCTGCTGCTCTATGGCATCGACTGGCTCGGCATGCTTATGTGGGGTGTGGTGGGGCTGTGTGCCGTGTTCGTCTGCACCTATGGCGAACACTACGATTGGTTCGATTCGTTCCACATCCGTTTCGCCACCTTCCTTGGTGCCATCACCTTCATCCTGAACCGTTGGCGCGCCTCGTTTATCCACCATTCCTACATTTTCCACGACCTTTTCAGCCGTTTCCCCATGGTGCTCATCCTCATCGGCATCATCGTGTTGGGCGACACCCTGTTGGCACCGCAACACATTTTTGAGCATGCCCTGATGGAAGGCATCCTTGGTTACGACTCGCTGCATGTCATCTCGCTCAACTGGGTGGGATTCGGGGGCACATTGCTGGGATGCGCCATCGTGTGGGTGCTCTTTGCCCGTTGGAAGTGGTCCTACCAGCGTATGCTCATGATAGCCTTCCTGTGCTACATCTTCTATTTGGCATACTTCTACTTCTTCATCGACTACAACCTGCCCAAGGAAGCCCTCTATCTGCCCGTTGTCGTGCGCAGTATCGGCTATGTCATCATGGCTACAGCCGTCCTCACCGCCAACACGAGCTTGCCCTTCCCCTTCTACTTCTGTCAGGCTGTGTGCGTGCAGAACCTGTTCAGTGCCGCCGTGGCAGGGTGCATCGGCACCGCCATTGTGGGGCGCATGCTGAGAGTGGTTCAGAAAGTCAACTTTACCGAACTCAGTGCCGCCATCGACCATCTGAATCCCGCTGCGCACTGCGTGGTCAGCACACCGCATGGCGCACTCCACCAGCAAGCCCCCTTGGCACAGCTCTACGGCCTGGCTCAGGTACAAGCCCTGCTCGAATCCATGAAAGAGATTTACGGCATCCTCCTGCTCATCGCCATCGCCGCATGGCTTCTTGCCGCCCTCTTCTGTCCAGCCGTCCGACCTGTCAGCCTCCTCCATCCCCTCTTCACCACCATCCGCTCCATCCTCTCTCTGGATGTGTTGAAGAAGATGAGAGCGGAGAAGCGAGAAATTACCATGTAGATGCGATGCTGAAAGATTCTCGCACGAATGTTTTGNAGTGTGTACGAAGTGANGTANCTTNGTCGNCNNAANTATCTTAATTTNATAAACGNNAAAAGAAAGGNGACGNTATGCAAAAGNATGAGAAAGTGGTTGCAGCGGTCATAGTTGCCGTGGGACTCTCAGTGCTGGGTTTGTGCATCAAGAGTGGAATCGACAATTTCACGAACAAAGACCGCCGTGTGACTGTGAAAGGCTTGGCTGAAAAGGAGGTGGATGCCGACAAGGTGACATGGAGAATGAACCTAAAAGAGTCGGGTGACGAACTGAAACCGCTCTTCACTCGCATCAATGCCCAGATTGAGGTCATCCAGCAGTTTCTGAAAGACAAGGGCATCAAAGGCAAGGGCACTGTGACGGTGGGTACGTTTAACGTGACTGATAACTTGGCAAATGCCTGGGGCGACAACCAACCACGCTACCACTATAGCGTCAGCCGTTCGGTGTCTGTCACGTCCATGGACACGAAATTTGTCAGTCAGTTGAGGGCAAGTACCGACGAACTGATAGACCTCGGTGTCATCTTGGATTTAGACTATGCTAACTATGAATATACCCAGTTCCAGCAGCTGAAGCCCGAAATGATGGCAGAAGCCATCGCCAATGCAGAGAAGACAGCCAGCCAGTTTGCTGAAAACAGCCACTCCACCATCAACAAGATTGTGGAAGCAGGTCAAGGCGAGTTCTCCATCGACGATGCTGACGATGCCTACAAGAAGAAGGTGCGCGTGGTGTCAACCATTACATACTCATTGAAGGATTAGAGAATCCATAATAACCAGCTGAAAAACAGGCTCGATGTGTCAACACGGCACATCGAGCCTGTTTGTTTTTGTCTGTTTCAGTAAAAATACAAAAAATGTTTGGAAAAAGTTGGGAAATGCACTACCTTCGTGACGAGATTTGAACATTTTGCAGAGGAGATTTGAACATTTTGCAGAGGAGATTTGAACATTTTGCGGAATAGATTTGAACATTTTGTAGAGGAAATTTGAGTATGAAAGAATACAGAAGATTGCAGTTCCGAGAGGTTCTCGACAGGATAAATGAGCCACGAGGATACATACAGGTGTTGGCAGGTCCTCGCCAAGTGGGGAAGTCAACCTTGGTCAATCAGGTGTTGGCAGAAATCCGCTTCCCCCATTATTTATATAATGCGGATGGAGTGGAAGAGGATGACACGGATTGGATACGCCGCACATGGGAAAGCGTGCGTGTCCAAATGGCTGTGTCGAAGCAGGAAGAGGCCGTGCTTGTGATAGACGAGGTGCAGAAGATTAGGAATTGGAGTGAGGCGGTGAAGAAAGAGTGGGACGAGGATACGAGAAATCACGTGCCGCTGAAAGTCTTCTTGTTGGGTTCGTCGCGGTTGATGTTGCGAAAAGGCTTGACGGAATCATTGGCGGGTCGCTTTGAAATGTTGCGTTTGGGACACTGGACACCCGAGGAAATGCACGATGCCTTTGGATGGAGTCTTGACCAATGGATTTATTATGGTGGTTATCCCGGCACGGCTCGTTTCCTCTCCGATATGCGGCGTTGGCGGAAATATGTGCGCGACTCCCTTGCCACCCCTGCCATAGAGAAGGATGTCCTGCTGACTTCCACTATTTACAAACCTGCATTGATGAAACAGCTGTTCGAGTTGGGGTGTTCCTATTCTGCTGAAATCCTTTCCTTGACCAAACTATTGGGGCAGTTGCAAGATGCAGGAAACGTGACGACGCTTTCGTCCTATTTGACGATTCTTGACCAGTGCAATTTGTTGACGGGATTGCAGAAGTATGCGAATGACGAAGCCCGAAAGTACCAGTCGATACCGAAGTACCAAGTCTATAACAATGCTTTGTTGACGGCTTACAGGGGCACGACGTATGAGAAAGATCGCATCAATCCCGATGTGTGGGGCAGATGGGTGGAGTCTGCCGTTGGTGCATACTTGCTTGGTGGGGCGGAGGAGGGCGACTACCGTGTGTTCTATTGGCGTGAAAAGGCGGATGAAGTGGATTTCATCATCCAGCGGCAAGGGGAAACGATTGCGATAGAGGTGAAAAGCGGTCGCCGTGGTATGAATAGTGGCTTGAAAGCCTTTAGGGAGAAATTCCATCCNAAACGTGCNTTTGTCGTCGGCACAGATNGCATGCCATTAGCAGATTTCTTCCGTTGCCATGTGGAAGATTTGTTTTGAATGAATGNCTCTGATAAGCCTTTCCGCTCTTGGTGGNGTGAAAGGCTTTNTCGTATATTTTCTTTGCCTTGCCTTTTGCTCTGAACGATTTGTGAGTATGTTAAAACTTCCTATTCAGTAGTAGAACGAGTAAGGATTTGTGTTTTATTGTTGTGGTAGATTCTTCTTATGATTATAATAAACCAACTTCTTTTTAAGGGTTGATTTAAATATATTCATCCTACAATTCGTATCTGTCACGAGGCATTTGACTATTCCAAATAAGAGTTGTTTCAAATTTTGTTTTGAATTCGTGAAGAAGAATGTATTCTACAGCTTCGGGATTATCATTTTCTGTATCGTACCAAAAGACCTTAAGCAAAGAGAATCCCTCTTCTTTCATTTTTAGTGGCAAAGACTTCTTTCTTGATTTTTCAAATTGTTTGCCCTTGACCAATCTTCCATAGATACCATCTTTCCGATGCTTTATAGTTCCGTCTGGAAGTTTTTTCCCTGAACGTCCGACATAGATGAGTGCATTGTCTTGGTTGAAAACAATGTACACGCCAGACTTATTCTTTGGTGCATTGTACTTCTCTGCCAAATTTTCTAATTGACAGAAAACAAAATTGCCATTATGAGTGTATCTATCTNNTATATCGAACNTAGTCAATTATTNTATAGGTCNGTNCTGTTTGTTGATNTTTTNGCNATANGAGTAAAACCGATAGGGTTACTATCACTGACTTGTGGAGCTTACAAGTATCAAAGTTCAGTCAATCTATTCTTTTCAGAATCTTGTGTTCATTATTTTGTCATTTTCACTTTGGTTTTCGTTATAATAATCAATACTCTTTACTTTATCTTGCCTATGATTATCCCCAATATCATTATAATGGCTCGGGTCATTAAAATCCCACGGCTCATAGTCTGATTTAGGATGATACGGTTTGAAAGCTTCTCCAGATATTATCCAGCAAGCGAAGAATACCCATATAACGTTTGTTAAAATAAAAGGTATTGGGTTATGTAGTGGATTCCACTGATTCTTCCTTTCTTTCTTATTAGCTTTTCTAAACCTTTTTATCAAAAAGTAAGTCAACAATGGAAAGATAGCAAAGGGCAAGAAAAATCCTAATAGGCTTGTCCACATACCTATTGTACCTACAACATAATTACCTAAACTTTCGGAAAATCCCTTGAACTTAAAATTTTTATCGAAATAAAGCTTCATCTGTTTTTACTTTGAAAGTATTTAATGAAAAAGAATGGTACTATCAACCATACAGTTATAAAGTGGTGGATTGTGTTATATTCTACTATATAGGTCCGTTTTGCATCGTAAAAAAGGAGGGTTAAGCTAATGGTTCTTATGCGGAAATTTCATGACCGTATTTCTGATGGTCGCCAAGAATCTGCTCAATGTGGATTACTTCGGGGCAGGAGTCCCATGAGACACCGCCACCCATCAGATACCAGTTGCCGCGTTCTTTGACGGGAACTTTTTTGATGCTGGGGAATGCGGATATGGGCATGACGATTATATGACCATCCTGTAAATCCACTTGGAACTTGCCTCGTTTCGGGAAGCCTACGGACTTTATCTGTGGCTTCACGTCCCAATATCCTTCTTTGTTGAACATATTCTATTTCTGCATTTTCGACGATGCGGACTGTTTGCCTTTCATTTGTGTCTCCTTTTGATGGGGCACTAATGATGTGATATAAGCAAAACGCTTTTGCAAAGATACAGAACTTTCCTTTACCGTCCAATTTTTCTTTGGAAAAACTGTGTGTGGTACTTTGGGAGGTTTGGGGAT
>WFMB01000018.1 GCA_009177185.1 Bacteroidales bacterium
TATATGGGTTGTAAACCCAATATAATCATTTCAAAAGTGCGACAAGATTTTCAATGCCTAAAATTCGCTTAATCAGACCATAATTTTTAATTTTAACTAATTTTAAGAGACACTAGTGTGTGTAATTAAAATTAAATGCGTAACTTGCACAAAATTTAATTTTCCCCAATCATGAAACGAAACAGAATTTGCTTTTTGCTTGGAGTGCTGATATTTGCAGTCACATCGGTCAACGGTCAGATACTTAAAGACCTTGAACAATATCAGTACACCTACACTCAGGCGGACCAATTGAGTCAGGCCGTCAAGGAGGCGACTATGAATTCAATCAGCCTTATTGGATCGGAGAAGTACATCCACGACATAACCTCCATCGAGGTGGCAGCCTGTACTAAGAAAAAGAATTTGAAAGATTTTATCAAGAAGGCACGGAAAATCATCGAGAAAGAGAAGATTTCTCAACTTCAGTCCAACATCAATGATGATATGACCGTGGAGATTTATGCCAAAGACGGCGAAATAATCATCCTGTCAATCATCGACGATTTCGCCACAATAACCGTCATGAAATAAAAAGAAAGTAAAAAGGTCAGCTGCACAATTATCGATGCAGCCGACTTCTTTTCCTGACTTTGATAACTTTTGGTGAGCCCATCTGAGTATATCCGCCATTACGGTGGACAAAGGGGACTCGATTTCTACAGTCACCTCAATTCCATAGCGGACAAAGAAGCAGATACCTTCTTCTGTTGTATTTCTCCGATTGCTTGGAATAGAGGAAAGCCTAACAAATACAGACGGGGGCGACTTGTTGTCAAAGTCCGCCCCCGTTTGCGTTTTAGTTTTTCACGCTAAATTCGTAAGTACCCGAACCAACTTCCACGATGGTTCGACCGTCTTTCTCGCCCACAAGGCGCACATGCTTGTTGCGTACATGAGGCTTGCCTCCTTCGCTCACTACGGTGGCACTACCTGCAGGCATTCTCATGCCAGCAACAAAACTGCACAAAGAACGATTCTTATTGCTTTCATACCTATATATAGTCCTTTACAGAGCGTTTACGACATACGTTTTTCCAGCCTTCGTGTCAAACTCGGTGACGTAATAAGTACCGAACTCCGTAGCGTGTTTCACCGACTTGGCTGCCAAGCCCGACACAGACACAGGGCAGTCGGTGCGAAGCACGCAGTGGCGACCCTGCTTTGAATGCACTTTTGCCTTGGCAAGACGCCCCTCTCTCCAAGTCATGTCAACTACAAAAGCCGAACGCCCACACAAGCCGTTCACCTCGCCCGACTTCCATGCCGAGGGCAAGGCAGGGAGCAGATGAAGCTCGTCGGCATGGCTTTGGAGCAGCATTTCCGTCATGCCTGCCAACGAACCGAAGTTGCCGTCAATCTGGAACGGAGGATGAGCGCAGAAGAGGTTGGCGTATGAGCCACCACCGCCGTAACCATCCGAACTATCGCCAACAAGGTGCAGAAGATTGCGGAGCAAGAGATAAGCGTGGTCGCCATTGAGCAAACGCGCCCAGAAGTTGATTTTCCACGCCAACGACCAGCCCGTGCCGCCATCGCCACGCAACTCTAACGTTCGGCGACAAGCCTGTGCCAAGTCGGGCGACACGAAAGGCAGGATCTGCCGTCCGGGGTGAAGACCAAACAGATGCGACACATGGCGGTGCTGCGGTTCTGCTTCCTTATAGTCGTGCATCCATTCCTGCAGATTGCCCCTCTTGCCTATTTTCAGCGGAGGGAACTTCGCCATGGCACTCTTGATTCGCTGCCGCAAAGCATCATCGCAGCCCAAAATCTCCGAGGCTTCCAGGGTGTTGACAAACAAGTCGTGGATGATGGACATGTCCATCGTAGTACCCACCGAAACGCCGTAAGCACCACCATCCTCAGCCACGAATTTGTTCTCAGGCGAAGTGGATGGAGCAGTCACGAGATAGCCGTCCTTATCCTCTACAAGCCAGTCGAGACAGAACAATGCCGCCCCCCTCATCGTGGGATAAGCCTCTTGTTCAAGATAAGCACGATTGCCCGTAAAGCGGTAGTGGTCAAAAAGATGCTGGCACACCCATGGCGAACCCATGTACCAATTCGCCCAAACTGGGTCGCCCTGTCCGCCATTGCCCACAGGGTTGGTTTGTCCCCAAATGTCGGCATTGTGACTCAGTGCCCAACCATCGGCACCATAAAAGTTCTTGGCAGTGTGGCTTCCGTTCGACGCAATGCGACGCACATAGGCAAGGAACGGCTCGTGACATTCCGACAAGTTGCACGCCTCGGCAGGCCAATAATTCATCTCAGCATTGATGTTGATGGTGTAGTTACTGCTCCACGGTGCCCGCAAATGATGATTCCAAATGCCCTGCAAATTGGCGGGGAGACCGCCTGGGCGAGAACAAGAAATGAGCAGATAGCGGTTGAAGTTATAGTACAACTCCTCCAAAGCGGCATCCTGCGCCCCATTGCGATAAGCCATCAAACGCTCCCGAGTGTCTTTGCCGTCATCGGCAGAGGCACTTCCCAAACGGAGTGTAACACGGTCGAAGAGACGCTTGTAATCATCGACGTGCTCCTTCCTCAGTTTCTGATACGATTTGCCTTGCGCACCGACCAGCCACTTGTCCATCAACGCGCGCTCGTCCCTTCCCTCCGTGTAGGGGTCTTTGTCCATACCATTGAAACTAGTGGCACCACTGATGAAGAGAACCACCATGTCGGCATCCTTCACTTCCAACACGCCATTGGCGACTGAGACACTTCCGCCCGACGACACGGCACTCATCCCCACAGCGAAACGCATGCCCTTGTGACCATCGCGCTCGTAGATGACAGGCTGGGGAGTGGTCAGATAACTGGGGTCAACATGCACGGGTGCCTGTCCAGACATAACCAGTCCCCTGCCCTTGCCATCGTCAGCCGCCGAAATCTCGTTGGGCAGTTGGCTTGACAAAGCAGCAGCGAAACTAATCATCCCCTTCTTGTCGGCAGAAAACTTCACGACAACGACCTGCGCAGAATGAGAAGCAAACACCTCGCGTGTGTAGGTCACTCCACCCCGTTCAAACACCGTCCTGCTGACCGCCTCTGCCACGTCGAGTTCACGTCGGTAGAACGAAACTGGTGCGGCAGACGCATAACGGAAGTTCACTTTCAGGTCTGCCATCGGCAAATACGACTCCGTATAGTTTCCCTGCATCTTGCGGCACAAGTCCTGCGCCCTCTTCCAGTCGCCCGCAAACAAGGCGGAACGAGCATCACCAAGGTAGGTCGCGGCTTCAGGATTGGGATTCAAATCGACAGGTCGCCCCGACCACAGCGTCTCCTCGTTGAGTTGCAGCAACTCCTCATCCACGCCTCCATAAATCATGGCTCCGAGCCGTCCGTTGCCCACAGGCAAAGCCTCCACCCACTGCGAGGCAGGTTCTTTATACATGAGCGTTGTCACCCTGTCCGACACACGATTCTTCGCCACCGCACCAAGCAGCAGGGAAGCAAACAACAAAAAAGTGATTTTACGTTTCATATCTGATAAATTATTTGTTAGTGACACATGTCCATCTTCGTTTTCGGATGCAAATATAAGCATATAAACGGAAATCCACTTTCACCATTTGACACAATAACCTTGTTTTTTGGTAAAAAACACAAAGAGACACCCCTCGACCCATCCTGCCACCCCGCTCTCCCAAGGTGGCTTTCCACACCTATCCTGCGCCTCTCACGCCCCACCTCCATAAACCCCTCCAAAATCGGAGTCTCCGACATCGACCAATCGGAGTCCCCGACTCCGACCGACCGATGTCGGGGACTCCGATTTAGAGGCTGTGAAACAGCTCCACACGAAAGTGCCTCGAAACGCGTCACAGCATTCAGCGACCGAATGTTGACAAAATGCCCACCAGCTTCTCGTAGCTCATACCCTTGAAGCCGTCGAGCACATAGTCGCACTTGTCTTGCAGCTCCTCCTTCGTGTGGCAGGAAGCGAGGCCGATGGTGAAGATGCCCGACGACATACCTGCTTGCAGACCTGTGTAGGCATCCTCAAACACCACACACTCGTCAATGTCCGCCTCAAACGTCCGCGCTCCCAGCAGGTAGCAATCAGGGGCGGGCTTCGAGGCTGTGAAATCTTCAGCCGTAAGCACCTTGTCGAAAAGGCTGTCAAACTGCGGAATCTGACGCTTCACGCTCTCCATCTTGGGCACGTTTGAACTCGTCACCACGGCACACTTCACCCCGTTCCGCTTCAAGTCCTCCAGCATCGCCAACGCCCCTGGATAGAAATCGTAACGCATCTGTGCCTCCCAAGCATTCAGGCCTGCCGTAATCTCCGCCTGCCATTGAGGGTCAGGGAAATACGTATCGAAAATCTGTGTAAGTGTAGTGCCCTTGATGAGAAACTCAAGCTTGGGCACATCGGGACGATACTTCCGTGCCATTGCTCCCCAAAAGACCGTGTATTGGTCCTCCGTATCGACCAGCGTACCGTCCAAGTCAAAGAGTGCCACCTTCAACCGCCTGCGCCGAGGGAGATTCCTGTCGCCCTTCACCAACAACTCGCCCCAAGGCATAGCCGTCTTCTCATTCTCGATGTCCTCATTTCTTTTCGTCCAAAAAGTTGCCATAATGATAAAATTTTGCCACAAAGATATAGAAAAGTTAGGAGTTAGGCGTTTTTCATCCATAAGAAAAATAAAAAAGCGCTTTTATTTTTGTAGTATCTAAAATTTGCACTACCTTTGCGGTCGATTTCAGGGGAATCAATGAAACGACTCACCGANATNGGATTCGGGAAGTAGNGCAGTTGGTTAGCGTACACGTCTGGGGGGCGTGTGGTCGNCAGTTCGAGTCTGGTCTTCCCGACATAATAACAACAGGCGTGGTGTTCTCAACACCACGCCTGCTCTTTGTGGAATAATCCATCGTACATTATTCCTTATATAGACCTAATGAAGTCATATATCGCAAAATAAAAAAAGAGGAGAATCAATGATTCTCCTCTTTCAAGTGATTCGCTTGGGGCTCGAACCCAAGACCCCAACATTAAAAGTGTTGTGCTCTACCGACTGAGCTAGCGAATCGACCTAATAAGCTTACAAGCCTTAAGCCCTTAAGAGATTTACTCTCGCAGAACCACCATCTTGCTGTAAGCGAGTGCAAAGGTAGTGTAAATTTTAGATACTACAAAAATAAAAACACCTTTTTTTATGTTTATGGTCAAAATGCAGCCTAAGACGGGACACAAAGACAAGGCTATTCGTCTTCGGCGGCGAGGGAGAGGGTTTCTTCTTCGTCGTAGTGATAGCTGATTTTTGCCCCACAGTTCTGGAGGGCTATGAAGTTGAGGGTGCGGAGCAAGCCCTGCAAGGTGCGTTCACGCTCTTTGGGTTTGAGTTGACATTCCCATATCTCGATGGTGTGCCAACCTTGGCGTTTAAGGGCGAGACGATTTTCTTGGTCACGTTGTTTGTTGCGTTGGATTTTGTGTGTCCAAAACTCAACGTGTGTTTGGGGAAGCTTGTAGATGGAACACGATTCGTGCCCATGCCAAAAGCAGCCGTTGATGAAGATGCAGGTGCGGAGTCCCACGATGGTGATGTCGGGGGTACCTGGCAAAGTCTTGGCGTGGATTCGGTAGCGGAAGCCATGGCTGAACAGGAAACGGCGCACGAGCATCTCAGGTCGGGTGTTCTTCGACCTGATTCTGCGCATGCAGTTGCTTCGCTGTTCGGGGGTCATCGTGTCCATGCCTGATCTGATGTGAGTAGTATAAATTTCAAGTGTTTTTTGCCGTTTGTTTCTCGGTCATGTATTTCCAATACCTCCGAGGCATGTCGTTTTGTTGCTTCTTCGGGTTCAGACGCTGGCGGATACAGATGGCCTTGAAGTAGGTGCGCCATAGTTCCTGAAAGAGTTTGTCGTCCTCGCTCAGCAAGTCGTCATTGAGTTGCCCCGTGTCAAGGCTGAATGGCAGGGTGTCGGTGTCTTGAAACGTGATGCGCACCACCTCGTGCTGGTCATAGTAGAATCCATAATGACGCTTGGCGTCGAAGATGAGCCACGGCTGGTCACCAAACCTGTCCTTGAAGTGTTCCACGACCAGAGGGAGCACATTGTGGTCGGGCGATACCACGCCTAAGTATGTACCATCTTTCGCCTTCTGAAAGCGCAGAAACTGCATCACCCGCAACCGCTCGTACACCACTCTCCGAGCCATGTTGGTCACTGCCAACACGTCAGGGTCGGAGAAGTTTCGTTCTATGCTCCTTGCTCCTTCGGGCTGCAAAAACACCTTATATATATAATGGAATAGGGGCATATCCAGTTCGGGCGACTCCGACAAGTAGCTCATCGTGATGAGCTTCATCGCTTCCTTCGACACACGTCTCTCCAGTCCTGCCCACACGCGTTGCGCCCTATCGTCAGCGGTCTGCACCTCATGCACTTCGCTACAGAACAATGGTAGGAGTTCGCCCTTCCCCACCAGTGCCTCTGGCTGCTGACGTAGCGAGAAAGCATCGAAGATGGCGGACAGGAGACCGTCCAAGGTTCTATCGAATATGTAAACGAGCATCGCTGTTATAGCTTATTCTTCAAAGTTCAACGTTAATTGCAGTTCTTGTGCCGCTTTCTTCTGCTGCGCCTTCGAGACAAGCAGCGGTTTCAGCCGTTCGGGGTGCAGTTCGTTGATGCCCACAATAGGGGTGGCATAGCCATCTGTCAGTTCGTGGCAAGTGATGAAGTATTTGGCTTTCTTCATCACGACCCCCATCTTCTTCAGGTGATAGGAGGTGATGCGATTGAAGCGCCGTGAGTTCACAATGAGGGTTGCCGACTTCACGCCGATGCCCGGCACACGCAGTATCTTTTCATAGTCGTCACGGTTGATATCTACGGGGAACACCTCTGGATGCCGCAACGCCCACGCCAGTTTCGGATCAACCTCTAAATCAAGGTTGGCATTGGATTCATCCACAATCTCTTCGACCTTGAACTGATAGAAGCGTAACAGCCAATCGGCCTGATACAGNCGGTNNTCGCGCACCAATGGCGGCTGCTTCAATATCGGCAGGCGAGAATCGTAGGTATTCACACTCACATAGCCTGAGTAATAGACGCGTCGGATAGTAGGTTGGCTATACATGGCAGACGACATATGCAGGATGTCTCTGTCGGTTTCTGCCGTTGCCCCCACAATCATCTGGGTACTCTGCCCTGCTGGCACGAAACGGGGAACATGGCGCATGCGTTTCCTGTCTTCTTTGTTCTCCAACACTCCTTGCTGGACGAAGCTCATAGGGGCGNACACGCNNTGATGGNCTTTCNCTNNTGCTAACAGTTTGAGCGAGGTCTCNTTCNGAATCTCGATGTTCACACTCATGCGGTCGGCATAGCGTCCTGCCTCGCTCAAGAGTTCACGGCTGGCTCCGGGAATGCTCTTCAGGTGAATGTAGCCGTTGAAGCGGTGTACTGTACGCAGATCCTTGACGATTGCCACCATCCGTTCCATCGTATAGTCGGGATTGCGCACCACTCCGCTGCTCAGGAAAAGCCCTTCGATATAGTTCCGCCGATAGAACTCCATCACGATCTCCTCCAACTCATGCACTGCCAACGTGGCTCGCTTGATGTCGTTGCTCCGCCGATTGACACAATAGGCGCAGTCATACATGCAGTAGTTAGTCAACATGACTTTCAAGAGTGAGATACAACGTCCGTCGTCGGCAAACGAGTGACAGATACCAACACCACCTACGGTGTTTCCCACCATACCTTGCTTACCACCACGCACAGTGCCACTCGACGAACACNNCNCATCGTATTNCGCAGATTCTGCAAGTATTNTAAGTTTCNCCAACGTGGCTTCTGTCAACATAACGCAGGCAATGAGAGGATGGATGTCAAATAATGATTACTGCGGGGCTTTCTCCTCGCTGTTTTCCTCCAGCACGTAGCGTTTGTAGTAGGAGACCAGCAAGGTGGTGAGCGGAAGGGCGATGATGAGACCTATGAAACCGAGCAGGCTGCCCCAAATGGAGAGGGACAGGAGGATGACGGCTGCGTTAAGACCTGTGACTTTACCCATGATGCGAGGTGTGAGAATCCAATCTTGGATGGCTTGTACCACACAGAACACAATGAGGGCGGACAGAATGATTCCCCAGAAGCTTTCTCCTGTGTCGTGGGCTTTCAACATCGCCAACATGAGCGTGGGGAGGAAGCCCACGATTTGCAGATAAGGCACGAGGTTGAGAAAGCCGATGAAGAGTCCAAGGGGAATGGCTAAGGGGAAGTCAATGATAAGGAAACCGACGCAGAACAACACACCTACGCACATGGCGATGAGGGTTTGTCCGCGGAAGTAGCCATTCATGCCATTCTTGAGGTCGAACATGACGCCTCGCACGATGCCACGTTTGCTGGGCGGCACAAGCTTGAAGAGTCCTTCTGCCATCAGTTCATAATCGACCAAGATGAAAAAGAGGTAGATGATGGAAATGAGGGAGGCTACGACACCGACAATAGCACTGACACTGCTACTAATGAGGGAGATGAATTGTGCAAGCTTTTCTTCAACAATCTGAGCCATGTCTTGAATGGTCAAGGCTTGGACAATCTGGTCAATGTCGATACGATGCTTAATGAAATTTTCCACTTCAGCCGCAACTGAGGTGACGGTAGAGTCGGTGGTAGCGTATTCAACAATGATGTTCTTGAGGTGCCCTACTTCTTCAAGGATGGGGGGGATGATGAGATAGCAGACACCTGTCAAGACGCCGACAATGAGCAGCAGGGTGAGGACAATGCTTGCGACGCGTGACTTGACACGACACCGATACTGAATGAAATGCACGATGGGATAAAGCAGGTAGGCGATGAGCCATGCTACAAAAAACGGAATCAGTACGCTGCTGAGGCGGTCGATGAGAAGATACACCACACCCAAAATGATGATACTCGCCAAAATGCGCACGAAGCGGTCGAAGGTAATCGTTTTTGTTTTCATGTTGTGCAGTTATGCGGTTGTGGGATTATACTACCCAATTCATGTACGAAGATACACAAAAACTTGTGTTTCAGCGGTCGGTTATGTGAAAAAAAGTTGTTTTTGAGGGGGAAATACATCTTGTCAGTGTTTTTATTTCTATTTTTGCAACCAAATATAAACTCACTTTGGGCAAATTGTATGTGGTTCCGACTCCTGTGGGGAATCTGGAAGATATGACTTACAGGGCGGTGCGTGTATTGAAGGAGGCTGATTTGATATTGGCTGAAGATACACGCACGTCGAGTGTATTGTTACAGCATTATGATATTCATGGTGAGCTGCTGGCGCATCATAAGTTCAATGAACATGAGACGGTGCAGGGNGTCGTTCGGAGGATTCTGGNCGGNTTGNCCGTGGCNCTGNTTAGCGATGCTGGCACTCCTGGCATCAGCGACCCTNGGTTTCTGTTGGTGCGCGAGTGTGTGCAGCATGGCATTGNAGTACAGACCCTGCCTGGAGCAACGGCATTCGTGCCAGCATTGGTGAGCAGCGGATTGCCTTGTGACAAGTTTTGTTTTGAAGGTTTCCTCCCTCAGAAGAAAGGGCGGCAGACGAGGATAGAGCATCTAAAAGAGGAGGAGCGCAGCATGATTCTATATGAGTCCCCCCGGCGGCTGGCAAAGACGCTGCGGCAGTTGATGGAAGTCGTTGGCGAGGCACGAAGAGTGTGTGTGTCGCGCGAGATATCTAAACTGCATGAGGAACATGTGAGAGGGACATTGAAGGAAGTGACCGAGCATTTCGAGCGTATAGAGCCATTGGGCGAGATTGTCATCATCTTGGAGGGCAGAACGGACGACGCTGATGCCGCCGGCAAGGCGGAGAAGGATGTGCAGGACGACCCGATGCGTCTGCTGATGGGGACGGGCAAGAAGAAAAACAAATACAAAGACTAAAATCATCAAAACAAAAGAATATGAAAAAGATTATGAACTTCGGAATGAAAGCTTTTTATGCAGTCATCATGGCTTCCTCGTTGGTAGCATGTAACGAAAGTTTGAAAGGCGGTGGGAGCAACGACCGTGAATGTGATTCTTTGCGTAACATCATTGACCAAAAGGACAATGAAATCAATGACTTAATGGGCACGTTCAATGAGATTCAGCAAGGTTTCGACCTCATAAATGAGGCAGAAGGTCGCGTGAACATGCNGAAGNAGAANACAGAAAATAACANTTCGCGCNAGAATATCCGCGAGAACATGGCGTTCATTCAAGAGACAATGGAAGAGAACCGCCGCAAAANCGAAGAACTGAGCAATAAACTNAGTGCCAGNACCATCAACTCGTCAAAGTTGAAAGAGGCAATTAGCAAGTTGACGCTTCAACTGAATGAGAAGAACACAGAGTTAGAGGCACTGCGCACGCAACTGGCAGAGAAGGATGTCATGATTGCCGAACTGGGGTCGACCGTCAACACGCTGAAAGACGAGAATGCGCAAGTGAAGCAGGAAAAGGATGAGGCTGAGCAGATTGCAAAGACCCAAGACGCCCAGCTTAACACGGCATGGTATGTCTATGGCACCAGCAGCGAACTGAAAGAGCAAGGCATCCTGAAGAAGGGCGAAGTGTTGCAGGGCAACTACAACAAGGACTACTTCACCAAGATAGACATCCGTAAAGTGAGCGTCATTTCCCTGGGGTCGAAGTCCGCGACGATATTGACGACTCACCCCGCTGGTTCATACACGTTGCTGAAAGACAGCAAGGGAGAATACACTTTGCGCATTACGGACGCTCCTAAGTTCTGGAGTGTGAGCAAGTACCTTGTGGTCAAGGTGAAATAATGCCAAGGCATCTATGAAAAAGATTGCAATGAAGTTCCTGACGATACTGTATGTCTTGTGCTGCACATTACCTGTGCATGCACAAGACAACAGTGATTGGGCACCTACGGGAACATGGCCATTTATTAACAAGAAGTTCCGTACAGCCACGGTTTATACAGGGGTCTTTAATCGGACGAAGACTATTGTCCCCTGTAATATCCATGTAGGGAACCAAACATTGTGGTATAGTCAGAACGACACACTGATGGAAGCCATCCCTGGCACTGTCATTCGTGTTGAGTTCCCCAATGGTGATGTCTATATGCCTGTCGGGAGCAACCATGAGCTTGGACGCATTGTGCGTGAGGACACCATCGACGGACGTGTGGCAAGAGTCATCTGGGCACAGGTTCTGAATCGGAAGGCTCTTGACCAGCGGTATTTAGATTATTGGAACAAGACCCAGAACATGTTGCAAGGTTCGAGTTTTTCTGCTTTCACAGACATTGCCGATACGGAAGGAGGCAGAATCATAGAAGAGGAACCATTGCCTTTGATGAACCTCTTCTATTTCCAACTGAACGGNGANATATTCCAAGCTACNTCGAAGAANATTCAGGCGCACATCAATCCAAAGCNTAAGCAGGAATACCGCAACTTCACTCGCTCGGCAGAAATTATCTCCACCANNNAAAGNTCCATGATGAAAATANGGGAAGAGTTTTTCTTAAAATGGGATAAATAACAAAGAAGAAGAAAAAACAAAAAGCGTTTGGCATTAGCAATGCCAAACGCTTTTTTAGTTGGAACGGTACTTCTCCTCCAAGCCACCGTTAATCACATCAAAGACTTCCTGCATGACGACCTTCGTCTGCTTGCCTTGGCGTTCCTCAACGGGGATAGGCTTGTGGATAGTCAGCGTGACAGTGCCCCGATGCACCGACTTATGGTTACGGCTGAATACATCGAAAGAGCCATTGATGGTCAGGGGGACAATGGGCAAACCGATTTCGTTGGCAAGCATGAAAGAGCCGCGCTTGAAAGGCGACATCTTGCCAGTGCGTGTGCGTGTTCCCTCAGGGAAGATGACCATCGACATGCCGCCTTGGAGTGTCTCGCGAGATTGCTGCACCGCCTTCGAGATGCCTGAGATACCATCCGCCAAGTAAATCTGCTTTGACTTGGCGCAAGCATGCCCCACGAACGGAATCTTACGCAGGTATTCTTTCATCATCCACTTAAAATTGTGCCCCAAGTAACCATAGACGAGGAAGATGTCATAGTAACCTTGATGGTTGGCAAGGAAGACGTAACTGTCTTCTTTCTTTATATTCTCACGTCCTTCGACCTTGACACGGAGCAGGAAGAGCCAAAACGCGCACTTCGACCAAAACTTAGGCAGATAATATGCCACCACATCGGTGTCGCCAAAGAAGCTGGCGATAATGACGCTGGTGGAGACGAATATAGTGATAACGATGAAAAGCGGCAGAGCGATACAGAAAGAGTAAATCTTGTAGAGAATGTTGAGCATAATGATGGATGCTTTGTTTGTTAAAAGTTTCTTATAGGACTTGTCAGGTCACATCGACCTTACGAGCTATTGCAGTCTTTGGGGTGTTCCTCTTCTGAGGGTAATCACATTGACTTCGGGCCATGCGCCAAAGCGGAAGGGGAACATGACAGCCCCGATACCGTCGCTGACGTTGAGCACTTGACCGCCTTCAACGTAAGCACCTGACCACTCACGATAAATGCGAGCAACAGGCGACCAACCGAACACCTTGAACTGCCCTGCATGCGTATGCCCCGAGAGCGTTAATTGGATGCTGGTTCGAGGGAGAACACTGCGTCGCCAGTGTGTCGGGTCATGACTCATCAACACGGTGAAGCAACCCCGTTTCAGCCCCTTCATCGTTTTAGGCAAGTCGCCCAAAGATGGCCATGGAGGGAGACCGTCGTTCTCCACACCAGCGATAACGAGCGAATCCGTTCCTCGATGGAGGACGCGGTGGTCGTTGAGCAGGAGCGTCCAACCATAGCTGCGGATGCGCCGTTGAAGCTCCTCCACATCAGCCTTGCGTTCCTTCTCGCAGGGATAGTTGATGTACATACTATAATCGTGGTTACCCATTACGGCATACACGCCATCAGGCGCATACAACTTGCTGAGGTCACGTTGGAATCCATCCAGTTCCGCGCTTTGGTGATTCACCAAATCACCCGTGAAAAGGATGGCGTCACAATGTTGCGCATTGATGAGTTCCACCACTTTCCTGACATCCGCCTCATGCCCATCTCGCAACGTGCCAATGTGCATATCGGAGATATGAGCAATGCGGTAGCCCTCATAACGCTCGGGAAGGTCAGAGAAATAGAATGTTTGCCGATGAATCACATAGTAATGCCTGCCGACGAAATAGCCATAGCATAAAACGCCCAAGGCAAAGATAGCCAACGCCATGCCGATGATACGGCAGATGCGTACAAAAACGCCACTTCCCTCCCCGTCTCGCTTTTTCACACCTCGGCAGAACAGCCAGTTGAGAGCGNGCCCCACTACGTCCCAAANCANGAAGNGAGCTTTCNGCGCACANCNNGCCNAGNNAAAAAACATGAAGACACTCACCCACACCTGATGCTCAGGCTTCATGTCGTTGTGTCCAATGATGAAGCCAGCCGCAATCGCCAACAGCAGCGACGGCACAAACCAAAACAGGCGCAACCATCGCTTCTCCGTCCACCGACGCGCGTACATATAATATATGTAGAGGTCAGGCAGCGTAATCAGTACACAAATCAATATGAGTATCCTTAACAGCATTGGATATATTTGCTAATTTCTTCTACAGTCATGTTACGTCGGTCGGCATAGTCGCGTAATTGGACCTCATCCACTTTCCCTACCGAGAAATAGCGCGCTTGCGGCAGGCTAATCATCAATCCGCTCACCGAGGCATGAGGGTGCATCATGGCAGATGTGGTCAGTGTCACGCCGATGCTTTCCAGCCCTACAATCTCATCAATGAGACGGTTGATAGATATGTCAGGCAGACAAGGATAGCCCACAGCAGGGCGGATGCCTTGAAACCTTTCTTGATGCAGCTCCTCAATGGTCAGAGCCTCCTGTGGCGCATAGCCCCAAAGCGTTCGCCTCACCTCTTGGTGCAGACGTTCCGCACCAGCTTCCGCCAGCCGGTCTGCCAGTGTTTGCAACAGCATCCCGTTGAAGTCGTCGTCTGGATAGGTCTTGCTCACGTCAATAGCAGTCGAGACGGCAAAGACACCTATCTTGTCCTGCTTCGCAACGGACTTGGGACGGATGAAGTCGCTCAGACACAAACACCGCCCTTCCCCGTCGGGAATCTGTTGCCGCAACATCGGAAGCCGAATGGGCATTCCGATTGGATGAACCTGCCCACACTCGCACGGACGAGTTCGCTGCACGATAATATCATCCCCCTCACTGTAGGCAGGCANTATTTCCNCCACACATTTGACTTTCAGATAAGGCTGCAAGTGCTTGAGNATCTGTTGCGCCTCCGCATAGAGGCGCTGCCNTTCGTCCNACCGTTGCGNCACGGACCANNCGTGGAAGAAGTACACCCAGTTGATGTAGTCAGCCACGTCGCTGATGCGATAATCCTTTCTCAAGGCTCAGGCTTATGAGGGGTTGCTGAATCTCAGTTCCTTGCCTCTGACACCATCCACCACGATGCCGTCGCAGTATGCCGTAATGCCATTCACCATCGTGCGGCGTACACGCCACTTGAACACACGTTCGTCCATCGGCGTCCAACCGCATTTGGTATAATATCGTCCCTCCTTCACCTGCCAGTTAGCGTTTGGGTCCACCAGCACGAGGTCGGCATAATAGCCAGGACGGATGAAACCGCGCTTCTCGACATGGAACAGCTGGGCAGGATGGTGAGACATCAAGTCAGGGATGCGCTCAATCGGCAACACGCCCTCGTCGCTCAGCTCCAGCATGGAAACCAACGAGAACTGAATCATGGGCATGCCCGACGCTGCTTTCAGCGCACCACCCTTCTTCTCGTCCGCAATGTGAGGAGCATGGTCGGTCGCCACCACGTCGATAAGCCCGTTGGTCAGTGCCGCACGCAGTGCCGCACGGTCCTCGGGTGTCTTGATGGCAGGATTGCACTTGATGCGCGTGCCAAGGGTGTCATAGTCTTCGGTCGTAAACATCAGGTGAGCAATGACAGCCTCTGCCGTAATCTTCTTCTCCTCCAAAGGCTTGTTGTCAAAGAGTTCCAACTCTTTTGCCGTGGAGATGTGGGCGATGTGCAGGCGCGCACCCGTATCTTTCGCCATCTGCACCGCCAAGGACGATGATGCGTAGCACGCCTCCACGCTGCGGATGCGTGAGTGGTAGCGCACGGGGAAATCATTCTGTCCTTTATATTTCTTCTTGAACGCCCGGATGTTCGCCTCGATAATGGCAGTGTCCTCACAATGAGCCATCAGCAACAGGGGCGAAGTGGCAAAAATTCGGTGCAATGACTCCTCTCGGTCCACCAGCATATTGCCTGTGCTGCTGCCCATGAACACCTTGACACCAGCCACGCGCGTAGCGTCCAGCCGCGGCAAGGTTTCCACATTGTCGTTGGTGGCGCCATAGTAGAAAGAGTAGTTCACACGGCTGTTCCGTGCAGCCAGCTGGAACTTCTCCTCCAGCAGTTCGAAGTTGGTGGTCTGGGGATTCGTATTGGGCATTTCCATATAGGAAGTCACACCGCCAGCCGCTGCCGTGCGGCTCTCACTGGCAATGTCTGCCTTGTAGGTCAGCCCTGGCTCGCGAAAATGCACATGGTCGTCAATCACACCAGGGAATAGATACATATCAGTACCATCAATCTCAAGGTCGTAAGCCTGAGTGGAGTCATCGCCCTCCAGCACCTGCTGAATCATCTCGTCCTCTATCACCACCGAGCCAACGAACTTGCGTCCCTCGTTCACGATTGTTGTATTCCTGATAATTGTTCTCATTCGGTATCAGTTAGTCAGTGTTTGTTCCGTCTTCTCGTCAACGGGCTTCGGGTATTTGCGAAACCAACCATCCCAACGCAGACGCATCACGCCAAAGAATGCTTCGCCAAAGATGCCGCTGTTCATCTTCGACACGCCTTCCACACGGTTGACGAAGATGACTGGCACTTCTTTTATCTTGAATCCGCATTTATAGGCGGTGAACTTCATTTCAATCTGAAAAGCATACCCCTTGAAACGGATGGCATCGAGGTCGATAGTCTCCAGCACGCGGCGTTTGTAACATTTGAAGCCAGCCGTAGTGTCGTGGACTTGAAAGCCCGTCACAAAGCGCACATACTTGGAAGCGAAATAGGACATGAGGACACGCCCCATAGGCCAGTTGACCACATTGACCCCCGACACATAGCGGCTGCCAATCGCCAAGTCGTAGCCATCATCGGCACAGGCCGAATAGAGACGGGGCAGGTCGCTGGGTGCATGTGAGAAGTCGGCATCCATCTCAAAGATGTAATCATACCCGTGCGCCAAGCCCCATTTGAAGCCTGCGATATAAGCCGTGCCAAGCCCCTGTTTGCCCTTGCGCTCCAGCAGGAAGAGGCGGTCGGCAAACTCGTCCTGCATCAGCCCCTTCACGATGGCAGCGGTGCCGTCAGGCGAACCGTCATCAATGACCAGTATGTGGAAGCACTTCTCCAGCGCAAACACCGCACGGGTGATTTTCTCAATGTTCTCCCGTTCGTTGTAGGTTGGAATGATAACGATGCTGTCGCTTTTATTCATGTCAAGTCGGTCGTTGTCTTTATGTTGCAAAGATAACACAAACCGCCCACTCCTCAAAATAAGAGAGGCTATTTTTTGTTAAAGTAATATAAAATGAAGGGCTCGGACAAACAAATCAGAATCCACAGTGCCACTTTCCCTGAAAGTTTCCTCGTCCCTATCCTCTCCATCACTGCCCTCATGAAGCCCTTCATCTACACCCCGCAAAAAGACCCCCAAAATCGATGTCCCCGACTCCGATTGGTCGGAGTCGGGGACATCGGTCGGTCGGAGTCGGGGACTCCGATTTGGGGGCAGTGAAAGCGCACCACCCGAAGGAGCGTCTTACGCCCTGTTTCACGTTGCCGCCAGTGGACCGAACCGACGTTTTCCGCCACGACGAGGCACTCATTATACGATTCTGACCGCACGGCGGAGCACAAAGGCGCATTAACAAACCTTAAAAGCGACGATTAGAACACTTTTTTCTTTCGTTTTGTCACGC
Organism: Bacteroidales bacterium; assembly: GCA_009177185.1. Taxonomy (GTDB): domain Bacteria; phylum Bacteroidota; class Bacteroidia; order Bacteroidales; family Bacteroidaceae; genus Minthosoma. The sequence continues at coordinate 17,110 of WFMB01000018.1, forward strand.
CGATTTGATGGCTTTTCTGTATCTTTGCAAAAATTTGTGAAATTCATATCTCAAACAATAAACCAACAATGAAAAATCAAAATGTGAAGCCTGCGGAGGGCAAACTCGGCATCATGGTCGTAGGACTGGGCGCTGTAACATCCACCTTCATGACAGGCGTGTTGATGGCCCGCAAGGGACTTGCCAAGCCTGTGGGTTCCATGACCCAGTACGACAAGATTCGTGTCGGGAAGGGCGCAGACAAGAAGTATCTCAGCTACTCTGAAATCGTGCCCATGGCACAACTGGACGACATCGTGTTCGGAGCATGGGACGTTTATCCCGCCAACGCTTTCCAAAGCGCGATGTACGCCGAAGTGCTGAACGAGAAGGACATCCTGCCCGTGAAGGACGAGCTGGAGAAAATCGTGCCTTTGAAAGCGGCTTTTGACAAGAACTTCGCCAAGCGTCTCGACGGCGACAACGTGAAACAATGTGCCACACGCTGGGACATGGTGGAGCAACTGCGCGAAGACATCCGCAAGTTCAAGGCAGACAACAACTGCTCACGCATCGTGGTGGCATGGGCTGCATCGACCGAGATTTATGTAGAGCCGAACATGGCTGTGCATGACACATTGGAACACCTGGAGGCTGCCATGAAGGCGGACGACCGCGCGAACATCGCACCATCCATGTGCTATGCCTATGCCGCACTGGCAGAAGGTGCTCCGTTCATCATGGGCGCACCTAACACCACCGTCGATATTCCTGCGATGTGGGAGATGTCGGAGAAAACGGGAATGCCTATTGCTGGCAAGGACTTCAAGACAGGACAGACCCTTGTGAAGTCAGGCTTCGCGCCTATCATCGGCACTCGTTGCCTCGGTCTCAACGGCTGGTTCTCCACCAACATCCTCGGCAACCGCGACGGACTCGTGCTCGACGAGCCAGCCAACTTCCGCACCAAGGAGGTCAGCAAGCTTTCCACACTCGAAACCATCCTCAAGCCCGAAGCACAGCCAGACCTCTACGGACACGGCAACGACGAGGACAACCAATACTTCCACAAAGTGCGCATCAACTACTATCCTCCGCGCAACGACAACAAGGAAGGCTGGGACAACATCGACATCTTCGGCTGGATGAACTTCCCCATGCAGATCAAGATTAACTTCCTCTGGCTCGACTCCATCCTTGCCGAACCGCTGTTGCTCGATCTCTTCCTGCTCAGCGTCGGCGCTGCACGCGCAGGAAAGAGCGGCATCCAGCGCTTCCTCTCTTTCTTCCTCAAAGCCCCCATGCACGACTACACGCAGGGCGAGGAGCCTGTCAACCACCTCTTCCAGCAATACACCATGCTGAAGAACGCCATCCGCGAAATGGGCGGCTACGAGGCTGACGAAGAAATCGACTAAACATCATCCCCCCTCATAACCAAACCCGCGAAAAGCAGCCCTCCCGGCTGCTTTTCCCTTTTTCTACGAGAGGGATTGCGCTTGTTTCGGCATTTTTTAGTAACT
>WFMB01000025.1 GCA_009177185.1 Bacteroidales bacterium
ACAGGGCTATAGATGTCATCCAATTCTTTGCGAGAGAAAAACTTAGGATTGACAAAGACACTCTTGTTGATGGTACGAATCATAGAGAACGGCGTGTTCAGAATCAGCGCAGCCTCCGAAGGACGGTTCACATACTGGTTGGCATTGCTGATGGTGATAGGACGCACCGCCGTTGTGGCACCGCCACGCATACCTGCAATGGTGACGGGGATATACAGCCCGAAGCACACCAAGTGAACAGCATAATAGACGAGTTTGTCTTTCAGCATCCGCACCTTGTATGTGCCCGTAGGCTTTACATAGAAGAATATCAAGCCTGCAATCAACACGATACCCACCAGTACCAGATACCAGTGGCGCAACACTTCCACACCCATCACATCACCAATGTTACCCTCGTTGCTGAACTCCTGAAAGACCGACGACGTAGTACGACGACCCGTATATTGAAAATAAACGGCATCCGCCAGATTAGCCACCACACAGACGGCATTCACCACCACATACACCCACTTTGCCAGCGTCTGCCACCCGTCGCGCTCCTTCCAATGCAACGGCACAAGCATCAGGATAGCATAAAGCGCATTGGTGTAGAGAATAGCCGAGGTGTCGAACATCCAGCAGCCCTTCAACGCCTCCATGAAGGAAAGGGTATCGAAGCCCTCCGAGAGGACCGCCCAGTTCTCCAACAGATAGGCAAGACGGCATAAGCCATACACCACATAGACAAGTGCCAGATTGCAGATGAAAGCAAGCGGGCTTGATACGACAGACTTCCGTAACTGAGTTTGTTTCATGATGCGATGAGAGTTATAAACAGATGAATGAGTGTGAGTTATCGTATATTTTTCTCTTCTTATAGTCATTGATGCGTTCAGCAAAGGCAGCATCTTTCGCACTGTTAGGTGCAGGCGTGAACGTGATNCGCTCCTGTATCTTCTGCCCAGCATCCGCCANCGTGNNNCCANCANCGGNTTTCACCACNTAGAGGGAGTCGTAGCGCACACNTTNCACTGCATCNTATGCCGCCANGAAAAGCGTGTCAGCATGCGTGTAGATACGCTGATAGTAGCGGCTGCCCGAGCCGAACTTGTCGAAACGCTCATCGAAGTGGATGCGATAGTTCTTGGGCGAGCAGTGGCTCACCGTATAGACAGGCGTTGTGGCATTCCCCTCCTCGTCGTGCTGAGTCATGCGAGCATAGGCATGCTCATGTCCTTGCAGCACCAAATCCACGCCATACGCTTGCACGAGGTCGTCGAACATCCACCGCTGAATCAGGTTGTTCGCGTTCCCATGGGTGGAATAGAGCGGATGATGCAGCACCACCACCTTCCACTTTGCCGTCGAAGCCGCCAGTTGCTTGCTCAGCCACTGACGCTGTGTCCAGAGATAGAAGAACTCGCGGTTGCTATCGAGACAGAAGAACTGCACATCCTTGTAACGAACCGTGAACACCTGATTCTCACCCACCATCGAATCCAAGAAGTAGGAATGGATGAGGGAGAAGCGACGTTCGAGCACGCAGATAGACCCTTTCAGATAGTCATGGTTGCCCGTCACCGTCAGAACAGGCACCGCCTGTCCCACAGAGTCAAGCCCCTCAAAGACCTCGTTCCAGAAAGCATCGGTAGGACGTTCAACCAAGTCGCCGCCACACACCAGAAACTCCGCATCAAGGTGCCGCCCAAAGGCTTTCCTCAGCAGCTGGTTGGCAATGCCGCCTATGGAATCTTGGACATCACCAACATACAGGAAAGAAGTCTCGCGGTCGTCCGCATCAGGCAACCGAAAGGCATACCATGGCGAGCTTTCCTTGCCCGTCCACACCCGATAGCGATAGGCATGACCAGCATCCAATCCCCTCAGCCGAGCCACATAATAACAACTCCTCCCCCCGCGAGAGACAAACACCTCACCATCGGCTTTCACCTTGCGGAGCACGCTGTCCGTCTCATCCAGCAGTTCCACAAAAGCGTCACACACTTCGCTGCCACAAGTCCAACTCACATTACGGTTCAGCCCGTTTTCGTCGCCAAAAGTGAGCAACACCCTCGCTGGCGCTGCCGTCGCCTCATAGGGAGTTTCGTCAGGGTTGTGAAACCATGCCTCCCAGCGGCTGGCACACCAGACAACCAGTGCCCCAACCACCACAAGTATCGACGTTCCAACGACCCTCTTTCTCATACACTCTGTCAAAGTTCGACCAGCACACAGGCTTGATTAGCAAACCTGACTGCCACCCTTCACGGGCTTCTCCACCGTCGTCACACTGATGCTGCCATCGTAGTTCTCGGCAGAGAGTATCATGCCCTCGCTCACAAGTCCGTTCTTAAACTCGCGAGGCGCCAAATTGGCGATGAAAAGCACCTGCTTGCCCACCAGCTGCTCAGGCTCATACCACTGGGCGATGCCGCTCACGATGGTGCGTCCCTTCGGAGTGCCATCGTCGAGACGGAACTTGAGCAACTTCTTCATCTTCGGCACACGCTCACACTCCAGCACGGTTGCCACACGGATGTCGAGCTTGGTGAAGTCATCGAAAGCCACCGTGTCCTTCACAGGAGCCACCGTTGCATTGGCAGCCTCGTTCGCCTTGATGGCGGCAGCGAGCTTATCCGTCTGGAACTGAATGGTCTCATCCTCAATCTTCGAGAACAGCAGACTTGGCTTGCCAAGCTGCTTGCCAGCAGGCAGCAGGTCAGTCTTACCAAGGTCCTCCCAGTTCAGTTCCTCCATGTTAATCATCTCGCGCAGCTTGGCCGACGAGAAAGGCAGGAAAGGCTCAAACGCAATCGCCAGATTGGCAGTAAGTTGCAGCGAAATATAGATAATGGTCTTCACACGATCAGGGTCAGTCTTGATGACCTTCCAAGGCTCTTCGTCGGCAATGTACTTGTTGCCGATGCGAGCGAGGTTCATCGCCTCCTTCTGTGCCTCGCGGAACTTGAAGCCCTCGATGAGCTTCTCCACGTTATCCTTCACAGAGGCAAACTCAGCCAGCGTCGCCTTGTCCGCATCCGTCAGTTCGCCACAAGCAGGCACGATGCCATCGTAGTATTTCTGCGTGAGCTGCAAAGCACGGTTCACGAAGTTGCCATACACAGCCACCAGCTCGTTGTTGCAACGCGCCTGGAAATCTGCCCAAGTGAAGTCGTTATCCTTCGTCTCAGGCGCATTCGCAGTGAGCACATAGCGCAATTCGTCCTGACGGTTAGGCAGTTCGTCCAAGTATTCGTTGAGCCACACGGCATAGTTCTTCGAGGTCGAAATTTTGTTGCCCTCCAGATTCAGGAACTCGTTGCTGGGCACGTTGTCAGGCAGGATATAGTCACCATGCGCCTTCAGCATCGCAGGGAACACGATGCAGTGGAACACGATGTTGTCCTTGCCGATGAAGTGTACCAGACGGGTCTCCTCGTCCTGCCACCACTTCTGCCATGTGTCCCACTTCTCAGGCTCCTGCTCACAGAGTTCCTTTGTGTTGCTGATGTAGCCGATGGGGGCATCGAACCACACATAGAGCACCTTGCCCTCAGCGCCCTCCACAGGCACAGGAATGCCCCAATCAAGGTCGCGCGTCACTGCACGGGGCTTCAAGCCGCCGTCCAGCCAGCTCTTGCACTGACCATACACATTGCTGCGCCATTCGGGGTGTCCTTTCAGAATCCACTCCTCAAGCCATCCCTGATACTGGTCGAGCGGCAAGTACCAGTGCTTTGTCGCCTTCTTCACCAGCGGATTGCCGTTAATGGCATTCACAGGATTGATGAGTTCCTCCGGCGAAAGCGTTGCGCCACATTTCTCGCACTGGTCGCCGTAAGCCCCCTCGCTGTGGCAGCGTGGACACTCGCCTTTGATGTTTCGGTCGGTGAGAAACTGCTTCGTCTCCTCGTCGTAGAACTGCTCCGAAGTGATTTCTACAAACTTGCCGTCATCGTAGAGCTTCTTAAAGAAGTCAGCCGCAAACTGATGATGCGTCTTGCTGGTGGTGCGGCTGTAGATGTCGAAGCTGATGCCAAAGTCGGCAAACGACTTCTTGATGATGCCGTTATAGCGGTCCACCACGTCCTGCACGGTGCATCCCTCCTTCTTCGCACGAATGGTCACAGGCACACCATGCTCATCACTGCCACACACAAACATCACCTCACGTCCCTTCAGTCGCAGGTATCTCACATAGATGTCGGCAGGCACATACACCCCCGCCAAGTGACCGATGTGTACAGGTCCGTTAGCGTATGGCAGTGCAGCCGTCACCGTCGTTCTCTTAAAGTTTCTCTGTTCCATGTTTTTCGTTTTTAGCTATTTGGGGACAAAGGTAAGAACTTTTTGACAAACACGCATGACAAAAGACAAAAAAAGGTCGGCAGATACGCTGCCGACCTTTTCCGTATGTTTCTTTTGTGCTGATTAGAGATTCACGTATACACCGAAAGAGATTTGGTTGGTGACATTCAAACCGAAGTTGTTCACCTTCACGTCACCCGACTTGCCAAACTGCCAGCCGAGGCTACCTACATGTGCTACAAGACCCACCTTGTCTGTCAGGCTGTATGCCAAACCTGGCTTAACAGCAATCTCCCAAAGATTCAGGTTGTCATCCACACCGCTTGTATGAATAAGTCCGTAAGAGAAGCCGCCGTCAACGAATGCAGAGAACTTGCCGCTCTTGANNTAAGTGTAGCGAACGTATGGGTNAATGCCGANTNCATTNNTGCTNNCACCATTCTTCTCATCTTCGTGAGTATACCCAAGCGCTACAGCGAAATCGACCTTGTCACTATACTTGTAGCCAACCTCTGGAGCGATGGTTACAGTGTTACGCTTTTCGAGTGTTTCTCCATCAAAAGAAGTCTTTGATGTGTTCAGACCAAGTTCGCCACCCACCCAAATCTGTGCGTTAGCTGAGAGAGACGCAACTGCAACGAATGCAGCCAAAAGAATTTTCTTCATAATTCCTTCAATTTTACTTTGTTACTTTTTCCTACTCTGTTTAGTTCACTTTATCAACAACCCCATGAAGGTTTTCGGAATCCCCTCCATCGGGATTGCGTCGCAAAGGTAAAATCTTTTCTGTATAGCACACAAACAATTCTTGCAAAGAGGCGACATATAGGACATTACCCCCCCCATTTAGGACAGAGAAAATGGCGATTCTCGCCTGATTGCCTGTTTCTTTTGCGCAGATTCGGAGGTTTGCGAATGTACAAAAAAAGTGACGTTGTTGGTCACGTCAAAGCCACCGCGCAACTCCCCTCTGAAAAACCCTCCAAAATCGATGTCCCCGACTCCGATTAGTCGGAGTCGGGGACATCGGTCGGTCGGAGTCGGGGACTCCGATTTTGAGGCTGTGAAAGCGCGCTACACAGCGAAGCGTCTGACGGCTCATGCCGCACCTGCCGTCAGGGGGTAAAAAAGACATTCTTTCTCCGAACAGAGGTCGTTCCTAACAAAAAGCCGACATTTAGCCACTCACAAGACGGCACAAAACCTTATAGCGAAAGTTTTTCACCTTATCTTTGGGCTTGTAAAAAAGAAAATACCTATTTTTGCACGTTTTTATATGGATTATGGGAGATAACACGTTATATAAATATCTCACGAAAATTGACACCCCTGCCGACTTGCGCCTGTTGAAAGTGTCGGAACTGCCAGCAGTGTGTGACGAGTTGCGACGTGACATCATTAAGGAGCTGGCGATGAATCCGGGGCATTTGGCATCAAGCCTGGGTGCAGTGGAACTGACCGTGGCACTGCATTACGTGTTCAACACACCCTACGACCGCATCGTGTGGGACGTGGGACATCAGGCATACGGGCACAAGATTCTCACGGGGAGGCGCGACCAGTTCTGCACCAACCGCAAACTGAACGGCTTGAAACCTTTTCCGCATCCCGACGAAAGCGAGTACGACACTTTCTGCTGCGGACATGCCAGCAACTCCATTTCGGCAGCACTGGGCATGGCGGTGGCGGCTCGACTGAAAAAAGAAAACCGAAAGGTGGTGGCGGTGATTGGCGACGGCGCCATGAGCGGCGGCTTGGCGTTTNAGGGAATCAACAACACAGCGGGCACGCCCAACGATATGCTGATTGTGCTGAACGANANNGAGATGTCCANCGACCANNGNGNGGGCGGCATGCGCAAGTATCTGCTGCAACTCACCACCAACTCCACCTACAACAGCATTCGCAACCGCCTCGCTACGAATCTCTTCAACTGGGGTATTCTCACTGAGAAACGCCGCAAGGGCATCATCCGCTTCACCAATAGCCTGAAGTCGGTGCTGACTCGCCAGAAGAATATCTTTGAGGGCATGGACATCCGCTACTTCGGCCCTGCCGACGGCAACAACGTGGAGGAGCTGGTGCGCATTCTGCAAGCCATCAAGGAAATGAAAGGGCCGAAACTCCTGCACATCCACACGACCAAGGGATGTGGCTATGCCCCTGCCGAGGAGGATGCCACCATCTGGCACGCCCCCGGCAAGTTCGACCCCGACACAGGCGAGCGTATCGTGAGCCACGACACAACGCCCCGTCCGCCCAAGTTCCAAGACGTGTTTGGCAAGACACTCCTCGAACTGGCTCAGCAGAACCCCAAGATTGTGGGTGTCACACCTGCCATGCCAACGGGCTGCTCGATGAACATCATGATGAACGCCATGCCCGAACGCGTGTTCGACGTGGGCATTGCCGAGGGGCATGCCGTCACGTTCTCGGGAGGCTTGGCAAAGGACGGATTGATGCCTTTCTGCAACATTTACTCTTCTTTCATGCAGCGTGCCTACGATAACATCATCCACGATGTTGCCACGATGCGCCTCAACATGACACTCTGCCTTGACCGTGCAGGACTGGTGGGCGAAGACGGCTCTACACATCACGGCGCGTTCGACCTTGCTTTCCTGCGCCCCATCCCCAATCTGACCATCGCTTCGCCGCTGAACGAGCCTGAACTGCGCCGACTGATGTACACCGCGCAGCTGCCCGACAAGGGGGCNTTCGTGATTCGCTATCCCCGNGGATGCGGCAACACGGTTGACTNGCNGTGNGNNCNGGAAGAGGTGCCTGTGGGCAAGGGACGGAAGCTGAAAGACGGAGCGGGCATTGCCGTGCTGAGCCTCGGACCTTTGGGCGTGGAAGCGGAGAAAGCCATCTCGATTGCCGAACTGAAGTGGCTGAACACGCATGCCACACAGCCACTACGTATAGCCCACTACGATATGCGTTTCCTCAAACCTATCGACGAGGACATCCTGCATGAAGTGGGACAACACTTCCAGCAGGTCGTGACCGTCGAAGACGGAGTCATCGCTGGCGGATTGGGCAGTGCGGTGCTGGAGTTCTTTGCCGACCACGGCTACCACGCATCCGTCCACCGCATCGGTCTGCCCGACCATTTCGTGATGCACGGAACGGTGGCACAGCTTCGCCGTCAGTGCGGCATGGACGCAGAGGGCATTGCAGCAGTGTTGGATAAAATAACATCAAAGATGTCATGAAGATAGTCATTGCTGGCGCAGGCGCGGTGGGCACACATCTGGCGCGCATGCTGTCGAACGACCACCAAGACGTTGTGCTGATTGACGCTAACGAAGGCAAGCTCGCCCGATGGGGCAACGAGCTTGACATCATGACGCTGGTCAGGCAACCCACATCCATCGCAGGACTGAAAGATGCCGAGGTGAACCGCGCCGATCTCTTCATTGCCGTCACGCCCAACGAGAGCGAGAACCTCACGTGCGCCATGCTTGCCAAGCAGTTAGGAGCCAAGAAGGCCGTGGCACGGGTGGATAACTACGAATACATGAAGCCCGAGAACTTGGAGTATTTCAAGAACTTGGGCGTGGAGTCGCTCATCTATCCCGAGCAGCTGGCAGCCGAGGACATTGCTGCCAGTGCGCGCTACAGTTGGGTGCGCCAGCTGTGGGAGTTCAACGGTGGTGAACTCTTGTTGCTCAGTGTGAAGATGCACGACGCCCACCCGAAGAACGACCGAGAAATCAGCAACAAGGACAATCAGCTGGTGGGGCACACGCTGAAGGAGATTGGCATGGCACACGGTCACAACTTCCACGTGGTGGCTATCCGCCGCGACGACGAGACCATCAGCCCACATGGCGATGAACGGATTCTGCCGCGCGACCTCGTATTCTTCATGACCACCAAGGAAAACTTCACTATCATCCGCCACCTCACAGGCAAGGACGACTACCCTGCCGTGAAGAGCAGCCTCATCATTGGGGGCGGCAAACTCTCCGTACGCGCCAGCTGGGCACTCGCCCCCATACACAAGAACGTGAAAATCATTGAGCCAAACCCCATACGCACCGGGAAACTGCCATCGCTCGTCGCTCCCAAGACCTTGATTCTGCAAGGGGAAGGCTACGATATGGACCTGCTCAACGATGAGGGATATGGCAGCACCGAGGCACTCATTGCCCTG
>WFMB01000147.1 GCA_009177185.1 Bacteroidales bacterium
GACTGTGCTAAACTCGGGGTCGAGCATGGGGGTATCGTCAGACAAATAGGTCTCTTCGTCGTGCAATAACTGAACGCTATACAGTCTTTTGTCACCCACGGTGACTTTCTTCACACTATCGTTCCTAATGAGGAAGAGGAGGTTGCGCCTTGTGGCATGAACGCTCTGCATATAGTCATAGATGTCCTCTATTTCGGGGTTCACCTTTCCGATGTAGTTATGCACCTGCGCGGCAAGTGTGCTAATGAGTGCTGCTTGGTCGTTGTTGCCCAAGGCATTGAAGTGGGCTTCCATCACTTGGTGAGCGGCAGCATATTCTTCGGGTGTCACTCCCACATTGTCGAGTGCCTCTATGTTGGCGCGCGCCTCCTCTACATAGCTGCCTTGGGGCGACTGGCTGATGTAGTGTTCAAAGGCTTCGCGGGTGTTGGCAGCCAATGCCTGCACATACAAAAGGGAGTCGAGTTTCTGCTCGGCATCGACCTGATAGAAGCCATCGGGATGCGCATCGATGAAATGACGAATGGTCGATGTGGAGAGAGAGGCGGAAGCTGCTTTCCAATCGGCCCGTTCGGTGAAAAAGCGGTCGTTGAGATTCTTCAACTGCGAATAGTGGAAAGCATCTGGATTGTAAGTATCGAAGTATTCTTCGAGGGCTTTGCCCATGAGGTCATACTGATGAAGGTTCTGATAGTGTATGATACGGTCGTAAACGACACGCTCGTCAGCATCGTCGCCACCACGGAAGAAGAGATACCATGTGGCTACACCGCCCAATGTCACGATGACGAGAGAGACTGCCACAATGGTGCGGACAGCACGTCCTTTGGCAGATGATTCAGAAGTATTGCTTGTGGAAGGCATCTTTTCTATCTTTTTACATTGAAAAGTCGGAAGCATCGGCACCAACGCTGTCAGCAGACAGCACCTCCGACGATGATACATTATTTATAATAGTGTCCATGCTGACGGAATCTGCCGCCAATGTATCAGCCTCCAGCGTATCGACAGACATGATGGCCGCCATGGGCATCACAGGGTCTTCGTCCATCACGACGAGGTCGGCAATGGTGTCGCCCGTTCCTTCAAAAGCGTGCATGACGGGACGCGTGTTGCGGTCGAAGAGAAGGATGCCCATGATTGCCACAACGGAGAGGAAGAGAAAGCCCGTGGTGGAGTGGCGCACCACACGGCTACTGGAGGCATAACGCCACGAGACGTAGAAATAAACACACGAGAGGAGAAGCCAAACAATGCCCACCCATGTGAAACCGAACATCATGCTCTTGATGAGGATACAGATGAATATGCCAATCGCAACCATCAATCCAAGGTCGCTATAGGAATCTCTACGTTGCATGGAAAGTCGTCATGAACAATTTTTAATGAAATCTTTCGCAAAATTAGACATTATTGACGGAACAGCATCTATGTTGAACGGAAAAATTAGTACCTTTGCAACCAAATTAACGGAAAGCATGATGAAAAAACCACACAAACACTACATCTGCGGATGGTGCAGCGCACTGGTGGCATTGCTGTTCATAGCCTGCCAGCCGAATGGTCCTAAGGACGAACTGGAATTTTATGCCGTAGAGGCGCAAGAACATCAGACTGAGCCTCCACTCGACTTGACGGACGAGGACGATGAATTCGCCCAACTGCAATCGCAAGAGGAACGCGAATTGGACGTGAAGATAGACATGGAGTTTGTACGGTCTGACAACGAGCAGAAGACGAAAGTGTGCAAGCTCATCAACGACCTGTTGATTGAGCTGCTGCTGAAACAGTCGAGCGAACAGACACAAGAAGAGGCGATGGCGCAATACATCGCGGCAGCGAAGGAAGAGTTTCACAGTGACAACATTGCCAACATTTACCAAGACTACCTGACAGGAAGGGCAGAGCGCGGCATGAAGGATATTATCAACTATCGACTGATGGAGGAGACCTTCATGGGCGGCGCGCATCCAAGCCGACTCACCACTATCCTGCGTTTCAACACACAGACGGGCGAGTTCGTTTCACTTGATGCGGTATTTCCCACCGTCAACCAGCGTGAGCTGCAAAACCTGTTGCTGCACAAGCTGATGACCAACAACGGCGTGTTCACCATAGAGGGGCTGAACGAGAAGGGCTATCTGGAAATGAGCGATTTTTTCGTGAGCAAGAACTTTGCCATGCGAGCTGACAGCATTGAGTTCTACTACAATGAGTATGACATCGCCCCATACGCCTACGGTCCTACCACCATCTGCCTGAGTTATGAACAGGTGAAGAACATCATCAGCACAGAGTATAAACAGTGATTGTTCGGTCTGCCATGATGGAAGTCGATTGCCATCATGGGATAGCGTAATAAAAGAAGCGTGGCAGGATTGTTCCTGCCACGCTTTCTACATAGGAAAACCGTATGTGAGTTTCAGCGTGTCCATCACGAAGTACGAACGCACTTGCGAAATATGGGGGAATTCGCCCAATTTGTCGAGAATGAACTGCTGGTACTTCTGCATGCTGCTCACACAGACTTTCAGCAAGTAGTCGCCATCGCCCGATACATTGTAGCACTCTGTCACCTCGTTCCACAGCCCCACTGCATTGCGAAACTCGTTGGCAATGGTCTTGTTTATCTGCTTCATGGAGATGTTGCAGAACACCATGAAGCCACGTTCCATCTTGTAGGCATCAAGCACGGCTACATAACCTTTGATATACCCCATGCGTTCCAAACGACGCTGACGCTCGTAGGTGGGTGTAATGGACAAATGAATCTGTTGCGCCAACTCCTTCGTGGTGAGTCGGCTGTTAGCTTGCAGAATGCGAAGAATCTGCAAGTCGGTCGCGTCAAGCTCGTGGGTGTAGGTCTCCATCGGATTGTCTTTTGAGCAGTTCTGTATATAGTCGTTGTACAGGCAGTCCCATCACGTTGAAATAAGAGCCTTCGATGCGAATGACTGCCACCAAGCCTATCCACTCCTGAATGCCGTATGCTCCAGCTTTGTCGAAAGGATGGTAGTTGTCAACGTAATAGGCAATCTCCTCGTCGGTCAAGGGTGCGAAGAACACTTTCGAGGTGGAGGCGAACTGCGTGGTCTTCTCTTTCGTCACAATGGACACCCCCGTGATGACTTCGTGGGCATGACCTGAAAGCTGACGAAGCATCCGAACAGCATCTTCCCTATCCTTGGGTTTGCCGAGCACTTGCCCGTTGTCATAGACAATGGTGTCGGCTGTAATAATCAGTTCGTCGTCAGCCATCGTGCGCTTGTAGGCTTCGACCTTCTTGCCCGATATATGGATAGGAATTTCCTCTCCCCACAACGTGTCGGGATAACTCTCGTCAATGCCTTGCAACGTGCGTACCTCGAAAGGAACGCCAAGTCCGCCCAGCAGTTCTTTGCGCCGAGGCGAATTGCTTGCCAATATCACTTTGTAGTCTCCTACCAACCGAAGGCAGTGCTGTTGTGCATCCATAAGTCTTGTGCTTTGAGAATTTGTTCGAGAATGTCGCGAGCGCACCCCTGTCCCCCGTTCTTGTGGGAGATGTAGGTACACACCGCCTTGATTTCGGGTGCAGCATCGGCAGGACAGCAGGGCAATCCACACTGCCGAAGCACCTCATAGTCGGGAATATCGTCGCCAATGTAAGCGATTTCCTCGTCCTGAAGGACGTATTTCTCTTTCAGGTCATTGTAAACCTTGATTTTGACGGAAGCACCGAGAATCACGTCTTTCAAACCGAGGCTTTCATAACGGATTCGGACAGCCTCTGTCCGTCCCCCAGTGATGATGGCAAGAACCAAGCCGCACTTCACGGCATGCTGCATGGCATAGCCATCCTTGATGTTCACCGTGCGCATGGGGTCGCCATTGGGATGCTGCGGAATGGTTTCGCACGACAGGACACCATCCACATCGAAGAACACGGCACGTATCTTAGTCAAGTCGTAGTTAATCATTATAGATGCTTTCTGAGATAAGTTCATAGATTTTTAACAAGTTGGGCGTTGAGGACAGCAGTGATTGATGCTTGTCCAACACGCTCTTGTCTTGACGGACGGCAGGACCAGTCTGTGCCTCATGAGGCGACATCGTATGAAGTTTGTCCGCGGTTTCTTCTATCAGCGGAAGCATCACGCTGAACGGGAGATTACCATGCTCTTTTAGCAACTGCGCCCCGAGCGTGAAGCAATGGTTGGCAAAGTTGTTACAGAAGACTGCGGCCAAATGCAGGTATTTCCGATTGTCGCTATCCAGTTCATACACGGTATCAGAAATCGTCTTTGCCAACGCCAGCAGCAGTTCCTTGTCCTTCTGCTGAGCGGATTCGACAAAGCAAGGGATGACCCTGAAATCCACGTCCTTATATCTGGAGAAAGTCTGCATCGGATAGAACACACCACGTCGCGCTGTTGGCAACACATCCACATGAAGGCTACCAGCTGTGTGAACAAAAAGTTGGTCCTCCCTACCCTTTTTCAGTTGATTGGCCACCCGTTCCACCGCATCATCTTTAAGCGCAAAGATAAAGATGTCGACGTTTGTGGGCACTGCTGCCAAATCGACCGTATGCGCGCATTTCAGCACTTTCGCCAACGCACTGGCGGATTCTTCTGTACGGCTATACACTTGCACGATTTCATGACCAGCACGAAACAATGCCTTACCCAAGTTTGTGGCAAGATTGCCCGCTCCTATCAATACGATTTTCATACACGCCAACGACTTCAATCCTCTTCGGGGAATGACCCTATATGCACATTCTCCCACTTCAACTTGTCCTCGTCCTGTGGCTTGCGCTCAATGGCTGGATAGCCAAAACCGATGATGCATTCGGCTGTCAGGTTCTCCGGGTATCTCAACAAGAAACGAAGCACATTGTCTGATGGCTCACCATTCTCCATGAAGCGGTTGCGAATCTGACACCAGCATGAGCCAAGACCGAGATCTGTAGCTTGATACTGCATGGTGACAGCTGCCAACGAGGCATCCTCACACCACGCATCAGTCACATCGCGGTCGCCCAACACAACCACCGCCACTTTGGCGCCAGCGATAAACTGACTGCCCATCGAACGGCAAAGCGAAATCTTCTCAAGCAACACGGGGTCGTCCACCACCACAAAGTGCCATGCACGAGTACCTTTACTGGTCGGCGACATGAGGGCTGCACGAAGAATCGTCTGCAAGTCCTCTGCCTGTATTTCTTGTTCCGCAAACTTACGAACACTACGGCGCTTCTGCACCAAATCCTTAAAATTTTCCATAGGTCTATAAGAAAAATGTGTGATTTTTGTGGTAAAGGTAGAAAACTTTCCACACATAAGAAGAATATCTGGGGAAGAATCCATATCTTTGCAAGTATATTTCATGGAAAACAAGAGGTTTTGGTTAGGGAAAAGGCTAAGGCGTTGTTACTTTTGCCACCCAACAGACAAAGCCCCAACAATTTAACCAAGGTAGTTTGCCAAAGAAAGAAAATATGTCTAAGAAAACAACCAATCGTATGTGGATATGGATAGGCTGCTTGGTCATGGCTGTCATGCTGGGCGCAGTGTATATGTTCAAAAGCGGCTATCACCCCGATGGCACTGCGTATCTCTATATTGATGAGGACGACAACTATGATTCCATCTGCCATAAGATTGAAATCGTGGGGCATCCTACCAACATGGGAGCGTTTCGCCTCTATGCACAGGCTTTGAACCTCAAGCAATACTTACACACAGGGCGATACGAAATCAACGACGGAACCAGTGTGCTGACGCTGGTGAGGCATCTACGCAACCATCAGCAAACACCCGTCAACCTGTTGGTGCCCTCTGTGCGCACCCTGACAGAAATGGCTGGCAGACTGAGCCAACAACTGATGGTCGATTCTGTGGCAATCATCCGATATATGCAGGATGAGAACAACTTGAAGACCATCGGATATAACAACGAAACACTCCCTGCCTTGTTCATTCCCAACACATACGAAGTGTATTGGGACATTTCAACAGAAGACCTGTTCGCTCGTCTCCAAAGGGAGAATGCGGCATTCTGGAATCGTAATCGAATACAACTGCTGGAGAGACTGGGCGAATATGCAGGTGAGCAAATGACCAAGGAGAAAGTGGTGACACTGGCATCAATCGTCGATAGTGAGACTTCCAACAACAGCGAGAAGCCCACGATTGCAGCACTATACATGAATCGTATGCGCAGACAAATGGCACTGCAGAGTGACCCGACCGTCATCTTCGCGGTGGGTGACTTTTCCATTAAACGAGTGCTTCACGAGCATCTGAAGGCAGAATCGCCTTATAACACCTACCGCAACATCGGATTGCCACCAGGTCCGATTCGTGTGCCCAGCATTGCTGGCATTGACGCTGTGCTCAACCACAACACAAACGATTACATCTATATGTGCGCAAAGGAAGACTTTTCGGGGACACACAACTTTGCAGTGTCGTATGCAGAACACCAACGCAATGCCGCCCGATACGTCCATGCGCTAAATACAAAGGGAATCAAACGATAGAGACACAACATCATAACGACAGTTTTAGATTAGCTTAATGAAAAAAGAAATGAAGAAGTTTGTTTTACCGCTACTGCTGATAGCCTCGACCACGCTGTCTGCCCAACAACGACCTAAGGAGTACACACCCTCACCAGTTGTAGGCACTCCATGGAATGCACCGGGGAATGCGAACCCGTTCATTCCTGGCTACTTTGCCGACCCCACCATCCGAAAGTTCGGCGACACATATTATCTATATGCAACAACCGACGGTACTGGTAACGGCTATGGTCCAGCACAGGTGTGGGTGAGCAAGGACTTCGTCAACTGGAAAAACATCGTGATGAACTGGCCAACGACAGAAGTGGTGTGGGCACCTGACGTGGTACAGCAACCCAATGGAAAGTTCCGTTACTACTATTGTGNGCCCTGCAACATCNACATTGGCGAGAGTGACNNGCCAATCGGTCNGTGGCACAACATTTTGAACAAGGAAGATGCCGTAATGGTGCCTGACCGATATATACACAATGTCATTACCCTCGACCCACAGCTATTTGTGGATGAAGACAAAAGCCAATATCTCTACTTCACTACATGGGGTATCTACAATGGCTTCGGATGTGGTGTAGCGAAACTGAAGGACGGTGACTTCGACCTCAACGCACTCGCTGAGGGTGTAACGAAGGATGCCCGCCGATGGAACGAGAACCATCCCTTCCCTATCGCTGCCGACGAGTTCTTTACAGAGAAACGGCTCATTCCCAACACAGAACTGAAAGACATCTTTGAAGCACCTTTTGTGTTCAAACGCAACGGAGTCTATTACTTCACCTATTCTTCTGGCTCATGCCACACCGACACCTACCGTGTACAATACGCCACGTCCACTATTGGTCCTATGGGTCCATTCACATACAAAGGTGAGATTCTCACCACCAATGAGGACGAGACGGTGCATGGTCCAGGACATCACTCCATTCTCAAAGAAGGGAAGAAGTATTACATTGTTTATCATAGGCATAACAATCCAAAGTCTATTCATGGTTTTAACAGGCAAGTATGTATAGATGAACTGAAATTTGATGAGAAAGGAGACATCATCCCCATCATTCCGACCCATAACGCCATAAATGTTGACATCTTCAAAAACGACAAATACAAGAACCTTGCACGAGGAGCAAAGGTCACAGCTTCGTCCTATTATGACGAATGGTTCAAGCCTGAATATGCCGTGGACGACAACAACGCAACGCTGTGGAAGGCACGCCACTGCAACTGGGACGACCTCCATAGCTCCACATCCCATAGTGAATGGCTACAAATCGACCTCGGAACACCGATGAAGTTCAACGAAGTGTGGACACAATTTGAATACGCCACTTTTTTCTATCAATACAAGATTGAGACTTCTGTAGATGGCAAGAAGTGGTTCATGTATGCTGACCGCACGGACAACACCCAACAAGGGTCACCCATGATTGACAAGGGAAAGGTAACGGCTCGGTATATCCGCATCAGCATCACTGATACACAGAAAAACGGGCACATGCCAGCTATATGGAACGTGAAAGTGTGGAAGAAAGCCCCAGTCTTGCCCCAAACAGACGTGGAAAGCAACGACGGATACCCAGGCATGCACAAACAGGATGTAGAGGCTGACAGCCGCAACATCCCCTCTTCATCCATCTTTATTGATGCAGGACTTACGGCAACTTTCAACAAACAAACGGACAAGCCATTTGATGTCAACGAGTTAATCAGCTATCGTATCAATCAAGGTGAGCCTCAACCTTCCATGACATTCAAAGCAAATAAGCCTATTCGTACCCGTGTGAAGGATGGACGATGGGGCTTTTTCTTTAACGGCACACAAAGACTGGTCAGCGATGCAACTCTGCCAACAACCTACCGATACAACTCTCCTTACACCATTGCAGCATGGGTGCTGAGCACTAAAGTTGGTCCCGTTTCCACCGTGGTGTCGTTGTCCTCGTCACGTGCAGACCTTGCCACAACAGATTTCCGTTTAGGTACTGACCCAGCCACAGGTCTCATCAATCACAATGGCTCGTTTGAAAGTAGCGGTGCATCTCAAGAAATTAAAGACGGCGAAGGAAAATGGCAGTTCTGGGTCATTACTTTTGATGGTTGGATGGAACGTGCCTATCTGAACGGTCAACTGGTGAAAGAGAAGAACAATTTCCTCATGGTTCGCCCTGATGGTCATATCACGATTGGAGCTGACGCATCAGGCGCAAACAACTTCATGGGCTACATCAGCAGCCTATTCATCATGCCCAAAGCGCTGACAGACAAAGAGGTTAAGAAGATGTACAATATGTCAAACAACATCAACATTACCTCCCTGGGTGACGATGACTTTGAGGAGATTGACCCCGACAGCAAATTTGAACTTACACCCGACATGAAGCCGACATTTGAAAAGAAAGAGGCATTCACATTGAGTGCCATAACAGGCGACTTCAACAATGCTCCCATAGAAAATGGCGGCGAGATGTATCAGGAGGTGAAAGGTGACTTTGTTGTGATGACCACCATCGATGATATGGAAGGACAGAACCAGCACAATGTGAAGGGGTACAACGAAGGTGGCATCCTCATCACAGACGACAAAGGCACGTTCTACCAGTTGGGAGCTTTCCCGCTCTACAACTGCGGCAACATGTTCACGGTGCTGAGTAGCCATGACCGCCCACAGTATCCAAACTACAAAGGATACGAATACGACCCTTACATTCTGTTTGAACGTCGTGGCGACCAACTCTTTGCCCGAACNAGCAAGGACGGCAANACGTGGAACAACATGCCAGGCTCACNCGTTAAGGTGACAACGCCTACACTGAGAATAGGTGCATACCAAACAACCTACAACGAAAACAAATCTTGGGTGAAACTCAAANATTACATCANCTATCAAAAGAANTAATANCTATAATATGACTAAATATCACAACATTCTTAAAAGCCTGCTGTGGTTGGGCATGACCATCACAACAATCACCGCCGTGGCACAACGTACAGAAACAGTGCTGCGCGACGGTTGGAAGTTCTCACGCGGAGAAGGGCTGGATGCTGTTGCTCCATCGCAAGTAGGCTTCAACGACAAAAAGTGGCAAACCGTACAGGTGCCTCATGACTGGGCTATCAGCGGTCCTTTCGACAAGGATATTGACAAACAGATTGTTGCCATTGAACAGAACGGTGAGAAAGAAGCTACAGAGAAGACCGGTCGCTCGGGGTCTTTACCTTGGATTGGACAAGGCTGGTATCGCACAACCTTCACTGTCGAGAAAGGTTGTCCCCGAGTCCTTCTCAATTTCGATGGAGCCATGGCTGAACCAGTTGTGTATGTGAACGGAAAGAAAGCAGGCGAATGGAAATATGGATATACACCTTTTAACATTGATGTCACACCATTCGTGAACAAAGACGGTTCACCCAACACATTGGCAGTTCATCTTCAGAACGTAGAAGAAAGCAGCCGTTGGTACCCCGGTGCAGGTCTATACCGTCCAGTCACGCTGATTCAGACACAGAAGACCGCTATAGAACAATGGGGCATCGAAGCCAACACATTGGCGTTAAATCATGGAAGTGCCACAGAAGAACTGAAAGCCCAGATTGTGGGTTTGAAGCCCAATACCATTTATGCTGTAGAGTTCTTCATCAAGACAGAGGATGGCACTACGTGCAAACTCCTCGCACAGGTTGACGACAATGGCACAGCAGCCTCGATTGTCAACATCAATAAGATTATTCCATGGACTCCAGAAACACCGAGACTCTACGACTTACAAGTATCACTCTACACCATCAAGGACGGAAGACCTAACCAGTTGCTTGACCGACAAGTGAAGAAGATAGGATTCCGAACCATAACGTGCTCTGCCGACGATGGTTTCCAACTGAATGGGCAAACACGTAAGTTCAAAGGGGTCTGTTTGCACCATGACCTCGGTATGTTGGGTGCTGCAATTAACAAGGCTGCCCTCATCCGTCAGGTGGAACTCTTGAAGAGCATGGGGTGCGATGCTATCCGCACAGCACACAACACGCCCAGCCAAATGCAGATGGAAGTTTATGATTCGCTCGGTATGATGGTGATGGCAGAGAGTTTTGACATGTGGGTATATCCCAAGTGCAAGAACGGCTATGCGCGATTCTACAAAGAATGGTGGAAAGACGATATTAGTAATCTCGTTTTTTCCAATCGTCTCCACCCCTCCATCGTTATGTGGTCTATCGGCAATGAGATTCCTGAACAAGGTTCAAAGGACGGTAACCGCATGACTCGTGATATGCAGAACTTGGTTCACCGTCTTGACCCCACCCGCCCTGTAACATCTGGAATGGACCGCATTGACAATGCTATCGCATCAGGGTTTGCACAAGTACTTGACATCCCTGGCATCAACTACCGCACACAAAGATACCACGCAGCTTACGACAAACTGCGTCACGGCTTCATCTTGGGTAGCGAAACCGCATCCACCGTTTCTTCACGTGGTGTATATAAGTTGCCTGTTAAACGTGCAGACAACACTCCCCACGATGATGGTCAGTGCTCCAGCTACGACGTGGAGGCTTGTCAGTGGTCGAACATCCCTGAAGACGACTGGCTTCTGCAAGACGACCAACCTTGGGTGATAGGCGAGTTCGTATGGACAGGCTTTGACTATCTCGGAGAACCCACTCCTTACGATAACTACTGGCCCAGCCGCTCCTCATATTTCGGCATATTCGACCTTGCAGGACTGCCCAAAGACCGCTACTACCTCTATCGTTCCCATTGGAACAAGGAGGAATCAACAATCCACCTCCTGCCCCACTGGACATGGCCAGGACACGAAGGTGAAACTATCCCTGTCTATTGCTACACAAACTACCCCACGGCGGAACTATTTGTGAACGGAAAGTCTCAAGGCAGAATCAGCAAACAAACGACAGCGCAATCTCCTTCGGGCAAGGATGGTCGCATAACTGACATTAACGACCCTTGCATTGACCGTTATCGTCTTCGTTGGAACAACGTGAAGTACGAACCAGGAGAACTGAAAGTACTCGTATATGACACAAACGGAAAAGAGGCTGGCACCCAAACAGTCAAGACCGCAGGAGCAGCATCGCAAATCCAACTTACAGGCGATTTAGGGACTCCCATCAAGCCACTTAAAGCAGATGGTGAAGACATGACCTTCATCACAGTCAACATCCTTGACAAGAACGGCAATCTCGTGCCAGATGCTGATACTCCCATCGACGTTCACGTATCAGGTGCAGCCCGATTCAAAGGAATCTGCAACGGAGATGCCACCAGCCTCGAAATCTTCACAAAGCCCACAATGCGAACCTTCCATGGTCAACTCGTCATCGGCATTCAGAGCAATGGCAAATCAGGTATTGCCACCATCAAGGTGACTGGCAAAGGAGTGAAACCTGCCACCATTACCCTCAATGCCCATTAACCCATATATTGCAGAATATGAATTACGGTTTCGTCAAAGTCGCATCAGCCATTCCTTCGTTGAAGGTAGCTGACTGCACATACAACATCCAACAAATAGAAAGCCTCATCGTACAAGCCGAAGGTAAGGGCGTAGAAATCATCGTATTCCCCGAGCTTTGTATCAGTGGCTACACATGTGGTGACCTTTTCGGTCAGCAACTATTGCTTGAGAAGTGTGAGGAAAGCCTCTTCAAACTCCTTGACTTTACCCGTTCCCTACAAATCATTTCCCTCGTCGGCATGCCCGTTATGGTAGGTGGACTGCTAATGAACTGCGCTGTCGTGGTGCAGGGTGGAAAGATTCTCGGTGTAGTACCTAAAACCTTCCTGCCCAACTACAAAGAGTTCTACGAACGACGTTGGTTTGCCCCCTCCACTGCTACAGATGACCAGCAGGTGCATCTCTGTGCACAGACAGTTCCATTCGGACGTAACCTACTCTTCCACACTCAAAGAACCACCTTTGCCATTGAACTCTGCGAAGACCTTTGGGCTCCCGTTCCCCCCAGTAGCGAGCAGGCTTTGCGAGGAGCCGAAATCATCTTCAACCTAAGTGCATCGAACGAACTCATTGGCAAGAACCAATACCTGCTTTCCCTCATCAGTCAGCAGAGTGCCCGTTGTATTGCTGGTTATGTTTACAGCTCCTGTGGGTTTGGTGAATCTACTCAAGATGTGGTCTTTGCAGGCAATGCCCTCATCTACGAAAACGGCAGCCTCATTGCCCACAGCAAGCGTTTCTGTCTTGAAGAACAAATGGTCATCAGCGAGATAGACACCGAACGTCTGCTCACAGAACGTCGCCACAACACGACTTTCTCAGAGAACGTACGCCTCATCGCTCATTCCTCCCCCCTCACCTCCCCCCCCTCCATAGTCCACGTCCAATGCCAGACAGTCAATCCTGCCGACGAATTCAAACTGACTCGCAGAATCAATCCTCACCCCTTCGTGCCAAGTGGCTGTACGCTTGATGAACGTTGCGAAGAAATTTTCTCCATTCAGACATCAGGACTCGCAAAGCGTATCATCCACACAGGTGCCCACAGCGTTGTCCTCGGCATCAGTGGCGGACTTGACTCCACACTCGCTTTGCTCGTTTGTGTCAAGACCATGGACTTACTCAATCGCTCACGCAAGGAGGTCATCGGTGTTACCATGCCTGGCTTCGGCACAACAGACCGCACCTACCACAACGCTATCGCTCTGATGAAGTCACTCGACATCACCATCAAGGAAATCAGCATCAAGGAGGCTTGTATCCGTCATTTCCTCGACATCGACCATGACCCTAACAACCATGATGTGACTTACGAAAACAGCCAAGCTCGTGAACGCACCCAGATACTCATGGACGTAGCCAACCAATGCAACGGTTTCGTTATTGGCACTGGCGATCTCAGCGAACTAGCACTCGGATGGTGTACCTACAACGCTGACCACATGTCCAATTACGGTGTAAACAGCTCTATCCCCAAAACCCTTGTCAAGTACCTTGTCAAATGGGTTGCTTTGACAAGCGTCGATGATGACTCCAAAGCCACGCTACTCGACATCATCGAGACCCCAATTTCACCAGAGCTAATCCCTGCCAATGACGATGGTACAATCCAACAGAAGACAGAAGACCTCGTTGGACCATACGAACTCCACGACTTCTTCCTCTACCATNNCCTCCGCCTCNGTTTCCGCCCTGCTAAAATTCTCTATCTGGCANAACNAGCANTCANCAAGCAAGCGAATCCTGAAANTGCANAAGATGGCATGCCCGTGGNCATCNANGACGAAGATACCATCCGCAAATGGCTCAAGACCTTCTGTCGCCGTTTCTTCACCCAGCAGTTCAAGCGCAGCTGCCTGCCCGATGGCCCCAAAGTTGGCTCCGTCAGCCTCTCACCCCGTGGCGACTGGCGCATGCCGAGCGACGCCAGCAGCAACGACTGGCTAACAGACGTAGAAAATTAGTCCCGTCCATCTTATATGTGACAACAGAATTGCCCCAAAATCAGTTCAACAACCCTCATTACATTATCCATTTAACCCCAAAAACGACTTATATGCCAACAGTTGACGACAAAAAAGTGATATTCTCGATGGTCGGAGTGAGCAAGACCATCCAGCAGAATCAGAAACAAGTACTCAAAAACATCTACCTCTCTTTCTTCTATGGTGCAAAAATCGGCATTATCGGTCTCAACGGTGCAGGTAAATCCACCCTCATGAAGATTATTGCTGGCATCGACCAACAATTCCAAGGCGAAGTAGTGTGGAGTCCTGGCTACACCGTTGGCTATCTGCCACAGGAGCCACCACTCAACGAAGAGAAGACCGTGAAGGAAAACGTTATGGAAGGTGTACAGCACGTATATGACGCCCTTGCCGAGTACGACCAAATCAACGAGAAGTTTGGTCTGCCTGAATACTACGAGGACCCCGACAAGATGGAGAAACTCATGACCCGTCAGGCAGAACTGCAAGACATCATTGACGCCACTGACGCATGGAATATGGACTCCAAACTTGAACGCGCGATGGATGCTCTCCGCTGTCCTCCAAGTGACTGGAGTGTAAAGAACCTTTCAGGCGGTGAACGTCGCCGCGTAGCCCTCTGCCGACTCCTGCTCCAAAAGCCTGACGTGCTCCTACTTGACGAGCCAACCAACCATCTCGACGCAGAAAGCATCGACTGGCTGGAGCAACACCTCCAGCAATACGAAGGTACAGTCATTGCCGTTACCCACGACCGCTACTTCCTCGACGATGTGTCAGAATGGATTCTGGAACTCGACCGTGGCGAGGGCATCCCATGGAAAGGCAACTACTCTTCATGGCTGGAGCAGAAGAGCAAGCGCATGGAACAAGAAGAGAAGACTGCCTCAAAGCGTCGCAAGACCTTAGAACGCGAGCTGGAATGGGTGCGCATGGCTCCGAAAGCACGCCAAGCCAAAGGAAAGGCACGTCTGAACTCCTACGACAAGATGCTCAACGAGGAGCAGAAACAAAAGGAAGAGAAGTTGGAGATATTCATCCCCAATGGTCCTCGTCTCGGCAATAAGGTCATTGAAGCACAACACGTTGCCAAGTCCTTCGGAGACAAGGTCCTCTTCACCGACCTCAACTTCAACCTGCCTCCCAACGGTATCGTAGGTGTGATTGGCCCCAACGGAGCAGGCAAGACGACCCTTTTCCGCCTCATCATGGGCATGGAACAAGTCGATGGTGGCACCTTTGAAGTGGGTGAAACAGTGAAGTTGAGTTATGTAGATCAGCAGCATAAGGACATCGACCCTGAAAAGACCGTCTATCAGGTGGTGAGCGGCGGAAACGAAACCATCCGTATGGGTGGCAAAGACATCAATGTGCGCGCCTACCTCTCACGCTTCAACTTCAATGGAGCCGACCAAGAGAAGAAGTGCGGTGTACTCTCTGGCGGTGAGCGCAACCGTCTCCACCTCGCCATCGCTCTGAAGCAAGAAGGCAACGTACTCCTGCTCGACGAGCCAACCAACGATATTGACGTGAACACACTCCGTGCTTTGGAAGAAGGACTCGAAGCCTTCGCTGGCTGTGCCGTCATCATCAGCCATGACCGCTGGTTCCTCGACCGCATCTGTACCCACATCCTCGCCTTTGAGGACGAGGGCAACATCTTCTACTTTGAAGGTTCTTACACAGACTACGAAGCGAACAAGGCAAAACGTCTTGGATTAGAAGAACCTAAACGAATCAGGTATCGCAAATTGATAGACGAATAGAACAAGGAAAGACAACAGAAAAGGCTCCGTTCTGCATAACAGAACGGAGCCTTTTTTATACAACATGATACAGAAGCAGATATCGGTCTGCTAATAATGCTATGACACAATCAGCAGAACATCCCTTATATTCCTTTGACAGGATGACTAGACATGAATCGTAAGGAAATTCGGTGTGAGCATGGTTCCATACCCTCAAAATCGGAGTCCCCGACTCCGACAGACCGATGTCCCCGACTCCGATTGGTCGGAGTCGGGGACATCGATTTTTGAGGGGAGTTTATTATACAAATTCCTCCCAACAAGAAACGCCTCGGATTTTCCGAGGCGTTTCTTGTTAACGTCAAACCTTAATTCATGATGGCAAAGTAATCTACAATACCAACAAGTTTCCCACGGTCCGTCACGAGCAGTGAGTGAATCTTGTGGTTGCGGAACATCTGTTGGATGGTGGTAAGTTTGGCTTCGGGCGAGATTGTCTTTGGCGTGGTGGTCATCACTTCACTGACGGTGAGGTTGAGGAAGTTCTCACGCGCCCCTTCAACAGCACGGCGAATATCACCATCGGTGATGATGCCGAGGATTTTACCGCCCTCCATCACAATACCCAAACCGAGTTTGCCACCACTGATAATCATCAAGGCGTCAGACAGCAGCATGGTGGGTGGCACAATCGGGAAATTGTCGGTGTACATCACATCCTTTACCTTTACCAGCAACTTTCGACCAAGCGAACCGCCAGGATGGAACAGGGCGAAGTCTTTAGCACGGAACTTGCGAACCTCCATCAAGGCACAAGCCAACGCATCACCCATTGCCATTGCTGCTGTGGTGCTGGAAGTTGGAGCAAGATTAAGCGGACATGCTTCATGCTCCACGCCACAAAGAATGTGATAGTCAGAGTGTTGTGCCAACAAAGAATCTCTATCGCCCGTCATCGAGACGATTGGGATGTGGCGTTCCTCAAGCGCAGCTATGATGCGTAACAATTCATCGGTGTTGCCCGAATTGCTAAGCATGAAGAGCACATCATTGTTCATAATCATGCCCAAATCGCCATGCAGGGCATCCAACGCATTCAAATAAATGGCTGGAGTTCCTGTCGAAGCCAAGGTGGCTGCTATCTTCGCCCCCACATGTCCCGACTTGCCCACACCTGTCACCACGACATGTCCTGTACAACGGTGTATCAGATTCACCACTTGCTCAAAACTGTTGTCCAGCTGCGGGATAAGGTCAAGCAGTGCCTTTGCTTCGTCGCGCAAACACCGCTCTGCATATATCTTAGATTCCATACAAATTCGTCGTTTCTTAACAAGCATCATCACAGAGCAACACAAGTTCTTCAATCCATCAGGCTTGCTATCACACCATCCAAATCTGTCAGAGACAGCATGTTAGGACCATCAGAGAGCGCATGGTCAGGGTCAGGGTGTACCTCGAAGAAGTAGCCGTTGGCACCGAACGCCTTGGCTGCCAATGCCATGGCTGGCACAAACTCACGGTTGCCGCCCGTCTTGCCACCAGCAGCCCCAGGACGCTGAACCGAGTGAGTACAATCCATAATGACCGTGTCGGTAAAGTGGTGCATGTCTGCTATGTTACGGAAGTCAACCGCCAAGTTGTTATAACCATAGATATTGCCGCGTTCGGTCAGCCACACATGGTCGTTGCCACTTTCGCGCACTTTCTGCACAGGAAACTCCATGTCTAACCCCGAAAGGAACTGAGCCTTCTTGATGTTGACAATGCGTCCAGTGCGAGCTGCAGCCACCAGCAAATCAGTCTGTCGGCACAAAAAAGCAGGAATCTGCAACACATCGATCACCTCGCCCACGGGTTGTGCCTGACAGCTCTCATGAATGTCTGTGAGAATGCGTAACCCGTACTTCTCCTTGATGTCTGACAGCATCTGCATGCCCTTTTCCAAACCAGGACCACGATAAGAATGGATGCTGGTGCGGTTTGCCTTGTCGAATGATGATTTGAAAATGATGTCAAGACCATGCTTCTCATTCAGTCGCACCAATTCCTGTGCCACTGTCTCAAGGCATGCCATGGACTCAATCACACATGGTCCTGCAATGATAGTGGGAGTCATAATTATCTATTGTTTGAGGGTCAGAAAGGATATTCACCATTATTCTCTTCGGGCTTTGTAGCTGCAGGGGTCGTAGGTTGCACTGGTTGAGCGACTGGTTGCGCTGCGGATTCTGCCGTAGAACGTGTAGTCAACATTTCCATATTATCGACCACGATGTCGATGGATTTACGCGAAATGCCTTGACGGTCGGTCCAATCGCGCGACTGAATCTTGCCCTCCACATACAGGCGGTCTCCTTTATGCACATACTTCTCCACCACCTCTGCCGACTTGCGCCAAAAGATGCAGTTGTGCCATTCTGTGCGTTCGGGCACTTGAGTGCCGTTCTGCAACACATAACCACGCTCGGTGGTTGCCAGTCGCACCTGAGCCACGCAGACACCTTGATCCAAATACTTCACCTGTGGGTCAGCCCCCACACGACCAATCAGCATTACCTTATTCATAGTCTTACTGTTTTGTTCATCAAATAATGGTCGAGAATAGTCATAGCAGCCATCGCCTCTACCACTGGAACTGCACGCGGCAGCACACAGGGATCGTGGCGACCTTTCACTTCGAGAATGGTCTCTTCGCCATCCTTGCTCACCGTAGATTGCGGACGCAACTGCGTAGCCACTGGCTTAAACAATACCCGGAACACGATGTCCTGCCCGTTGGAAATGCCACCTTGGATACCTCCTGAGTGGTTCGTGCGTGTGTTAATGTGTCCACCATCATTAAAGAAGATGTCGTTCTGCTCCGAACCTCTCTGCCCCACTCCATCAAAACCTTCACCATATTCAAAGCCTTTCACAGCATTGATACTCAGCATGGCAGCACCAAGGTCGGCATGAAGCTTGGAGAACGCAGGTTCACCCAATCCCACAGGACAGCCCTTCACCACCCCCGTGATGATGCCACCAATAGTGTCACCTTCAGCCTTGACATCCAAAATCAGTTGCTCCATCTGCTTGGCGACCTCAGCATCAGGGCAACGAACCGAGTTTGCTTCAATCTGCGTAAAGTCGTATTTTTGATAATCGCGGTCAATGGCAATGTGCCCTACCTGTGAGGTGTAGGCAACAACTTCAATGCCCAACTGACGGAGTGCCAGCTTAGCCAAAGCACCACCCACGCAACGTGAGATGGTCTCACGAGCAGAAGAACGACCGCCACCACGATGGTCACGCAAACCATATTTCTGTGTATAAGTATAATCGGCATGCGAGGGACGATAGACATTGCGCACATTCTCATAGTCACTCGAATGCTGGTTCGTATTGCGCACCACAAAACCAATGGGGCAACCCGTACTTTTTCCTTCAAACACACCAGAAAGCAGTTCCACCACATCGCCTTCTTGCCGTCCTGTCGTGATACGGCTCTGCCCTGGACGACGACGATTCAGTTCCGACTGGACAAATGTTAAATCAATCTCAATGTCAGCTGGCATGCCGTCCACCACACCACCGATAGCAGTACCATGACTCTCACCAAAGNNGGTCAATGTGAAAAGATTTCCAAAANTATTTCTCATCAATGACATCCTNCGCAGCTTCCGCCACAACNNCCGTCACAATTGCCACCACAACCGCCACAGCCACCCATGGCATTGAGCAAATCCGAAATTNCCTGATTGGTAGCAGNGCGATTCTNTACCACNCGCCCCACAAAGNGAAGGTCGAGACCTGCACGCGGATGGNTCAAANCCNNCANANCATTGTCTTNCTTAATTTCAATGATGGTAGCATTGAAACGACTACCATCCTCACCCTGCATGGCTACGATAGCACCTTCATAAATATGGTTGGTGTCCAACTTCCCATTGGGCATGAAGACCGAGAGAGGAACATCAATCATCAACTCATCCTTAAACTCACCATAAGCATCCTTACAAGGAATAGTAAAATCAAACTCATCACCCCGTGTAAGATTGACTACCGCCTCTTCAAATGCAGGCAGCACCACACCGAGCTTGCTGATAAACTGGAAAGGATGCCTTTCATTAGCCACTTCATCAGGTTCTTTGTCTTCCACACCTTCATCCACTGTGTAGAGCTTGTAAACCACAGTAATGTATCTATTATCTATCTCCATTTCTGTTTATGTTTTTAATGATTTATATAATGTTGCAAAGATACACAATTCTATTCACAATACATCATACATGATTCATAAATTGTCACGCAGCTTACTTTTGTTGACTAATTTAATGTGTAAATTATACCATGTTTGTCAAATGCGGCACATCTTCTATATAAACGTTCTTGCCCTGCAACAAATACTTGTTCGTTTTTTTCAACCTTTATCATTTGGGGAGCCTGAGGGCACGATTGGCACCGACGACCACTTGCCTATACTATAAAACCTGACTCATCCCAACTTCTGACTCTATTTCGAGACAATTTGTCTGTAGCGCCAATCTTGCGGCTTCTGTTGAAAATATACCGAGAGGGCATTCGTCTCGTACTCACCATCGTTACAAACTCCCTAAACAAACTCAATTTCTCAACACGACTTAAAGATTTTTTTCAATTACTTGTTGCCTATTAGCTGAATTTGTTGGTAATTGCCATTTGTTATTTACAAATTTCGTATCTTTGCACTTAATACTGATTGATTTATCTATAT
The DNA here is from genome assembly GCA_009177185.1 of Bacteroidales bacterium. GTDB lineage: Bacteria > Bacteroidota > Bacteroidia > Bacteroidales > Bacteroidaceae > Minthosoma. Next base: position 20,511 of record WFMB01000147.1, read on the forward strand.
GAACATGAATAGGAAATATCTCACATACATTGCTTGCGGGACCATTGCCCTGCTGGTTTCTTGTCGTCAAACGACAACGGAGAAAAATGACAAAGGCAACGATGCCCCTCTCACGGAGGCTAAGCAATCCAAACAAAACATCGTCCGACAACATATCACGATTCCA
>WFMB01000061.1 GCA_009177185.1 Bacteroidales bacterium
AGTTGACAATGGCTTGAAATTCAGGATAGATGCCTTCGCCAACCAGCGAAATGCCCTTGGTCTCGAGGCTTCGGATGCGGTTTGCCTTGATGAAGATTTGGTCGGTGACTGATGATGGACGCAAAATACGCCATGCAGCTCCATAATCATGCAGCTTCTTGCTGAAAATGTCGCGGCATTCGGCCATCGCCTGCTTGAATTGTTGCTGAGTGTCCATGTTACTGCTAATGAACTGCAAAGTTACGACTATGCGCGCATAAAACAAAGAAAAACAATGTTTTCTTTTGTTTTCGAGGAGTGGACGCGCAAAAAAGACACCAAGTGTGAACTTGATGTCTTTTATATGAAGGTGAGATTACTGCTCGTTTATGAGCACTTGATTGTCTGTCCTATACGCAGGATAGATGTAGATTTGATGCCATTGATGCGGCAGAGCTTTTCCACGGTGGTGCCATGCTTGCGAGCAATAGACGAGAGGGTGTCGCTCTTCTTCACCGAGTATGAAACAGACTTTTTGTTCGCTTTCTTTCTTGGCTGCTGTTTGCCGTCTGCGTTTGATTTTGTGTCAAGACCATCTTCCGTTGCTTCGGTGTTTCGGTCGTTTGTGTTTGGCGCTGCTGCCATTACCTGCTGGTTGTCGTCTGCTTCCATTGGGGAGGCTTGACGTGCAGCGATGCTGCCATTATGAATGCTATTGCGCACCACATAGAAATCGCTTGTTACGTCTTGATGCTCAAAGTCGAAAAGCAAGGCGGGATTGATAGGCTGACCCAATACGCGGGTTTCAAAATGCAGATGGGAACCAGAAGACCGTCCTGTGTTGCCACCTAAGCCAATTGGTTCGCCGGCACGAACAATTTGGTCTTTCTTCACCAATTGCTTGCTCAAGTGTCCATACAGCGTTTCCAAGCCGTTGGGGTGGCGCACCACTAAGTAATAGCCATAGCCTCTACCGTTGTATTTGCAGATGCGTACCTTTCCGTCGAATGCGGCGCGGATGGTGTCGCCAATATATACCTTGATGTCCAAGCCCTCATGCTTGCGTCCCCAACGCGGACCATACAGGGAGTTAATCTTTCTGCTTGGGGTTGGCATACAGAAACCTCTCAAATCAATCTTGTAGTTGGCTGAAATAGAACCGCTACAACCTCTCACATTTTCCGTCCAGTCTGTGTAGATGTGGGCTGCGGGGTTGTTGAGGTCAACAGAAATGGTTGCTGTGCTGTTGAGTTTGACGTTGTTGATGTCTTTCAGACGTTTGTCAGAAGGAGCTTGTCTGGCAATAGCATCTTGCGCAAAGCTGTCCAGCGATGCCATTGAGAGAAGTACGACTCCTATTGCTTTTGAAATGTTAGAAAAAGTCACAGGTTTGTTAGGTCTTAGTGGGGTTAGAAAAGGATGACTTTCATAGAGTTAGTACTCGTCATTGGCGTAGAGGTACTGGAACACCCCTGGCGTGTAGTCAAAGATTTCTTCGGGCTTGAAGAATCGGTTCAACTCGATGATGGCGTTCTCGGGCGAGTCAGACGTATGGATGATATTCTCTTGGAAGCTCATGCCAAAGTCACCTCGGATTGTGCCTGGGGCAGCCTTTCTGGAGTTGGTGCTGCCTGTCATCGAACGCACTGTTTCCACTGCGTCAACACCCTCATAGCAGCAGCAAACAACGGGGGAAGCCATCATTGAGTTCTTGATGCGCTGGAAGAAAGGCTTCTCTGCCAAGTGAGCGTAGTGCTCGTTAAGAAGTTCGTCTGTGAGCTGCATCATTTTCATGCCAGCCAATCGCAGGCCTTTACGTTCAAAACGGGCTGTTACTTCACCTACGAGTGCGCGCTGTACAGCACCTGGCTTCAAGATTACNAGAGTTTTCTNCATTGTTTTNATTNCCGNTTNANCTCGTTGTTGTCNAGTTGCGTGTGTCCCTCANCGTGTTANANGCATAATACACACAATGCTCTAAAAAGTCTTTGCAAAGATAACAAAAAGAATCGGGACAGCCAAGTTTGTTTGACAGAAATTATGCTTTTTTTACAAATCAAGGCATTTCTTCACTTCTGTCTCGACGTTTGTCAACTTATCTTTGCAGAAAGCTACAAGGTTTTTCGCTTCCTTCAGGTTGGCTGTGAGCGAGTCGATGTCCATCTCTCCGACTTCTATTTGTTTCACAATCTGTTCAAGGCGTTTCATTGCCTGTTCGTAGGTCATTTCTGTTTCCATGTGATGGTTGATTTGAATGTTCCAGATGCTAAAATGGTCTCTATCTCGTCACCTTCGTTCACTTCGTCCGCGCTTGTGATGGCTTTGCCGCCTAAACGGGCGACGCTGAATCCCAGCCGAAGGATATGGTCGGGTT
>WFMB01000146.1 GCA_009177185.1 Bacteroidales bacterium
ATGAACGTGGCATCTTGGGCAACCAAGCGGTCGAACTCGGCTTTGAGCACAGCAAGGGCTTTCTCTACATCTTGGTACTCAAAGAAGAAGTTCGTACACCACAGCGTGATGCAGTCAACGACCACCACACGCCCTGAGAAGTCATGGCGACTCAGGTATTTCTCCTCCTCCACGTTGTCCCATTCAGCACCTCGCCGTGCCTGATGCCTGGCAACACGCTGACGGAACTCGTCGTCCCACACATGAGCCGTTGCTACATAGACGGGGTGAGGACTGAGAGAGAGGGCAAGACGTTCGGCATATTGGCTTTTGCCCGAACGCTGTCCGCCTGTGACAAGGATGATTTTATTCATATAGCGATGAGAATAAAGGACATGATGATATAGACAAGAACCATGAGGAGGATGGCAAGGCATTCGGCAATGCGGTTGATGCGGATGGCTGTGCGCATATCTTCAGTTGTAAGCAGTCGGTCGTTATCCCCAATGTAAGGCTTCTCGAAAAGCTGACCGAAATAAGTGTGCGCCCCACCGAAGCGGCAGTCGAGAATGCCAGCGAGGGCGGTCTCGGGATAGCCACTATTGGGAGAGGCGTGCTTAGAGCCATGCTTCGCCACAAACCTCAGCAGCGAGAGGCGACCCGATGCCAACACCATCAGGAACGCCGTGAGGCGAGCAGGAACGTAGTTCGCCACATCGTCAAGGCGAGCGGCGAAACAGCCGAAATCACGGTAACGGGCGGTGCGGTAGCCTATCATTGAGTCCAGCGTGTTGACCATCTTGTAGGCAAGCATGCCTGGCACGCCCCCGATGGCAAGCCAGAAGAGCGGAGCTATCACGCCATCACTCAGGTTCTCCGCCAGCGTCTCAAGGGCAGCGGTACGAATCTCTTGGGCAGAGAGTTCGCTCGTGTCGCGTCCCACGATGCGCGCCACCTGCTTGCGCCCCTCTTCAAGGGAACGGTCAACAGCGATGAAGGTATGGCGCACCTCGCGGATGAGGGTTGTGCCAGCAAGACACCAAAAGATGATGAGGGAAGCGATGGCAATACAGAGATAGAATGTATCAAACAACACACAGGCAGCATGCAGCAGTGCCCATGTGGCGACGAAGACGAACACGACAAGGAAGAGGGCAAGGAGCGCGCCTTTCAGCTTGCGATGCGTCCCACGATTGAGCCACCTTTCCCCCGTGGCTATCATCCTGCCAAAGCCCACGACAGGATGCGGCATCCACGATGGGTCGCCCAAGAGGAAGTCGAGCAGCCAACCGACAAGGAGGGGCAATATATGCGTTTGTAGTATCATCAGTTATGGAGATATTGTTCGATTGCTTCCACCAGCGCGTCGTTCTCCTCTGGCGACTGCGCGGCAACGCGGAAGTGACCGGGAGTCAGCCCTTGGAAGTTGGAGGCATCACGGATGAGGATGCCATGATGCCGAGCAAGCGTATCTTTGAGTTCGGCGGCAGTGTGAGGATGGATGGTGCAGAGGAAGAAGTTGGTTTGAGTATCGAACGCAGTGATACCTCCAATGCCATTCAGCCGATGGCGGAGGCGTTGCGTCTCGTGCAGATAAGCGTCAAGGTCAGGAATGAGGCGAGGACGATGAGTGACGAGCCACTTGCCAGCCTCCAAGGCAAGGGCGTTGACTGCCCACGGGCGATAATGGTCTCGGAGCATAGAAATGAGCCGTGAAGAGCCTACCACATAGCCAAGCCGAAGCCCTGGAACACCATACCGCTTGGTCAAGGAGTAGAGCAGAAGGACATTCGCGCTGCGTATGGCTGCTGCAGGAGCGAGCATGGGGGCAAGGGTGTAGTCCTCGTATGACTGATCTACAACAAGCAGGTCGTGCTGGGCGGAAAGGTCTNCGACANAGGAGGNGGAGAAGGCTTCACCCGTCGGGTTNTTAGGGTTGCAGAGCCAAGCGATAGAGCCATCGGNACGCTCCTGATACCCATACAGACGGCAAGCATCCGCATATTCACTGAATGTCGGGTGAAAGACCTTGAACGTCTTTCGGTCACGAAACACCTGCGCAATCAGGTAGATGGCATCGGTAGCCCCACTGGTCACCAACACATTGTCAGGCTCGACACCATGCGTCTGCGCTATCATCGCCTCCAACGTTGCGGCTGACGGCTCAGGGTAAGAACGGATAAGGTTCATGTGACGGCACAAGTGCGCCTCCAACGCAGAAAGGTCGGCATGGGCATAGATGTTGGAACTGAAATTCATGCGAATGCCCGAATAACTATGAATGTCGTCGCCGTGTCCGTCAAGCATGGTCCTGTAAGATTTGATAGAGTAAGTCCATGTCCAGATGCTGCCGCACATGGTCGGCAAGGAGGTTGTACTGCTGCTCCTTGAAGGCATGATAGTCAAAAGATTCCCTGCATTCCTTCAACTTCTCAGCAAAGGGTTCAAGCAGACAGTCGATGCACTCGGCATTGTCGAGGATGCCGTGAATGTAAGTGCCCATACAATGGTCGGACACCTTGCACCCATCGGGCGTGCCGTCATCCAGCATGACCCACGGACAAGCAGGGGCATCGGCACAGGGACGCGTCTCCCCACAGTGTATCTCGTAGCCGTGCATACCACCGTTGAAGGTGACCTGCCGCGTAGTCTTCTCAGCCGTAATCGTCGTGGTAACAGGCAGCAATCCGAGTCCCGGCAGCCGCTCCATGTCGCCCTCTATATGCAGCGGGTCACACACATCCACGCCCNNCANCTGNTAGCCACCACAGANGCCCANGACCNTCGCTCCTNCCCGATGCGCACGGACAATCGCCTGTGCCACCCCATTGCGACGCAGTTCGTAAAGGTCGCTCAACGTTGACTTGCTGCCCGGCAAGATAATGATGTCGCTCTTCAAGAGGTCGTCCGTATTGTTCGTATAAAACAGATGTACGCGCGGGTCACGCTCCAGCACATCAAAGTCGGTGAAGTTGGACAGATGGCGCAGGAGCACCACCGCCACATTCACACGCCCCTGTTCCGCAGTCTTCGACTTCATCGCCAAATCCACGCTGTCCTCCTCCTCAATGTGGATGTCCTTGTAGTAAGGCACCACGCCCAAGACAGGCACGCCACAGAGGTCTTCCAACATCTTGCGCCCCTCGTCAAACAGCCGCAGGTCGCCACGGAACTTATTGATGATGATGCCCTTGATGCGCTTCCTGTCCTCGGGGGGCTGCAAGGCAATGCTGCCATAGACAGAGGCGAAGACACCGCCACGGTCGATGTCGCCCACCAAGACGACATCGGCATCGGCATGACGCGCCATCGGCATGTTCACCAAGTCGCTGTCACGAAGATTCAGTTCAGAAATGCTGCCAGCCCCCTCCATGACAATGGGGTTATATCGTTGGGCAAGGCGGTCAAAAGCCGCACAGACCTCACGCCGCAACTCCTCCCTACCCTCCTTGCGGAAGTAGTCATAGGCATTGCGGTTGCCGATAGGTCGCCCGTTCAGCACCACCTGACTCGTGTGGTCGCTCTGCGGTTTCAGCAGCAGAGGGTTCATGTCGGTATGGCAAGGGATACCAGCCGCCTCGGCCTGCACCGCCTGCGCCCTGCCTATCTCCAGCCCTTCGGGCGTGGCATAAGAGTTCAACGCCATGTTCTGCGCCTTGAACGGGGCTGGGCTGTAACCATCCTGCACAAAGATGCGGCACAGCGCAGCGGCAAGGACGCTCTTGCCCACATCGCTGCCTGTCCCAGCCAACATGATGGAATGAAGTCTCTTNATAACTATACCACAANGTGAGNTCGACGAATGTTTACAACCATNNCNCTACTCACCGAGGACAAAGGTACTGNAATTTTCCGTATCGCAGATGANTTNTACCAGTTTTTTGATGCCAAACGGNNAAATACNCAGCGGAAANCATTCCAGACGAAACTCACCCAGCCTTTTGCCATCTTCATGCCAAAGGTCTCCTCCGCTCGGTACAGANACGCCCCNGCGTACAGAGCGATTTCACNCCCTANAAANCGGAGTNCCCGACTCCGACCGNCCGATGTCCCCGACTCCGATTAGTCGGAGTCGGGGACATCGATTTTTAGGGGTAATTTGAGGAGTGAAGAATAGGAGGGACATTTAGAACAAAAAAGGAGGGGTGAGAGACTCACATTATATTATATACTCGTTGGTTGAATTAAATAAGTGCATATTTTATCTTCCCAATCGACCGTTATGCCGAGTGCGATGACTTCGAGGTCGGAGAATTTGGGGACAACCCCGCAACGGGACACATTTTCGAGTTCGTTTACACGATTTTTGGCGAAATTCTTGCATTTTTCATTTCTTTTTGGGATTATGATTGAATCTGTAGCTTGCAGAGAAAAGGATATATCCAGGTAGCGAAACGGTATGAGTTTCACGAACTCCTTGCTCGTTAATCATATAGGCAATGCCTTTATATTGGTGAAGCATATCAACAGCCGTCAACTTCAAGTTTATCTTGTTCTTCATGAAGGAACGCGAAAAACTCATATCCCATTCGAACATTGGTCTGTTCAACTCATTATCCACATATCCGCTTCGCTTTGTAACCGACAATTCCGACTCCCAATCTATCCCTGCAAATATCTCAGAGCCCAAACCTCCACCTATACGAAAACTCTTTGCATCGCTGTAACTTGAATAGTTCTTGTCATTTAAAGGCTTTCTCCAATCCACATTTCCGTACAGGACAACCATTATTTGCTTTGCTATATGCGTTCTGATTTTCAATGGTAATGAAAGGTATAATTCATTGTTGCTAATCTTTCTTGAGTCACCGTTTATTCCAT
>WFMB01000062.1 GCA_009177185.1 Bacteroidales bacterium
GTCCCGAAAAGTGCACTCAGTGAGTGCATTATGGAGATTTTCGCTTTACATTTTCGCCGTGTGTTCGTTGAGCACCTGCTCTTTGGGCCAGTTGACGAAGAAGACACGCTGGGTGGCACGGGTGATGGCGGTGTAGAGCCAGCGGAAATAGTCGGGGGTGAGGAGGTCTTCGCTCATGTAGCCTTGGTCGATGAAGACATTGGTCCACTGACCGCCTTGGGCTTTGTGGCAGGTGACGGCATAGGCGTACTTGATTTGCAGGGCGTTGTAGTAAGGGTCTTGGCGCAGGGCTTTGAGCTTGTCATGCTTGGAGCGCAGGGTGGGGTCGCTGGCGTAGTCCTCCATGATATTATTAAATAATGTGTCTTGCTGCTCGCGAGTGAGGGCGGGGGCTTCGGCTTGGAGGGTGTCAGTGAGGAGGGTGAGCTGCATCTGGAAATGGTTGAAGTCGGGGAACTCCAGCTCGGCATCGACGAAGGTGAAGCCGTAGAAGTTGCGCTCGTTGCGCACTCGGCGGACGATGGCAGTGTCGCCATTGGCGATGAAGTCGAAGGGGACGCTCTCGGCTTCCNCTGCGGCTTTGCCCTCTGCCTGGGCGTTNGCGATGNGTTCGAGGGCGAGCTTTTCGCTCCAGTAGTAGTTGTTCTTAGCCACCATGNGCATGTCACCGTTTTCGAGAGGCTCCTCTCGCCAGAGGATTTGGGCGCGTATGCCGTTGTTGTAGATGTTGGCGCGCTTGTTGCTGCGGGTCACCACGATGGTCTCGTCCTCGCCATCGCGGTGGTAGCACTCTTCGAGGGCTTCGATGAGTTCGTTGCCAGGGATGTTCAGAATGTCGGGGAAGCCATTGAAACGAATCTGTGGGAAAGAGAAGATGTCCTCGTTTTCAAGNAGTNGTCGCAGGTGGGTGGCGTTCCACAGGATGCCCGAGGAGTCGGCTTGTCGCACCACCTCGGTGAGGGTGTGGCTGACGACTTGGAGACCGTAGCCCCCCATGTAGGTGTCGTTGAGGGCAGGGCTTTCGTCGTCGCCCACGGGCGGAAGTTGGGCGGTGTCACCCATGAGGATGAGCCGGCATCCCTTGCCCCCATAGACGAAGTGTACGAGGTCGTCGAGCAGCCGCCCTGTGCCGTAGAGGCTGCCCGAAAGGTATTCGTCGTTGGCTATCATGGAGGCCTCGTCGCAGATGAAGAGGAGGTTTTGCCGCATGTTGTAGTTCAGCGTAAAGATGCTGTCTTTGTCGATGGACTTCTGACGGTAGATGCGCTTGTGGATGGTGAAGGCAGGGTGGTCAGCGTAGAGCGAAAAAACCTTGGCGGCGCGTCCCGTGGGAGCCATGAGCACACACTCGCGGTCGAGCTGCTCCAGCGTTCTGACCAGGGCGCTGACGAGGGAGGTCTTGCCTGTGCCCGCAAACCCTCGGAGGATATACACGGAATCGCCTTCGGGGGAGAGGATGAACTCGCAGAGCGAATCAATGACTTTGGCTTGGTCGGGGGTGGGAATATGCTCAAACTGGTGGCAAATGAGTTCCCTGAGATAGTCTTTTATCATCTTTTTTCAAAAAAAAGGTGTGAGTTGTGGGCGCATTTGATTTTTTATGCTTATTTTTGCCACGAATATAGCGATTCTTCGCGAGTCGGTCGGCAGGTGGAGCGGAAAACTTGCTTGCCAGCCAGTGAAAAGGTGTATAATCAATAAAAAATTAACAAAACATATCATGAAAAAAAGTATTGTAAACACGATCCTTGTACTTTGTACGTTGGGTCTTGTTGTAGCATGTTTCTTCAGCATCTACAATGACATTGCCTTTGATGAGGAAAAGTCAGCTCGTGAGAAAATTGTTATCGCTCGTCTGATGGACATCCGCAATGCGGAGGAGCAGTTCAAGATGACGTTTGGTGAATACTGTGGCACGATGGACTCTTTGATTGACTTCGTGAAGAACGGCAAGACCGTCGATAAAATTATCAAGGAAGGCGAACTGACCGACGACCAGCTGGAGGCTGGCATGACGGAGCGTGAGGCTGTGGCTAAAGGCATCATCAAGCGCGACACTATATGGATGACTGCTGCCCAGAAGCTGGGTATCGCTAACCCTGACTCCATGAAGTATGTGCCGGTGGGTCGCAAGGCTGACGGAACGTTCATGGTGGTGCGCTCAACGTTCGACCCCTCTGTCTATGACACCATCTATCAGGGCATCATCGAGCTGCGCAAGAAGGCTGCCTTCAACATGAAGTCGAACGAGTTCGACATGATGGTGGAGTTCCGTGCCCGTCTGGAGGACTATATGGACGGCATGAGCGAGAAGAAAATCAAGAACTTGAAGGCTGACCTGAAAAAGCGCAACAGAAACCGTGCTGAGCTGATGCTTGACAACGAGGACCACACGGACGGCGAGTGGTATGGTCTTCGTATCGGTGACCTCGACGACACCAATAACAAGATGGCTGGTAACTGGGAATAAGCATGGCAGAAAATCCGATTAACAATAAAAGTTTGTCCATTCGAGTCTGCTCGAATGGACTTTCTTTTTGTACCTATGCCCCTGGGCAGGAGGAACCGTTTGACTACAAGGTGGTGGAGGTGAACCACACCATCTCGTTGACTGCCAACCTGAAGGAGGCACTCATGAACGAGCCATTGTTGCGGCAGTCGTATCAGCGGGTGAACGTGTTGGCGGCGACACCTCATTTCACGACGATGCCTGTGGCTGCCTTTCAGAAGGAGGAGGTGCAGGACGTGTATCGTCTCGTCTTCCCGAAGGATGGACCTCAGCATGTGAGCTACAACGTGTTGAGGCGGTCGGGCATCGCCATCGTCTTTGGCATGGACAGGAACATCCATCAGTTGCTGCTGGATGACTTTCCNCGTGCCCGNTTTTATGCTTCTGCCAGCNNGTTGATAGAGTTNTTTGGCGAGAAGAGNCNGTTCGGCTCGGNCAAGAAGATGTATGCTTATCTGNACGAGAAGGAGATGACGCTGTATGTCTTTGACCAAGGGCGGATGCTATTCGTCAACACGTTTGATGCAGTGAGTGCCGCAAACTTGCAGTACTATATCCTCAACGTGTGGAAGGAACTGGGCATGGATCAGGTGGATGACTCGCTCTTCGTCGTGGGCGACATGGAGGAGCGCGTTACAGAGCTGTCGGAGAAGATTAAGTACTTCTTGCAGCATGTGACCGTCATCGACCGCAGCGAGGACTTCAAAGACCGCTTGACGATGGGCAACCGCTTCATCCCCTACGACTTGCAGACCTTGCTCATCTGTGGTTTTTAGCCCGTTCGTGCGCAGGGCAATTCTCTTTATCGACTGAAACTTTTTACACATGCGAATCATCAGAGGAAAATATAAGGGGCGGCATCTGCCAACGCCTGTGGGCTTCAAGGCACGTCCCACTACCGACTTTGCCAAGGAGGGACTCTTCAACATCTTGGAGAACGTTTATGTTGATTTTGACGCAGCTCCTACGGCACTCGACCTCTTTGCAGGCACGGGTTCCATCGGGCTTGAGCTGGCATCGAGGGGATGCAGCAAGGTGGTATCGGTGGAGAAGGACTTCAAGCATTGGCAGTTCCTTGTGCGTGTGCAGAAGGAACTGCGGCCACAGGAGTGGCTGCCGCTGAAAGGAGACGTCTTTAAATATGTGCGTGCGTGTCAAGATCGTTACGACATCATCTTTGCCGACCCGCCATACGCGCTGGAGAATTTGCAGGATATCCCCGATGTGGTGTTGCCGTTGTTGGCAGAAGATGGTTTGCTCGTGCTGGAGCATGGCAAGGGCGATGATTTCTCTGCCCATCCCCGTTTTGTGGAGCATCGTAACTATGGCAGCGTGAACTTCTCCTTCTTCCAATAAGCAAGGACTATTGACAGGCAGGAATACAAACAGACCCGACCAGTGAATGCTGGTCGGGTCTGTTTGTATATTCTTTATGTCGGCTGTATCCTTGGACTGTGCCGTTTATCTTCTTCCGCCAGGACGACCACCGCCTGGATGACCAGGACCGCCCCACATGCCACGGGCATGCTCTGTACCGTTGGCGTTCTTGCCACCGAAGATGTTCAGCTTGTAGATGACATGCACCATGCCGTAGGAGTAGATGGCGTTGTAGCGTGAGTCGCTGCTCTGGTAGGCATCGATAGCGCGGCTGATGTTGCTGTGGTTCTTCAGGATGTCGTTCCACTGCAATGTGACGGTCAGCGCATTGCCCTTCAGGAAAGACATGCTCGCCTGTGCGTTCCACAGTAGTTCGTTGGTGTTCATGCTTGCCGAAGCATAGCCACGACGGCTGCTCTCGCTGATGTCAGTAGAGAGGGAGAAACCATTGTTGAAGGTGAAGTTGAACTCAGTTCCGTAGCTGAACGACCATGTTTCNAGATNTCCCGTTGTGATGACAGAGTTCTTGGAACTATTNNAGTTCNCGCTNCCGTTGATGCCCNTCTCGAACCAGTCCNTACGGAACTCAAAGCCCAGATTTTCNTTCACGCCGATGGTGTTAGTGTTCGACTTGTCCTCTTCATACTGCTGAGGGTCAAGATAGCTGACGCTGTGGTCATAGTTAAACGACGTGAAGTTGTTCATCGTGAAGTAGTTGTTCTTGTCGAGCGACATGTTGAAACCTCCACCGCCATAGGCGTTCCAGTTGCCATTGATGTTCTCGGGTTTGGTCGTTCTTACACCTGTTTCAGTGTTGTAGGAAGTGCGGTTGCTGATGCTGTTCTGCGTCATTGTTGCTCCAGCCCATGAGAAGATGCCACGCTGGTGCTCCATCTTGAACGTGTTGAAGTTGAAGCGGATGTTGTGATTGAACGAAGGTTTCAGCCCAGGGTTACCCATTGTGATGTTGAGTGGGTTCGAGTCATCCCTGATGTCCAGCAGGTTCGTCATGCTGGGTTGCGAAGTGCGACCGCGGTATGACACACGCAGGTTGGTCTGCTTATCGAAGTTGTAGCGGAAATCAACATTAGGCGCGTAGTTGAACACGTTGCGTGTGATGGTGGGGTATTCATTGCCCATATACTTATAGTCGAGTGTGCTGTGTTGTGGCAGGAGGTCGATGCCCGCACTGAAGTTGTAGTCGTCCGTCACCTTGCGGAAACTAAGGCTAATCGTGTGGTTGAAGTTCTTATAGACAGAGTATTGGCTCAGTTTGTCAGCCTCATCGCTTTTGTCAGCACCTAAGAGTTTGTGACCGTTGGCGATGAGGTAGTCGATGGCTCCGTCAATGTTGTAGCGGTACCTGTTGAGTGCCTCAGCCAAGTCTGTATAAGTGGTTGCGTCCATCACGAAAGCCTCGCGGTCAGACTTGTTGTAGCTGTAGTCGTATTTGTAGGAGAATTGCAAGTAGGTCTTCTTTGCAATAGGTTCAGAGTAAGTGAGTTGCGCACTGAAAGCATCACTGCGCCCTGGGGTGGTATAGTAGCGGTTGTTGGTGTTGGAAGGTTGTGTTTTGTAGTCAATCTTTGCTGCCGAGAGTTGTTTGCTTTCCGACCCTGACAGGTTTCCAGTAGTACGGAAGGTGATGTTGCGTCCCTCATTGTTCAGTCGGCGATTGGCTTGCAGTTCGCCTGCCACACGACGGTTCTCAGAGAAACTCTGTGAGCGATTTCTGTTCGTATTGATAATCAAATCCAACAAGCCTTCCACCTTATCCGTGTTGTGGATGGCATCGTCGAGTGGGTCGTCCGTCACCTCGTATGGATTGTCGTTGAAGCTGGCCGACTCGCTGTTGTTGTAGCCCTTGCTGCGTGAGAAACTGCCGGAAGGGCGGAAGATGATGTTCGTCATGGTGTCAGGCTTCCACTCCAAACGGAAATCCGCATTCCAGTTGTTGCCACTGCTTTTGCTGCTGCTCTCGCTGTTGCTGAATGCGCCCCTTGAGGTGACGAAGCTCTGCACGCTCGACTGGTTCCACACATCGCTGCCATCGTAGCGGAAACGTATGTTACCGCCAGCCTCCAGCTTTTCCGTGGAAGTGGCAAAGTTGAAGCCCGCATTCTTTGAACTGCGCAGACCATTGCCACCGCGTCCCCAGCCACGACCGCCGCCGCCTCCGAACCCACGGTCGCCCGTGTTGTTTGCATCGCCGATGAGGGTGAACTGGTTGCTGTCGATAAAGCGGTTCAGCATCAGGCTCTCAGCATAACGGTGTTCCGTGCCGATGCCGGCGTCGAAGTTGCCAAACCATCCGTTGTTCATGCCTTTCTTCACAGACAGGTCGAGCACGGTCTCCTCCTCGCCATCGTCTATGCCAGTCACACGGCTGAAATCGCTTTTGCGGTCATAGGTCTTCAGCTTTTCAATCATGTTGGTAGGGATGTTCTTCATCGCTATCTTTGTGTCGTTAAGGAAAAACTCCTTGCCATCCACAAGAATCTTACTCACCGTCTTTCCGTTGATGGTGATGTTGCCATTGTCATCCACCTTGGCACCAGGCAGCTTCTTCACGAGGTCCTCCAGCGCAGAGCCTTCCGCCACACGGAATGCCGATGCGTTATACACCAGCGAGTCGCCGCTCACCTGCACCTGCGCAGCATTCGCCACCACCTGTGCCTCCTTCAGCAGCTTCGAGTCGGGGGTGATGCGGATGTAGCCGATGTTGACATTCTTGCCCTCCTCCTTGTTCGTCAAGTCGAGAGGCATCACGCGTTCCTGATAACCGATGTAAGTGACTTTGACGGCATATTTGCCCTTCTTGATGTTTTTGATGTTGAATGCGCCATTGACATCGGTAGCCGAACCGCCTACCATCGAGCTGTCGGGCAAAGAGAGAATGCGCACCGTGGCAGACATCACTGCCTCGTTGGTCTCCTGCTCCAGAATCGTTCCCGACACGTTGAATTTAGATTGTGCCACAGCACTCAAACTGCCTATCATACATAGCGCAGCCAGTATTGTTGTTCTCATATCCTTGAATGAAAAATGATTATTTTCGTTTCTTAATACGGCTAATTCGACCACAAAGGTACGAAAAGGTTTATTCCGATGATGTGGATTTTGTTTATTATATGTAATTTTGCAACGTTTTTTAGCAAATGACTTATATTTATATGTATGTGTCCCCTATGGAAAAGAAATTTCTGTCACTTTTTCTCCTGATTTCGTTGGTTGCTCTCTCTGCCCAGGCGCAGTTCTCGCGGTTAGACAAATACCCCAACATTCCGTCGCAATACGATGCTGCGTTTGTCGATTATGTCAAAGACTTCGCCAGCGGTGTCGCCAAGACCGCCTATGGTCAATACTTCGGTCAGATTACCCGCGAGCGCAATGTGTACGGCTTTGGTGCCTACTATACCGACACCGACGGCATCGTCTATGGCCAGTACCGCCTTGGCAACTTCCTCTTTGGCATCAAGATGGGCACGATGACAGCCAAGGTGGGTAGCGACGACCACTACATCTGCTACGACCTCACCACGGGCAATCCGCTCTACATCATGAAGGACGGCGACAAATATTCCCTGCCAGCCGACTACGAAAAGACTTATCGTTTCGAGTCGCTCACCTACCAGAATGGCGACAAATATGTGGGCGAGACGGTGAATGGTCGCCGCGAAGGTCTCGGCATTTACTATTATAATAATGGTAACTACTACTACGGACGCTACAAGAACAACGAGCGCAAAGGTTTCGGTGCATTGTTCTTCACTAACAACACGATTACCATTCAGTATTGGAAGGATGAAAACGAGTGAAGCTCCTGCCACCAATTCCCTGTGGGCGTGGATGTTGGCGGCACGTCCCAAGACCCTCACGGGGGCAGTTGCTCCAGTGCTTGTAGGTGCCGCCTTCGCGTTTGTCCAGTGTCCAGCCCTCGGTGCCATCGCTCATCTGCTGCCCCTCATCTGTCCCTTCGTGCTCTGTCTGCTCTTTGCAGTGTTCATGCAGATAGATGCCAACCTCATCAACGACTACTTTGACTTCAAGAAGGGTGCTGACCGTGCCGACCGCCTCGGACCTGAACGCGCCTGTGCGCAGGGATGGATTACTCCCAGGGCGATGAAGGTAGGCATCGGCATTGTCACTGCGCTCTCCACACTGGTCGGTCTCTGCATCTTTGCATGGCATACGCAGTGGGAACTCCTTCTCGTGGGTGCTCTTTGCCTTGTGTCCAGCTTTCTCTACACCACACGCCTCTCCTATCAGGGCTGGGGCGATGTGCTCGTGCTCATCTTCTTCGGTCTCGTACCCGTCGTTTTCACCCACTATGTGCTGACAGGCGGAGACTGGAACATCCCCCTCGTCATTGCAGGTGTGGCGATGGGATTGGCGACCGATAACCTGCTTATTGTCAACAACTATCGCGACCGCCACCAAGACCAGTTGAGCGGCAAACGAACCCTGATGGTGCGCATCATCGAAAGCCAAAAGCGTCGATTGGGCGACACGAAGGGACAGAAGGAAGGCGAAGAAATCTGCATCGACCTCTATCTGTGGTTCGGTGTCTTTGCCGCAATTCTTGCCTTCACGGCACTTTTCCTCTTCCCATATTCCAGCATCCGTTGGCCGCTGATGCTCATCTACCTCATTCTCCATTTCAAGACTTTCCACCAGCTGAAGACGCTCGACGGCAAGGCGCTCAACGCCGTTCTCGGTGCCACCGCCCGTAACATTTTCCTCTTCGGTCTCCTGCTCGCCATCAGCGTCTTCCTGTAAACCTCTTAATCGGTGTGACTCACTCCCTATTTGGGGTCTGAGTCNCACCCTGTTTGGGGTCTGAGTCACTCCCTATNTNGNGTCTGAGTCAGACCCCTTTTTAGGTCTAATTCNTGCCATNTNCNTGCTACATTGCAATCCTGTCTTGCGGAGGTGAATGAAGCGGAAGGACAAACCATCCACCTTCTCCCCACACGTTTATGCTTTCAGCTCTTTCATACGTACAAACATCCCTCTTGGAGATGGTTTTTTCTGCCTTCTCAAAAAAAGCACATCCAATCCTTCTCGCTTCTCACATTTATTTTGTACATTTGCCCTCGCAATCCGTTCGGCACTCCTTGTGCTGTCGGTCTTGCAGATAGACATCGTGGGCATGTTGAATCAACGTATTCAATTCTGAAGGTTCTGTGTTCAAAATAGTCCGACCAGACATTTCTACGAACCGGAGGAACGGGATACGCCTATCTTTAGGCGTACCCTTTCCTTTCATTTCGTAGAAAAGGTTAACTCTTTGGTCGGACGCTACCTGAACACAGGAATGAAAAAACGGAAAGCGGTACGCCTTCTTTNTGTCTACATCTGAATGAACGTGTTACATTAGATTTCAAAAGCGTCCGACCANCTATGCAGAAGAATCTAAAGAGGGATGACCGTGCCCTTATGTCAGCANGTGCTGGCATGAAGGCTATTTGGNACTTTGTCAAGGAAAAATTATGCTATCCGTTTAAGTCTGACCTTGGCTATTTTTTGTTGCTGTGGGTGATAATTTCCTTGCCAAATTGTTTGGTGCAGGGAAGTCTGGGGAACATGGTTTATGTGGGGTATCTCTTGATGATGTCTTACATCATGGCCTATGCTGTTGATGTTGTTCTCAGTCTGAACGGGAAAGTGGCTGTGGTGTTAAAGCCTCTCGTGGCGGTTTTCTTGATGTTCTATGCCCTGTGTGATTGGTATTGTGTCTGCACGTATGGGTGTAGGTTGTCCAATGATTTCATCCAGATTGTCGCGGGCACGAACTTAAATGAAGCCGCGGAGTATTTTGAGACATTTGTTTCATGGGGAGACGTTAGTGTGTTTGTATTGTTGATGATTGCAAGTGCTGTGCTGGGATGGTGGCTCTCACGAAAGTGCAATTGGGGTATGGATAAGGCATGGAGGATGTGTGTTGTGGTGCTTTTGTTATGTATAGGTGGAGTGTGGCACAATGCTTCGATGCTTGAGGCGGAGTTTGGAAATGAGGGACGATGGAATTTCAAGTTCGAGGAAGTCATTGATTTGAGGAATCATCTTACAAATCCTCTGTTGGAGGAGTGTGACAGCATCCATCCAGAGTGCGTGGTGGTGATATTGGGCGAGTCTTTCTCACGTAATCATAGTTCATTATATGGTTATGGAAGGTGTACAAATCCGTTGTTGGGACAGAAACGGGAAGAAGGATGTCTGCTTGTCTTTCGGGATGTAGCCAGTCCGTGTACGAATACCACGGCGGCTTTCAAATATTTGTTGAACACGAATCAAATCGGGCGTGAAAGCAATGTCCCGTGGTATGAGCACACGACGCTCATGGAGGTGATGCGTGTCGGTGGCTATCATACAGCATGGCTTTCTAATCAGGCGGAAAAGGGGATGTTTGACAATCTGCCCAGTGGGCATGCCCGATTGTGCGAAGAATCTTTGTTCTTGCAGGAAAAATGGATGTATGATGGTAGTTTGGTCGGGAAGGATGCGGTTCACAATGGAAACAAATGTGTCTTTTATCATCTGATGGGACAGCATGAGGCTTTTCAGTCGCGCTATCCGAAAGCGTTTGAGCGTTTTAAGGCAAAGGACTACTTGACGTTTCCCGAGCATCAGAGGGAGGTGCTGGCTGCCTACGACAATGCCACGCTTTATAACGATTATGTAGTCAGTTCCATTATAGACTTGTACAAGGACAAAGATGCGGTTGTGTTCTATTTCTCCGACCATGCTTTAGACGTGTTCGATACAGACCCNGATTTTTTTGGTCATGCGAAGATGACGNAAGCGTCGCANGCGCAAGGAAAGGAAATTCCCTTCATGATATACGTTTCTNCTGTTTTTCTGCAACGCCATGCACAGGTGGTAGATAGAATGAGGCGTGCCGTTGACACTCCTTTCTGTACCGACCGATTTATCTATGCCGTCATNGATGTGGTNGNCTATCNGTTTGCCGTCAACGANATCTGCTTCTTGAGGAACTTTTATCTGTTCGGAAGTCTCAATTATGTAGTTCATCAAATCTGTTAGTTCTTGCATCAATTCAGAATCTGTTTTTACGATCATTTTCTTACAATTTTTATTGGTGCATGTCCAACGTTCTTTATGTGTATATTGATT
>WFMB01000033.1 GCA_009177185.1 Bacteroidales bacterium
CGCCATGGTGATGAGCAAAATGAAGATGGCAGACCGCAACAAGGGGCATTTCGACTACCACTTCTCCATGCGCGCCATTCTCTCCACGCTGGCAGGTGAAAGCGCCGACTCGCTCATCTTCTTTCCGCTGGCATTCTACCTGTTCCCGCTCCTCTTCACAGGAGAGCCGGCACTGACATTCGACATCATGCTGGGACTGATGGTCACACAGGTCATCGCCAAGACACTCTATGAGATTGTGGTGCTGCCCCTGACCATCCGCATCGTGAAATACGTGAAGCGCATCGAAGGCACAGACATCTACGACGACGGCATCAGCTACAGCGCATTCAAAATCAAAGATATATAAAATGAACAATAACCGAAACGACGAAGGGCTTACGGCTCTTGGCAAGAAGACAGAATACCGCCAAGACTATGCTCCCGAAGTGTTGGAGGCTTTCGACAACAAACACCCCGAAAACGACTATTGGGTACAGTTCAACTGCCCAGAGTTCACCTCGCTGTGCCCCATCACTGGTCAACCCGACTTCGCAAAGATACGCATCAGCTACCTGCCTGACCGCAAGATGGTGGAGAGCAAATCGCTGAAACTCTACCTCTTCTCCTTCCGCAACCATGGCGACTTCCACGAAGACTGCGTGAACATCATCATGAAGGACCTCATTCAACTAATGAATCCGAAGTATATCGAGGTCACAGGCATCTTCACTCCCCGTGGTGGCATCAGCATTTACCCTTACGCCAACTATGGTCGCAAGGGCACTAAGTATGAAGAGCTGGCGCAGTATCGGCTGATGAACCACGCCATCAAATAAGTCGCTCATAGCATTGAAAAAGCACCTTTTCCGAAACGAAAAGGTGCTTTTCTTATGCTTGCTTATAAAACTTCTCTCTGTCATGAAGGATGCCTGAGAGGTTGGTCGCAACCCATTGTACCAGATTGTCAAGTAATGGGGTCAATGACCTTGCCCGTTCCGTCAGCTCATATTCCACCCGTGGAGGCACCTCGGCATACGCATGGCGACATACAAATCCGTCGGCTTCGAGGTCGCGCAAAGTGCGAGTAAGCATTTTCTGTGAAATGTCAGGGATTGCCTGTTGGATTTCCTTGAAGCGCATCGGCTGACGTGCAGGCTCCAAGGTTAGTAATATCAAGATGCTCCAGCGGTCGCCAATGCGAGCAATGACGTTGCGGATGGGGCAGTCGGGAAAGTGCAGGTCTCTGATTTTTCCTTTTAGTTCCATAGCGGTTTAGCTGAGTTTTAGAATGAGTTTGCCTCCCGCACCGCCGTTTTCCAAGAGGGTGTGGGCTTCTGCGATTCGGTCAAGTGTAAATACACGAGTGTAGAGCGGACGGATGTGTGCCTTGTTGATAAGCGCAAACACATTGGCAATGGCTTGCTTTGATGGGAAATTGGAGAAAAATCCCGTAAGGAACACCCCGTTGGGGATGTACTTAATGGGGTCGAAATGTGCTACGGTGAAGACGTTGCCAAGAATACCCGTGTTGCAGACATAGCCAGGACGGCTAACGGCCAGCAGCGAGTCGTGCAAAGTCTTGGGACCTACAAGTTCGAGTAGCTTGTTAGGACGAACCTGCATGGGCTGTTGGCTCAGGCATTCATCATCCATGACGCAGTGGTCGGCACCAAGCTCACGCAGACGTTCAAAAGACGATTCCCGACGGGCGGCTGCAATGACGGTGGCACCAAGAGCCTTTGCCAACTGAATGGCAGCCTGCCCGACGGTGCTGGTTGCTCCACGAATCAACAGGATGTCATGTTCGTTCAGCATCAGACCCTCCACCAACGAGCCGTAAGCCGTGAAGTAAGTCTCAGGCACAGCGGCAAGGGAGAGCCAGTCGAGGTCAGTCTCCACTCTAAAAACGTGTGTGGCAGGAAGCAAGGCATACTCAGCATAGCTGCCGTTGAAGGACCTGCCCATGCCGCCCATCAGTGCTACCACTCGGTCTCCTTTCTGCAAAGCCGAATCGGAGGGGTCAGCCACTTCGCCCACACATTCGATGCCTGGCACCACAGGCGTGTTGATGTAGTCGTTGTCAGCCTCGAACATACGCAGCAACGCCTCCGAGTGGTTCAGTCCTGCAGCATGCACTTTCACCAACACCCATCCCTTCCTCACTTCGGGCACGGGAACCTCGCTCACCTGCAAGTCCTCAGCCTTGCAACAACCGTTAATGACAATAGCCTTCATATTTCCTTCCAACACTGCGGGTCAGCCGCATAAAAGTTCTTGGTGTATCCGTATGCCACCGCTGGACAGCCTCGGCAGAAGCGGAGGAGTTCGCATTGGCGACATTTCTCGAACCGTTCGTGCTGGCGATATAGTTCCATCTTCTTGCCGTGGAACACATCGCAAAGTTCTTCCTCCACCACACCCACATAGCTGTCGAAGCGTCGGCAAGCCATCAAGCGACCTTCGGCAGAAATGGTAAAGTGGCAGTTGCCGCAGTTGCAACCGTCATAGATGGTGTCCTCGTCAAGTCCTTCTGGAATCTTGAACAGCCCTTTCTCATACAGAAAAAGCGTCCAAAGGTGGTCTTTCAGATTGAACGTCGTATTGCTGTCTTTGTACTGCTCAAACTTCGCCCAACATTGGGAAAGAAAGTCGCGATAACGCGCTGGTTCGATGTGCCATGTGTCGCGGTGTGCTTTGTCCGCGCTTGTGGGACAATAGCGTCCAAAGGCGAAAATGTCAGCTTGATGTCCCACGATTACATCAATCAGCTGGGGAATTTCGTCGATATTGGCGGCAGAGATGGTGGACATGATGGCGCAATGTATGCCCGCTTTCCGAATCGTGCTAATAGCCTCCAGCGTGCGGTCGAAAGAGCCTGGTTTTCGGAAGCGGTCGTGCGTCTCGCGAAGACCGTCGAGACTCAACTGATATTTACGGCATCCCAGTTGCCACATACGCCGACAGGTGTCATCGGTCAAGTGAAACGGGTTGCCCATGAGGGTGAAAGGGATGCCTCGTGAATGCACCAGTTCCAGCAAATCCCAAAAGCGCGAGTGCAGAATGGGGTCTCCTCCCGTTATATATAAATAAGGTAGGCGACGCATCCGCTCGCACATACGCTCAATGTTCGCAAGCACTGCTACCATCCTCTCCCACGACATCTCCACAAGTGTGGGATGACCTTCGGAAAAGATGTAGCAGTGTTTGCAACGTTGGTCGCACTCGTCAGTAATATGCCATTGGAAGGCAAAGTAATCCATTACTTCTCTCCTGCACCACAGGCACTTCCACAAGCGGCAGGTTTCTCCTCTGTAGGCTTGTCGCCAGCACCACAAGCAGCACCGCAAGCGGCAGGTTTCTCACTTTGATTCAACATTCCCTGTGCGCTATGCACGAAGTTCAAATCCATTCTTTTCATTGTTCTTCAGAATTAAAGTGTTAAACATCATGGTCACTTTTTGATTGTAACCGTTGCAAAATTAGCATTTTCCTCCGAAACAACAATAAAGTGGCACGAATGTCATTTACTTTCTTTTAGTTACCATTGGTACATATCAGCATCTTACACGGGCTTACATTATAGAGAATTAACAAATCGACATCCTTTCCCTCCCGACACAGCCGATTCCACAAGCCATGAAATCCGAAGGAAGTCCATGTTCCGTTTCTTCCGATTGCAGTTATTCATAAGTTATGAACAATTATTCACAACTTACGAACAATTATTCCAAACTTATGAATAATTATCCCAAACTTATGAACGACTCCGACACTGCCACCAACGAGGAAGCGGAAACGGGGGAATGCCAAGAGCGTTTGCGACTGCTCCACAAATGTCTTTCAAGGTATATTCTCCTCATCAAACCGCATTTTCTGCCAGCTGCCGACACGGATGTCAGATTTTTCTCGTACCTTTGTGGCATGATTGAAAAAATGATTGTTCTGGAGGACATCGACCTCGTAACGTTCTATGGGGTGCAGAACGTCCATCTGCAGATGATTAAGGCACTATACCCGAAGCTGAGGATTGTGGCTCGCGGCAACGTCATTAAGGTGATGGGCGACGAGGAAGAGATGTGCGCTTTTGAGGAGAACATACTGAAGATGCAGGAGCATTGCGCCAAATACAATTCGCTGAACGAGGAAACAATTTTGCAGATTGTGAAGGGGGAACAACCAAACGGGCATGCTGCTGACGGAAGCGCCATCTGTTACAGCGTGACGGGCAAGGCGATTGCGCCCCGCTCGGAGAATCAGAAGACGCTGGTGGATGCCTACTACGGAAACGATATGCTGTTTGCCATCGGTCCTGCAGGTTCGGGCAAGACGTATGTGTCGATCGCACTGGCGGTGAGGGCGTTGAAGAACAAGGAAATCAGGAAGATTATCCTGTCTCGCCCTGCGGTGGAGGCTGGCGAGAAGCTGGGATTCCTGCCAGGCGATATGCGAGAGAAGATTGACCCTTATCTGCAACCACTCTACGATGCTTTGCAGGACATGATTCCGGCACAGAAGCTGGCGGAATATATGGAGCAGAACGTGATTCAGATTGCACCGCTGGCATTCATGCGCGGACGAACGCTGAACGACGCTGTGGTCATCCTCGACGAGGCACAGAACACGACAACCCAACAAATCAAGATGTTCCTGACCCGAATGGGACAGAACACTAAGATGATTATCACAGGCGACCTGACACAGATTGACCTGCCACGCAACATGAAGAGCGGGCTGAAGGAGGCTCGGGAAGTGCTGAAAGACGTAAGGGGAATTGCGTTTGTGGAAATGGATGAGCGAGACATTGNGCGTCACAAGCTGGTGACGAGAATCGNGAACGCATACCACAAGTATGAAAGCCATACAAAGTACCCTTTGTTCAACNANGNNAGCAAGGATGAGAAACCGACCAATANTAACTCATAAACCGCAACATAACAAAATACAACGATGAACGCTTTAANAAGAACAGACTTTAACTTCCCCGGACAGAAGGAAGTGTATCACGGCAAGGTTCGTGACGTGTACNACATCAACGACGACCTGATGGTGATGGTCGCTACCGACCGCATCTCGGCTTTCGACGTGGTGNTGCCCAAGGGCATCCCCTTCAAGGGGCAGGTGCTCAACCAGATTGCAGCCAAGTTCCTTGNCGCTTCGNCTGACATCGTGCCCAACTGGAAACTGGCAACGCCTGACCCAATGGTCACGGTAGGTCTGAAGTGTGAGGGCTTCCGTGTGGAAATGATTATCCGCGGGTATCTGACAGGCTCTGCATGGCGCGAGTACAAGGCAGGCAACCGCACACTGTGTGGCATCACCCTTCCCGAAGGCATGAAGGAGAACCAAAAGTTCCCAAAGCCTATCATTACACCCACCACGAAGGCTGACGAGGGGCACGACGAGAACATTTCAAAGGAGGAAATCATCGCTCAGGGTCTCGTGAGCAAGGAAGACTATGAGGTGATGGAGAAATACACCTACGCCCTCTTTGAACTCGGCACAAAGATGGCAGCAGAGAAAGGACTGATTCTCGTAGACACAAAGTATGAGTTCGGCAAGCGTGACGGCAAGGTGTATCTCATCGACGAAGTACACACCCCTGACTCCAGCCGCTACTTCTACGCAGACGGTTACGAGGAGAAATTCCTGAAAGGCGAACCTCAGAAGCAACTCTCAAAGGAGTTTGTGCGTCAGTGGCTTATCGACCACAACTTCATGAACCAGCCAGGACAGGTAATGCCCGAAATCACGGACGAATATGCCGAGTCGGTGAGTGACCGCTACATCGAGCTGTACGAGCACATCATCGGCGAGAAGTTCGTGAAGGAAACAAGCAATGAGGACATCGCTGCCCGCATTGAGAAGAATGTATCAGATTATTTGAGTAAGAATTAAGAAAAATTGAAGGATTGAAGCATGGTCGGCTGACCGCTTCAATCCTTCAATCTATACAATGTATAAGCAAGAGCAGATAAAGCNTTACGGCGAAAAANGTTCCAAGCGTNAACAAGTGGNGCTGATGTTCGACAACATNGCCCCCTCTTACGACACACTGAATCATACGCTGAGTTTNGGTGTGGACCGNCTTTGGCGTAAAGCTGCCATCAACTNCCTGCTCAAGTATCGAACCAGCACAGATAGCGTGCTCGACATTGCCACGGGCACTGGCGACTTCGCTATCCTCGCTTGTCAAAAACTGCATCCACAGCAGGTGGTGGGGTGCGACATCAGCGAAGGGATGATGTGGATTGGGCGGCAGAAGGTGAACAAGCTGGGACTCTCCAACCGAATCACCTTTCAGAACGAAGATTGCGCCCAAATGTCTTTTGCTGACAATTCGTTCGATGCCATCATTTCCGCTTTTGCCCTGCGCAATTTTCAGAACCTCGACGACTGCCTGAAAGAGATGCACCGCGTGCTATCGACAGATGGACACCTCGCAGTGGTCGATCTCTGCACCCCTGTCTCGTTCCCGATGAAGCAGTTTTTCTATCTATACAAAAAGGCGGTTATGCCGACATTGGGTAAACTTATCTCAAAAGACAAAACCGCTTATTCCTACCTGCCCGAAACGATGGATGCCGTGCCACAGGCTGAGCGCATGCAGCGTATTATCCAACAAGCAGGATTCCACAACGTAAACTTCAAACGCCTTGTCTTCGGCATGTGCATACTCTACACTGCAACAAAATGAATACCTACGGACTCATCGGCTATCCGCTCGGACACTCTTTCTCTCGGAAGTTTTTCACCGAGAAGTTTGAAAAAGAGAACATCGATGCCCAGTATCTGAACTTTGAGATTCCTTCCATCGAGGAGTTCCCCAAAGTGATTGAAACCCATCCTGAACTGCGAGGGCTAAACGTCACCATCCCCTACAAGCAACAGGTGATGCAGTATCTTGACGACATCAGCCCTGAGGCCAAAGCGATTGGCGCAGTGAACGTGGTCAAATGTCAACAATCAAGTACACAATGTCGTCTGACAGGCTATAACAGCGATGTCATCGGCTTTGTTGACAGCATCAAACCACTCCTCAAGCCTCATCATAAGAAGGCGCTCATCCTCGGCACAGGTGGTGCGTCAAAGGCGATTCACTATGGATTGACGGAGAAGCTTNGGATNGAAACGCTGTTTGTGANTCGCACCGCTCGCAANGGAATAATTACGTANGAGGACATTGACGCAGCCCTCTTGAAGGAATATGAGGTTATCGTTAATTGCTCTCCTGTGGGCATGTTCCCACATGTAAATGAATGCCCTACCCTCCCCTACAATGCGATGAACGAGAACCACCTACTCTACGACCTTATCTATAATCCAGAAGAAACGCTATTCATGAAAAAAGGCACCACAATGGGTGCCTCTGTAAAAAATGGACATGAAATGCTTATTCGTCAAGCGTTGGCGTCATGGACGATATGGAATCAATCGNAGATGGGNGTGGCACATAGACGGCTGCTNCGATGTAGGTGTCACGGGGAATATCCTCTTTCGCTACCGAATATTTCCCGTGATATTGAGGAAAGCGTTTATCAGCCAACACTTTATCCATGAAATAACCAAAAATCGGAAGGGCGGTACGGCTGCCCTGTCCGAGTGCGCCTGTGCGGAAATGGATACAACGGTATTCACCGCCAACCCACGCACCACCCACTAACCGAGGCGCACACCCAACAAACCAAGCATCGGAGTGGTTGCTGGAGGTGCCAGTCTTACCTCCCAATTCTGTGTCATAGCAGTGGATGTACTCCCAAAGTGCCTGCGTCGTGCCACCAGGTTCATGCATGCCTGCATACAGCAAGCGTTGAAGATAAAAAGCTGTTTTATAGCGAATAACGGCTTGAGCCTCTGGCTCGTCTTTCTCACAATCATAGATGACATCACCATGACGGTCAACTACCTTCGTGACCAAGATGGGCTTACGCTGCAAACCGTCATTCATTGCAGTACAATAGGCATTGACCAATTCAAGCAGGGTGACATCCGATGAACCAAGAGCCAAAGCAGGAGTGGGGTCTAAAGGACTCCGAATGCCCATGCGATGCGCCATATCAACCACATTTTCTATACCTGTGTCTTGCCCTAACTTGACGGCAATCGTATTGACCGACTGGGCAAAGGCAGATTTAAGTGGCAAGTTAGCTCCTGTGCAGTAGCCATTCGCATTATGCGGTGTCCATGTGACAAGACGCTGAGGGTCGTGAGGGTCAGGCACCTGCATAGAGATCAGTTGGTCATGATAACGTGTGGTGGGAGTGATGTCATCATCATGCTCAAAGGCTGATGCATAGACAANGNGCNTGAATGTAGAACCAGNTNGNCGCATGNCAGTGNCCTNATCATACTTCCAACTATTAAAATCAACATCACCTACCCATGCACGTACATAGCTCGTTTGTGGTTCCATTGCAACAAAACCGCAGTGCATAAACCGAACCATATAGCGGATTGAGTCCATCGTACTCATCTCCTGCTCTACCCAACGATTGGGGCTGTTGTAATCAAACACCTTAACACGATGTGGCTGGTTCAAGTAGTAGGTGATGGAATCCATGTTGTCTCCAAAGCGAGCTACAAGCTGCTTATAATGTTCGCTCCGCTTGGCGATGTCTTCGATAAAGTTGGAGATTTCTTGCCCATGCTCATTGCGCCACGGAGATTGGCTTCCCCAATGCTGGTTGAAACGTTGCTGAATGATGCGCATCTGCTTCTGTACAGCTTGTTCTGCATAGCATTGCAGACGAGTATCAATGGTTGTGTAGATTTTCAATCCATCAGAATAGAGGTCCACCTTGTTGTCTTGACACCAATNTTCGAGGTAGTNCTTAATGGCTTCACGAAAGTATNGAGNNGAANCGTCGTAGGACTTTTCTACACTATAGTTCAAGTCAATGGGGAGNAGAACAAGGGAATCAAGTTCACCACGCGTCAGCTTCTGGTGGGCGTACATATTGTTAAGCACCACGTTACGGCGTGTTAGGCTATTCTTGGGATTCACCTTAGGATTATAAGTTGTTGTAGCTTTCAGTAGTCCCACCAGCACCGCTGCTTGCTCAGCCGTCAGATTCTGCGGAGTAGTCTTGAAGTATGTCTTTGCAGCAGTCTTGATGCCAAAAGCATTACTGCCAAAATCCACGGTATTGAGGTAAAGCGTGAGAATGTCCTGCTTACTATACATATTCTCAATCTTGATAGCTGTAATCCATTCTTTTGACTTCATGACCAAGATGCCCAACCCTGGCACCTTACCCAACAGCCCTGTAGAATATTGAGAACGTATCTTGAACAGGTTCTTGACCAACTGCTGCGTAATGGTACTGGCTCCACGAGGATTACCATTCACGACGTCCTTAAAAGCCGAAAATAAACCTTGATAGTCAATGCCATGATGCTGATAGAAACGTTCATCTTCCGTAGAGATGAGCGCATCAATGACATAAGGAGAAATCTCTTCAAACTTGACAGGAGACCGATTTTCATTGAAGAACTTGCCCACCAACACGCTATCGGCACTATAGATGTAGGAGGCTTCGTTAGTGATAGGATTCTGGATAACGCTCATCGCTGGCGAAACACCAAAAAGTCCCAAGAAATTGACATCGACAGCCCCCAAATACAAGAAGAAAAGAATCAACAACGAGACAATAGAGGTGGCTATTCTCTGATACCAACGACCTCTATATTGGCAGGCATACCACCGCCAAACCATTCGCAAGTAACTGCATACTTTATGCCATAAAGATTTCATGCTCAATCGCTTTTAGCATTTCCATAACACTCAATTTATCGGCATCCAACCAATGAATATCGGCATCATGCTGATACCACGTCATCTGCTTCTTGGCATACACCCTCGTGTTTTTCTTGATACGCTCTACAGCCATCGGCAATGTCCACTCTCCGTCTATCACCTTAAACAAATCTTTATACCCTACCGTGTTAAGTGCATTGAGATGGCGGAGAGGATAAACACGTTTCGCCTCGTCCATCAACCCTTGCTGCATCATCAAATCCACACGAGAATTGATACGAACAAAAAGCTGTTCACGCTGACGCCAGAGTCCAAACTGAAGAATACGGAAAGGACGTTGTTTGGGGGTATGGGTACGAAAAGACGTGTAGGTTTGTCCTGTCATATAGCAGATTTCTAAAGCATGAATCACTCTCTTATGATTCTTTTTATCGACCAAATCATAATACAGTGGATCCAAAAGCTTCAGTTCCTCAAGCAATGGTATCAGCCCTTCTTGAGCATAACGCTGTTTGAGAAGTTCCCGTGTATCTTCATCCACGGTCGGAATATCATCAATTCCTTTAGTGACCGCATCTATATACATCATGCTTCCTCCTGAAAGGACAAGAGTATCATACGTTTGAAAAAGGTCATGAAGTAACATCAACACGTCTTTCTCATATTCAGCCGCACTATAGTAAGCATCCAATGCCAAAGAGTGAACAAAATAATGCTTTACACGAGCCAACTCTTCGGCTGTAGGGGCAGCTGTACCGATAGCAATATCACGATAAATCTGTCGTGAATCGGCATTGAGAATCGGACAGCCCAACTTTTCTGCCAATTGCAGACTCAACGCAGTCTTTCCAACTCCAGTCGGTCCTAATAGTACAACCAGCGTCTTAGAATTCATCGCTGATGTCAAAGCCCTCAAGTTCTATCTCGTCACTATCTATTTCGTCACCAAACAACGTATCATCATCCATCACAGAAACCGTGTCCACGATTGGATTTCTTGCAAACATTTCATCGAAATCAAGCGTTTGTACAGGAGGTTCGCCCATAGAACGCGTTACCTTACCATCCTTAAGGCTCTTACCTGTCTTTATCTCAGACAATTCAATGAAAAACACACGGTCTGCCAATGGGTCGAAAGTGTAAAGCAAATGCTGCTTTTCGTCCTCAAGGAACTCATTCAGTATAGTCTCGCCCATGATGTAAGAATCCTCATCAGCTTCTGTGTCCATCTCTTGTAACGTTATCTCCTGCCCTTTCTCCCATCCATTTTCACAGATAGTAAATGAACTTAGCTGATTGTCTTCGTACCCACAAGCAGAAAGAATCAGCTGATGCAACTCCATGAACGTTGCATCAGCATCAATCTGAATTTCACGCATGAAGCCATCAACCTCATCCGAAATCATGGTGAATCTATAAACCATAACTAAAGACTACCTGATAATTCCTCTCTGTGAATTAGAAACGAAATCGATGATATATTCGATTTCCTTACTCATCGGCACCTCCTTGCGAACAGCCTCTATTGCTTCATTGACTGTGTAATTACACTGATAGATGAGACGATAAGCATGTGTAATGTTGTCAATCACATCACGACTGAACCCACGGCGACGCAAACCTATGATGTTCAAACCAGCATAAGCCACAGGTTCACGACCTGCCATTACAAAAGGAGGAATATCCTTGCTGGTACGTGTACCACCTTGCACCATCACATAACCACCAATACGACAGAATTGGTGTACCAACACAACACCTGAGATGATGGCATTGTCATCCACAATGACCTCACCAGCCAATTTGGTGGAATTGCCCATAATAATACCACTGCCAAAAACACAATCGTGGGCAATATGAGCATTTTCCATGATGAGATTGTTGCTCCCCACCACAGTTCTACCCTTGCTGGCAGTACCGCGGTGAATCGTCACATTCTCACGAATCTTATTATTATCACCAATCTCAACCGTGGTCTCTTCGCCTTTGAACTTCAAATCTTGCGGCACCGCACTAATCACCGCACCAGGAAAGAGTGTGTTACCACTACCCATGCGTGTGCCAGACAATAGGGTGACACTATTCATCAAAACATTATTGTNCCCAATAACNACATTCTTATCGANAANACAGAATGGANNNATCTNNCAATTCTCTNCAATCTGAGCAGAAGGATCAATAAAAGCTAAAGGACTAATCTTCGACATATTTTTCGTATTTTATTTATTCTTAATAATTTGTGCGNTAAANTCNGCTTNTGCNNCAACCNTTTCACCAACAAATACNANACCANACATCGTNGCNATGCCACGACGCAATGGTCCCAGCATCTTCACCTTGAAGATAAGGGTATCGCCAGGAACGACCTTACGACGGAACTTCACATTATCAATCTTCATGAAATATGTGGACCAACGTTCAGGTTCTTCCACATTGCTCAACACCAACAAGCCACCAGCTTGTGCCATTGCTTCAACAATGAGCACACCAGGCATAACAGGCTCCTGAGGAAAATGCCCCGTGAAGAAAGGTTCATTGCTGGTCACGTTCTTCNCTGCGACAATNTCCGTCTCGTCCACCNCNATAACCTTATCTACCAACTGCATCGGATAACGGTGTGGAAGCAATTGACGAATTTTGTTCACATCCATCAGCGGTTCGTTATTCGGATTGTAGTCAGGACATTGTACCTCATGCTTTTTAATATCCTTCTTTATTGCGCGTGCGAACTTATTATTTATTGTATGTCCAGGCTTGGTGGCAATAACACGCCCTCTGATAGGCTTACCCACTAATGCCAAATCGCCTATGATATCAAGCAATTTGTGGCGTGCAGTCTCATTGTCCCATGCCAGAGGCTTATGGTTGATGTAGCCTAACTTCGTTGCGTCCATACGAGGTATGCCCAACGTATCTGCCAACTTGTCGTATCGTTCCTGTGGAAGTTCACGTTCATAAATGACTATGGCATTGTCCAAGTCACNACCCTTGATAAGACCAAGGTTCAACAATGGCTCTATCTCACGAACAAAGACNAACGTCCGAGCCGATGNAATCTCTGTGGAAAAATCTGTGATATNNTCCAAGTTTGCAANCTGGTTGTCCAGAATTTTCGAGTCAAAAGAGATTTGTGCATTAACACAGAAATGGTCATCAGGAAGAAGTATAAGGTGTTCACCGTTTTCTCCCCTAATCTCCATCTTCTGCTTCACCACATAATACTCTTTCTTTGCATTCTGCTCCTGCAAACCCACTTTCTGAATTTCCTCAACAAAAGGGATGGCACTACCATCAAGAATAGGCACTTCTGGACCATCCAGTTGAATAAGACAATTGTCAATGCCACTTGCATATAGCGCAGCCATAGCGTGCTCTATCGTACTTATCTTGATGTCACCTTTCACAAGGACGGTGCCACGCTGCGTGTCACCAACTAAGTCAGCATTACAATCAATGATTGGCTGCCCCTCTATATCTGTCCGTTGAATCTTATATCCGTAGTTTTCCTCTGCAGGATTGAACACTGCCGTGATAAACTGGCCAGTGTGCAGACCTTTACCTTTCAGAGTAAATGCCCCTTTCAGGGTTTGTTGTTTCTGCATTTATTTACTTGTTTTTAATTTCTTCTATTTCTTTTCTCAAAGCCGCCACTTCCTTCAGTAATTCAGGAAGAGAGTTGAGGGCAGCCATGTTCTTAGCAAACTTTCTGTGTTCGATAGCGGGATACCCCATCAATGTGGCGCCGCCTTTCTTAGCCAAATTACCGCCAGCCAAGCCTGCCTGAGCCCCCATCGTTGTTCTATCTCCCACTTTGAGATGACCAGCAATACCAACCTGTCCAGCAAACACACACCAGTCGCCCACCTTCGTGCTGCCAGCCACACCAACCTGAGCCGACATAACAGTATTCTGGCCAACTTCTACATTATGAGCTATTTGAACAAGATTGTCAAGTTTCACACCCCTACGAATGATGGTGCTCCCCATTGTCGAGCGGTCAACACATGTGTNAGCACCGATTTCCACATTGTCTTCAATAGTCACGATGCCAATCTGTGGAATCTTGTCATNGCCATCGGNAGNTGGAGCAAAGCCAAAGCCATCAGCACCAATCACGCAACCNGCNTGCAAGATACAATTATTACCNACTCTGCANTCATGNTAAACCACCGCATTACTATAGATTTCNGTTCNTGCGCCCACCTTTGCNTTANGACCGATGGTCNCATNCGGATGAAGAACAACCCCTTCACCGATTTCGACACCCTCTGCTATAGCAACAAAAGGACCGATATAGCAATCCTTGCCAATCTTAGCAGATGGGTCAATAAACGCTAATGAATCAATGCCCACACGTTTTTGCTGCATGCTTTGATAGAGTTGCAGCAATTTCGCCACTGCTTCGTAAGCATTTGGCACACGAATCATAGTCGCCTTCACCTCTTGCAAAGGCTGAAAATCTTGATTGACAAGTACGATGCTTGACTTCGTTTCGTAAATATAATGTTCGTATTGTGGATTAGCGAGGAAAGAAAGCGCCCCTTCCGTACCTTCTTCAATCTTGGCGAACGTACTGATGACCGCATTAGCATCACCTTCAACGCTTCCACCCGTGAAACCCGCTATCTGTTGTGCAGTAAAGACCATTTAGTTAGTTTTAATTACGTAATCTGTATGCAAATTTAAGACATTTTCCTGACATAAAAACAATTTCTTATCAACTTTTCATTACCTTTGCGCCATAAAAACAACAAAATAGACAAAAAGCATACAAAAATGACGATTGACAACAAACAGAGGTATATGATGCGCGGTGTTAGTGCAGCCAAAGAAGACGTACACAACGCCATCAAAAACATTGACAAGGGAATCTTTCCACAAGCATTCTGCAAAATCATCCCAGACATCCTTGGCGGAGACCCTGCATATTGCAACATCATGCATGCCGATGGGGCAGGCACAAAGTCCAGCCTTGCCTATATGTATTGGAAGGAGACGGGAGACCTTTCTGTTTGGAAAGGCATTGCACAAGATGCACTCATTATGAACACGGATGATTTGCTTTGCGTGGGAGCCGTTGACAACATTTTGGTTTCCAGTACGATTGGGCGCAACAAGATGTTGATTCCTGGTGAAGTCATCTCAGCTATCATCAATGGGACAGATGAACTTTTGGCAGAAATGCGCAAGATGGGCATCGGCATCTATGCCACAGGCGGCGAGACCGCGGATGTAGGCGACCTTGTACGCACCATCATCGTTGATAGCACCGTTACTTGCCGCATGAAACGCAGCGATGTGATTGACAACGCCAACATCCGTCCAGGTGACGTAATTGTAGGTCTTTCATCCTGCGGACAAGCCACATACGAGAAAGAATACAATGGCGGCATGGGCAGCAACGGACTCACCTCCGCACGCCACGACGTGTTCGCCAAATATCTGGCAGGGAAATACCCAGAATCATTCGACAAAGCAGTGCCAGACGAGCTCGTTTACTCAGGCTCATACAAACTGACGGACCCAGTAGAGGGCGCACCCATCAACGCCGGCAAGCTCGTACTTTCCCCCACCCGCACGTATGCTCCAGTCGTAAAGAAGTTGTTGGACNAAATGCGCCAAGAAATTCATGGCATGGTACATTGTACAGGCGGCGCACAAACGAANGTGCTCCACTTTGTGGGCGACAACTGTCGCGTCATNAAAGACNACATGTTCCCCGTTCCCCCACTCTTCAAGGCGATTNCAAAAGAGTCANGCACCGATTGGGCTGAGATGTACAAAGTCTTCAACATGGGGCATCGCCTCGAAGTATATCTCTCGCCTGAACACGCAGAGAAAGTCATCGCTATCAGCAAATCCTTCAACATTGATGCTCAAATTGTTGGTCACATCGAAGAAGGCACAAAGTCACTCACTATTAAGTCTGAATTTGGAGAGTTCAACTACTAATGGAAATACTGGAGAAACTGGACGGGCTGGTGCCTCGCTTTGAGGAGGTATCAACCCTCATCACTGACCCTGCCGTCATTGCCGATCAAAAACGATACGTGCAACTGACAAAAGAGTATAAGAATCTGGAGGACATCATGCACGCCCGCACAGAGTACATGAATGCAGTGAAAGGGTTGGAGGAAGCGAAAGAGATACTCACGCTGGAAGATGACCCCGAGATGAAAGAAATGGCACGCGAAGAGATTGCCATCAACGAGAAGCGCATCCCTGAATTAGAAGAAGAAATCAAGTTGCTGCTCATCCCTGCCGATCCAGAGGATAGTAAAAATGTGACCCTCGAAATTCGCGGAGGTACAGGGGGCGACGAAGCGGCTCTTTTTGCTGGCGACCTCTTTAGAATGTACTCAAAATACTGCGAAATCAAGGGATGGCACCTCACCGTATCTGCGTTCTCCGAAGGTGCTGTTGGTGGCTACAAGGAAATCATCGCCAATGTAACGGGCGAGAATGTATATGGTACTATGAAATATGAGTCGGGCGTGCATCGTGTACAGCGTGTACCCGCCACTGAAACTCAAGGACGTGTACACACCTCGGCTGCCACAGTAGCTGTGCTACCCGAAGCCGAAGCATTTGACGTTCAAATCAATGAAGGAGAAATCAAGTGGGACACATTCCGTAGTTCAGGTGCAGGAGGACAGAATGTGAACAAGGTGGAATCTGGTGTCCGTGCTCGCTACATGTGGACAAATCCCAACACAGGCGAAAAAGAGGAAATCCTCGTGGAATGTACAGAGACACGCGACCAGCCAAAGAACAAGGAGCGTGCCCTCGCCCGTTTGCGCACCTACATCTACGACCGCGAACATCAGAAATACATCGACGACATCGCCTCACGCCGCAAGACATTGGTTTCCACAGGCGACCGCTCCGCTAAAATCCGCACCTACAATTATCCGCAGGGGCGCATCACCGATCACCGCATTAACTACACCATCTACAACCTCGCCGCTTTCATGGACGGCGACATCCAAGATTGCATCGACCACCTCATCGTGGCTGAGAATACGGAGCGAATGAAGGAAACAGAACTCTAATCACCCCACACAGAACGTTTTAAGGGGAGGATTCATCAAAAGTCACCATTACACATGAAAGGAGAACGAGCATCAAGAAACCGAACACTTCAACTTACCAAAGAAGAAGCAACATTCTACCAGCAACGCCTCGTCACCAGCAGTAATCTGAAACGGTTGGACGTTTCACTCATAGACAAGACCATCAATGACGATTTGATGGTCATATTACCATTGCTTCCCAATGAATTTGCTGACTTAATCATCATTGACCCTCCCTATAATCTCACCAAGGACTTTCACGGAAACAAATTCACGGCTCGTAGCCAAGAAGCATACATCATGTATCTTCGCCAATGGTTACCATCAGTTGTCAAGAAGCTCAATCCTACAGGGGCACTCTACCTATGCGGGGATTGGCGGTGTTCAGCAGCCATGCAAATCGTTTTATCCGAGCATCTTCACATTCTGAATNGAATCACTTGGCAAAGAGAGAAAGGACGCNNAGCATTATCNAATTGGAAGAACAGTATGGAANACATCTNGTTTGCTGNGAAAGACCCCAACAACTACTATTTCAATTTGGATGCCGTCAAAATCAAAAGGCAAGTAATTGCACAATACCGACAGGATGGCAAACCTAAGGATTGGGAAGAAACAGAGCATGGTAATTTCCGAATGACGTGCCCTTCAAACTTTTGGGATGACATCAGCGTACCGTTTTGGTCAATGCCCGAAAACACAGACCATCCGACACAGAAGCCAGAAAAACTGATAGCAAAACTTATTTTAGCATCTTCAAAAGAAGGCGACATGGTGTTTGACCCTTTCTTAGGAAGCGGCACAACGAGTGTGGTGGCAAAAAAACTACACCGACACTACATTGGCGTGGAAATCAATCCTGAATATTGTAGTTGGGCAGAGAAACGCTTAGAGTTAGCAACCGAAGATAACACCATACAAGGGTATGCAGACNGAGTTTTTTGNGAAAGGAATACGCAACATCAACANAGCGCTAAGACGATTCCGATAAAAGAAAACCNCACCGTCAAGACACCATCTAAACAATTATCCCTATTCTAAAGTAATGGATACATTATTAGACAACACCGCAAAATCTGTTCTAAGACTCCTGAATACAAAAGGGCAACATCTCGTGAACGAGCGTTCCTTACGTTCCCCAAGAGCCGTTGGAGATGCTGTACAGGAATTTCTCGGCGAACAAAATGGGTTGCAACAATGTATCCCACAAAATATGCTTCAATCTTTTGAGAACGGATTTGAACGCCGTTCTATGGAAGACATTGGCTTTTTATGATGTCAACAATCTTTACTACGCAGTTGATTGCAAGAAAAAGAACTCTAAAACCAACAATCATGAAACTATCTTCAACCCCACAAGCAGTCGTCAGAGCTTTTCAGATGTGCGTGAAGCGCTTCCCCGTACCTTCTGCCTTCATTACGGTATTGTCGCTATTCCTTATCTTCAACACCATTGACGAGGGGAACACGCTGTCAGAGAAAACTATCGGCACTGTATCTTACTACCTGTCGGTGGGTTCCTTGCTGTCGCTCACCCTCCGACTATGGGAAGAAGAAGGGCGGAAACAACGCACGGTGTTGATAGCCAACATTGTGACACACCTTATCTTGTTGGTGGATGCCATCTATGTCTATCACGCAATAGCAGACAACGGCAATAACTGGGAACTCATTGTGGCTCGTGCTGCCGCCATTTTCTCCCTGTGGCTCTCTCTGTTCGTCCTCTCGTTCTTCAAGGAGAAAGACAACATCGCTTCATGGAATTTCACCATGCGCCTCATAGCGAACTTCATCATTTGCCAAATAATTGGCAACATCATGTGGGGAGGACTTAGCCTGTTGCTTGCCTCGTTGGACACACTCTTCAGCATCGACTTTAACTACAAATGGTACGGCGTGTTGGGCATCCTCACATCCCTATTCCTATCCATGTGGCTCTTTCTCGGACGCATCCCTGGTGGGGTAGAGAAGCACGACCGCGAACCAGTGGAGTCGGGCTTCCTCAATGCTGTCATGCGCTTCCTGTTCCTCCCACTCGTGGGACTTTACATCATTGTGCTCTACATCTACGCCGCACAAATCCTTGTCCGTTGGGAACTGCCCAATGGTTGGGTGTCATGGCCCGTTGTCACCTCAATGGCGGGACTCATCGTCATCGAGTTTGGGCTGTATCCCATACGCAAGTTGCAGAATAAGCGGACAGACAATCTCATCGCCCGTTATCTGCCAGTAGTGATACTGCCCTTGCTCCTGCTCATGACGGTTGGCATCATCCGCCGCTTCAACGACTACGGTATCACCGTCAACCGTCTCTACCTCATCACCCTCAACCTCTGGTTCTACTTCGTCTGCATCACCCTCTTCCTCACCAAAGCCCGACGCATCAACTGGATTACCATTTCCTTTGCCCTCGTATTCCTGCTCACCTCGGCTTTTCCTGTCAACTATCTCAGCATCACGCGCAACTACATGGAAAGCCACATCGAGAAGACGCTTGCAGGCAAGCAACTCCCTCTGGACGCCAAGCAATACGAGCAACTCCTCCGTGATATGCCCAAGGAAGAAGCCATCCAACTGAACGACAAAATCAGATACATCCGCGATAACTACGGGCATTGTTACACAGAGGCATACGTGAAAAGCTCCACCTACATCTCTTTCTATTATNNCTTCNTCGAGGACGATTCTGACATCGTTGTGGAAGCCGTNACACACCCCATCAGCAACTCCTGCTATTATTACGCCATCGACATTCCCGAAGGCTACAGCCGCATGGTCAAGACCGACAATCTTTCCGTTTCCTGCAAAAAAGGGCAGAAAATGGTGAAGTTCGTGCCAGCCCTCGGCGAGGAGACTTTCGACACCGTTTATGTCAACCTTGACACGCTTCGAACATATGCCCGCAAGATGGATGCCCCCATACAACTCCCCTTCACCACTGACGAGAAACGCTACTATGCCACCTCCTTCTATATCAATGACTTTAATAAAGAAAGAGAATGCGAAGTCAATGTCACGGGCTTCATTCTACAGAAGAAATAATAAAAACCATATCACTTATGACACGCAAAGAACTCATTAACCAGATTTTTACCAAGAAGACCTTCCTGTGCGTGGGTCTCGACACAGACATCAAGAAGATTCCAGAGC
>WFMB01000065.1 GCA_009177185.1 Bacteroidales bacterium
CAGGGAACTTATCTGAGTTACACCTCTAAAGAAGTATCCCCAAAGTAGGAGTTCGGTATTACACCGAACTCCTACTTTATTTCCATGATTTCTAACATCTGTTACTTCACATAGATCTTACAAATCGGTTGTATTTCAAAGTAGCTTGTGGATTTTATATACAAGAAGCTCGTCGGGGACAAGGGATACATCAGCAAACATCTTTTTCAAAGGCTGTTCGTGGACGGGATACAGCTTGCCACTAAATTCAGAAGCAACATGAAAGGTGCGATAATGAAAGTCGCAGATAGAATCCTGCTGAGAAAGAGAGCCGTCATAAAAACCATAAACGATGAACTCAAAATATTGCACAAGTGGAACACATCCAAGACACAAGTCTTTCGACAATTTCATCGTAAACACGCTTGGGGTATTGGCTGCATATTGCTGCTTCCCTAAGAAGCCATCTATTACTATCGAAAGAACTTAGGACAAACAATTGGCGCTATTCAGAATTCGGCGAACTTACGTTAAATACCAACAATGCACAAGAGGGAGTTTCCACGAGCATAACACAAAACTCAGGGTACATTTAGGAATACATAATAAGGCACTATTGAAACACCCATTTTTTACAATTAGACCTTGAAATTACATAAAACAGAAAGAGTCCGATACAAGACCGAACTCTTTCTATAACAGGTTAATATCGGGGCACTTCACACGGACATTGCCCCTTCTTTTTGTGATACAGTCTATTAGTTGTTCTCTGGACGGAGTTGACGAACCACCTCTGCAGTACGCCACATTTCTGAGTCACGGAGAGCGACAAGCTCCTTCTCCAAACCTACACGATAGTCGGGCTTAGAGTTTGCGTCAATGGAAATCTGTGCCTCGTTACCTGACTTTACAGAAGCATAGAGTTTCTCAACAACAGGCTTAATGGCATCGTGGAAAGGAGTCATCCAGTCAAGGGCACCACGCTGTGCTGTGGTAGAGCAGTTGGCATACATCCAATCCATACCCTTCTGAGCAAAGAGTGGCATGAGTGATTGAGTAAGCTCTTCGACCGTTTCATTGAATGCCTCAGATGGTGTGTGACCGTTCTCGCGAAGCACTTCGTACTGAGCGAGGAGAAGTCCCTGAATTGCACCCATGAGTGAACCACGCTCCCCTGTGAGGTCAGAAGTTGCCTCGCGCTGGAAAGTTGTTTCAAACAGGTAGCCAGAACCGATACCGATACCAAGAGCGAGTGTGCGGTCAAGAGCCTTGCCCGTAGCGTCCTGATATACTGCATAAGAAGAGTTCAAGCCACGACCTTCAAGGAACATGGTACGGAGTGATGTACCAGAACCCTTGGGAGCCACCATAATCACGTCGATGTCCTTGGCTGGAACACAACCTGTACGGTCGTTCCAGGTGATAGCGAAACCATGAGAGAAGTACAATGCCTTACCAGCAGTAAGGTACTGCTTCAGAGTTGGCCATACAGACATCACTGCTGCATCAGAGAGCAGACACATCACGATAGTGCCCTTCTCGGCAGCTTCTTCAATAGAGAAGAGAGTCTCACCTGGAACCCAACCATCCTTGATGGCCTTCTCGTAAGTCTTGCCCTGACGCTGGCCAACGATGACGTTGAAGCCATTGTCGCGAAGGTTACAAGCCTGACCAGGACCCTGAACACCATAACCAATCACTGCGATTGTCTCGTCTTTGAGAATCTCACGAGCCTTCTCAAGTGGGAATTCCTCGCGTGTCATTACCTCTTCGATAACGCCACCAAAATTCATTTTTGCCATTTTGTGATTTTCTTTAATTGTGCAAGGATATCCTTGCGGGTTTATAAAATGAAATAATTATCTTTTTTGTTGAGCTATTCGCTTTGCTTCGCGCACTGCCAGATATTCATCCAAGTGTTCCGTGCGGCTCTTGGTGATACATATACGTCCANAACGCACAANCTGTNNGNCACAATNAAAGTTCTTCAATNCANTGAACAANGNAATGNTGTCATTTGTATTACCNGTANTTTCTACNACANCATAGGNGCTGTTCACTTCTATAATATGAGCATCGTAGGAGCGAACCAAACTACTAATCTCGCGATTTTTCAGCATCACAGGCGTACTCAACTTAAAGAGCGCGGTCTCATTGATGAAGAGTTCATCGTCTGTGTAGAAATTCGCCTGAAGCACTTCTATACGCTTCTCTATCTGTGCTGTAAGGATACGTGCCATGCGCTCATCG
Organism: Bacteroidales bacterium; assembly: GCA_009177185.1. Lineage (GTDB taxonomy): Bacteria > Bacteroidota > Bacteroidia > Bacteroidales > Bacteroidaceae > Minthosoma. The sequence goes on from WFMB01000065.1 coordinate 2,230, forward strand.
CAATAGGCTGTTACCGTGTATTTATGTGCACCAGGTGTGCTGGAAGCACACACGCTCAACGACTCTATATTCACTTGACGACGCATAAACACAGCCGTGATTTGTGACAGCAAACCAGGCACGTTTTCTGAATAAATCAAGAAGGTATAGAGTTTTGTTGTATCTTGTTCCATTGTTGGAGTTTGTTCTTTTATGTCTTGTTTCATTTCCTGTACACGATTTTCAAAAAGCTTGTCACACTTGCCACAAGTAGTACAATCGCCACACTGACCGCCAAAAGTCTTCTTCGAAGTTCGCATTACAATATATCAAGTAGCATCTCGTCAATGTTTGCCCCTGGAGGTGTCATCGGAAGCACATTGTCTTCTTCCTTGATGGCGCACTGCAAGAGGTATGGACCAGGAGTTGCCAGCATTTCTACAATGGCAGCATCAAGGTCTTTTCGTTCAATCACCGTCTTAGCTGTAATGCCATACCCTTGAGCGATAAGCTCATAGTTAGGGTTGAGCATCGGTGTGAACGAATAACGATGAGCGAAGAACATCTCTTGCCACTGACGCACATTGCCAAGGAAGTTGTTATTAAGCAAGATTATCTTCACGGGAGCTCCTTGCTCCATGATAGTACCNAGTTCNTGAATGGTCATCTGCAAACCACCATCNCCNACAAAAAGACAAACANTACNGNCAGGAGCACCGAAAGTGGCTCCAATAGCAGCAGGAAGACCGAAGCCCATTGTGCCAAGACCACCCGAAGTGACCACAGAACGTNGCTGAGTGAACTTAAAGTAACNACAAGCCATCAGTTGGTTNTGACCAACATNAGTCACCATGATGCCCTCATTATNTGCCGCTTCACTGACCTTGCGAATCACCTCACCCATCANAAGCGGTCCTTCCGTTGGATGGAGTGCCTTATCANTCACTTTGTNGTATTCTTTCTCAGCATAAGGCTTGAAGCCATCAATCCATGAAGTATGCTTGGCTTCGTCCACCAGCTTCGTTACAGCGGAAAGCGTTTCCTTGCAATTACCCCAAACAGCCAAATCAACAGGTACATTCTTGTTGAACTCGGCTTGGTCAATATCGAAATGGATAATCTTTGCCTGCTTGGCGTATGTAGCAAGATTACCTGTTACACGGTCATCGAAACGCATACCAACAGCAATGAGCAAATCACACTGGTTGGTCATCACATTAGGACCGAGATTTCCGTGCATACCCAAAATACCCATATTGAGCGGATGGTCAGAAGGAATAGCAGAAAGCCCCATGAATGTGGTTCCGCATGGAAGGTCTGCCTTCTCTATGAGCGCACGAAGTTCTTCACGTGCATTGCCCAATTCCACCCCTTGACCAACAAGCACGAAGGGTTTCACGCTGTTGTTAATCATCTTGGCGGCACGCTCAATGTCCGTCATATTCACATCCGGCTCAGGGTCATAACTGCGGATAAAGTCCACCTTAACAGGTTCAAACTCAACCATGCCAGTTTGTGCATTCTTAGCAAAGTCAAGCACCACAGGACCAGGACGACCACTACGGGCAATATAGAACGCACGAGACACTGCCNACNCANTGTCCNCGNCACNACGAATNTGATNGCNCCACTTGCTNATAGGNGANGTTACACCTACNANNTCGACTTNCTGAAAAGCATCCGTACCCAGCATGGCAACACCCACCTGACCACAGATGACCACCATTGGAGTGGAATCAATCATCGCATCGGCAATACCAGTCACCGTGTTAGTAGCACCAGGTCCCGAAGTTACAATAGCACAACCAACCTTACCACTCACACGCGCATATCCCTGAGCTGCATGAACAGCACCTTGTTCATGACGAACAAGAATATGATTCAGTGTCTTCTTATGATCATACAGTGCATCGTAAGTAGGCATGATAGAACCACCTGGATAGCCNAAGAGCGTATCTACCCCTTCGTGCTNCAANGCANGNATCATCGCTTCTGCACCTGTTATCTTTTCTGCCATATCTTTCGTTCTACTAAGTATTTCCAGAAATTGTGTCAATCAATCATTCTTACACCTCCCTTGTCTGCACTTGCCACACTTTGGGCGTATGCACNGAGAGCCTTNGATACCACACGATTACGTTTGAGTGGCTGTTNNGGACGTGCAGCCAATTCTTCATCCGACAAACGCACGTTGATGCTGCGGTTTGGAATATCAATATCGATGATGTCGCCATCCACAATTTTGCCGATGTTGCCACCCGATGCAGCTTCTGGAGAAATGTGTCCGATAGAAAGCCCCGATGTACCACCAGAGAAACGTCCATCAGTGATGAGGGCACACTCCTTACCCATGTGCATACTCTTGATATAGGAAGTCGGATAAAGCATCTCCTGCATACCAGGACCACCCTTCGGACCTTCGTGCGTAATCACAACTACATCGCCCTTCTTCACCTTACCGCCAAGAATACCTTCACAAGCGTCCTCCTGTGAGTCAAACACCACCGCAGGACCGCTGAATTTCCAAATGCTCTCATCCACACCAGCAGTCTTTACGACACAACCGTCTTGAGCAATGTTGCCGAAGAGAATCGCCATACCACCATCCTTGGTGTAAGCATGCTCAATGTCACGGATACAACCATTCGCACGATCAGTGTCCAAAGTCTCGTAATTGGTGTTTTGTACACCCAGTTCATTGCAGAACACACCAACAGGAGCACTGCTGTAAATGCGCTTTGCCTCTGAATCTATCGTATCTTTCAGAATAGAATACTTCTCAATATCTTCTGCCAGCGTAGCACCATTCACACGCTTCACCGAGGTGTCAATCAAACCACCCTTCGCCAGTTCGCCAAGCAAGTTCAGCATACCACCTGCACGACCACACTCCTGCACTGAATACTTCTGAGAATTAGGAGCAAGTTTGCAAAGGAAAGGCGTCTTACGAGAGAGTGCGTCAATGTCAGCCATCGTGAAATCCACACCAGCCTCTTGTGCTACAGCCAAAAGATGCAATACTGTATTGGTAGATGCACCCATCGCAATGTCAAGCGTCATGGCATTGAGAAAAGCCTTACGAGTGGCTATCGAACGTGGAAGCACAGACTCGTCACCATCTTCATAATAGGCAAAAGCGTTCTTCACAATCTGACGAGCAGCCGCTTTCATCAGCTCCTTACGATTCACATGAGTTGCAAGAATAGTTCCGTTGCCAGGCAGCGAAAGACCAATAGCCTCTGTCAGATTGTTCATTGAGTTTGCCGTAAACATACCAGAACAGCACCCACAACCAGGGCAAGCACGGTTCTCCACCTCTGCCAATTCCTCGTCATTCACCGTCGGGTCAGCACCTTTAATCATCGCAGCAATCAAATCAAGGTTCTCGCCCTTATATTTACCAGCTTCCATAGGACCACCGCTGACAAACACCGCAGGGATGTTCAGACGCATGGCAGCCATCAGCATACCAGGGGTAATCTTGTCGCAGTTGGAGATACAAATCATGGCATCAGCCTTATGGGCGTTGCACATATACTCCACAGAATCAGCGATGATGTCGCGTGAAGGCAACGAATAAAGCATGCCATCATGTCCCATCGCAATACCATCATCAATGGCGATGGTGTTAAACTCAGCCGCATAGCACCCCATCTTCTCTATTTCCGCCTTCACAATCTGTCCAGCCTCATGCAGATGCGTGTGACCAGGAACAAACTGAGTGAACGAATTGACGATGGCAATGATAGGCTTGCCAAACTGCTCACGCTTCATGCCGTTGGCAACCCAAAGAGCACGCGCTCCAGCCATACGGCGACCTTCTGTGCAGACAGCACTACGTAACTGATGTTTCATATCTAATGTTAGAGTCTTTTATAATCTTTTTACGCTTACAGGAAGAACCTCCCACCTATTCTCTTATGATAAGACAATACCCCTCCCACTCTATGGGAAAGGGATAAAACGATGCAAAAGTACAACTTTTTGTTGACATCTGACACATATTTAGCAACAAAAAAAGAGTGGAGTCCTACATTTACCAAGGATTCCACTCTTTTTGTTACAATCAGTGTACAAATAAAACACTATGACACCACCCTACTTCACATACACCTTCTTTTTTCCTTTAATATAGACACCTGGAGTAATGGCTGCTTTCGTCCTTACACCTTGCAGCGTATGGATAGCAGCACCCATGTCCTCTCCGTCATCCGCAGTAACTTCATTAACAGCCNCTGGCNACGGTGCGATATTGNCCAAGATATAGGAGNCAGCCAAAGNCACAGATGCCGACGCCTTGATGCGCAGGAAAGCAGTCCCACCTTCCACGGTCTTGCCATCAGCCAGATAGAAGCCAAGCCCCCGTTCACCATCCCTAAATTCGTAGAACATCTCATTCGCCGCTTTGTCACAAACCAAGGTGGAGTCACAGGTACAGCCGTTTAGATAAGTAGCCGATACAGCCGTGGTAGAGATAGTTGTCGGTCGCCATACAGCCTTACTATCATCCGATTTCACAATCACGCCCCTGTTAGCCGGAATCGCCTTGCCTGTCAGTTTCGTCAACCTCACGACATCTGTGCCGTCTGTCGAGTAGTTCGACACCGCCCATGCCGTCACATTCTCAGGAATGCGCACAGGATATGCGGTATAGAAACTATCCCAGTATTTCGACACGACCTTGCCATCTTCCACCACATCGTAAGCCTTCATCTCACGTTCGATAGTACAGCGGACAATAGGGTCATACGAAAGATGAGGAGGCTGATTGTAGGCACAATTCTGGTTGATTACTTGCGCACGATAGTTCAAATCGTCCATCAGGTGAGGCAAGATGTAGTCAGTCTGATAACTGGTAGCATTGATAACCAAATAGTATTTGCCGCCATTCTCCTGCCAGTTGATGATTTCCTCACGCCAGTCGCCCAAGACATCGCCGAGAACACATGGGTTATACTTCGAGGAATTGTTCAGATTTCCAATCGTGTAATTGCCGCCATTCACAGACATACGCCAGAATCCTTTCGCTTCTGAGTTCCAATACTCCAGCACGGACTTATCGTAGTAGTCATCAGCCAAATCACCATTCCAATAAATGCGGTTATTGAGCGAGCCACCACCACCATGGCTGATGTTGTTGGCAATCACATTGCCCTTGATATCGTAGAGATTAGACATGGCTGCACTATGCTGAAAATAAGCACTGGCCGCTTCGGGGTCGAAGTGCCCGATAAGTCCACGTCCAGTATCGCCGCCAGCGGTCTCGTGCAGAATAAACTCACCTGTTGCGGCATCGCGCAAGTCATAACCGTATGGGCTTTCCTCATGCACCATGAACACCTCCAAGCCCGGATGCTCCGTGTCGAAGTCGCCAAGATGCAGCGCATCACCATGATGCAAGCCTGTGCGATAAAGCAGCGAACCATCGTGTTTGAGCGCAGCAGAACCATAAACGATGTCCTGTTTGCCATCGCCATTGCAGTCACCCACCGAAATCCAGTGCGCACCCTCACCCCACAGACCTTTGCCCGAGGTTGTATGGCGGCTCACCCACCGTTCTTTGAGCGTCACACCATCCCAATCATACGCCGCCACGAAAGCACCACGGTAATAGCCTCGCGCAAAAATAGGACTCGGATTCTTGTCAGGTCCATCC
>WFMB01000131.1 GCA_009177185.1 Bacteroidales bacterium
GTCGGCCCACGGTAATGATACCGTGGGCCGACGCGTTTTCTGTTCGTGAAAGATTGTCTGAATCAGAACTGCTCCAAAATTTTGATGCGCTCTTCGGTGCTGGGGTGTGTGCTGAAGAGGGATTGAAGGTTGTCGAAGAAGTTTTGTTTCAGTTTCTTCGGATGGATGATGTAGAGCTGGGCAATGTCCTCGCGGTCCACCTGACCAAGCCCAGGTTTCGCAGAGATTTTTCGGAGTGCGGAAGCCAAGGCACGGGGATTGTGGGTCAGTTCGGCACCGCCAGCATCTGCCATGAACTCACGTTTGCGCGAGATGGCGAAACGGGTGAGCAGGGTGAGGAAGTAGGCGATGGCTGCGCAGATGATGGCGACGACGATGACCACGATGGTGGCAGCACCGCCGTTGTTCTTGTTGTCCGAACGGCGCGATGAGCTGACTCCTCCCCACAGGAAAGCGCGCAGCACCCCGTGGGTGAGCAGTGTGAGCAGCGTGGAGAGGATGCCTACGAAGACAATGCTGATGATGACCACCTTGGTGTCGCGATTGCGGATGTGGGTCAGCTCATGGGCAATCACGCCTTCCAGCTCTTCGTCGTTCAGATAGTTGATGATGCCGCGTGTCAGCGTCACCGTGTAGCTCTTCTGATTGATGCCCGATGCGAAGGCGTTCAGTTGTGGGTCTTCGATGATGTTCACCTTGGGCATGGGCATGCCTGCTGTCATGCAGAGATTCTCCACCATGTTGTAGATGCGTGGATTCTCCTTGCGTTCCAGTGGCTTCGCTCCTGTGGCGGATTGTACTATCTGCACGTTGAACAGGTAGGCGATGAGAAACCAAATGCCTACAATCACTGCTGCCCATGGCGCCATCTCCATCCACATGGCGTTGACCAGCTCCGTGTCGAAGTAGTGTTGCTCGTTGTTGTACTGGTCGTAGGTGCTTTGGAAACCAAACACGCAGCAGAACACCCACAGCATGCCGAGGATGATGCACGGGAACAACAGGAGCAGCATCACGCTGTTCCTGTTGTTCCGCGCCATTTGTGTATGTATGCCAATGTACTGCATCAGAACTGAATCTCAGGTGCTTTCTCCACAGTGGCACGTTGCGAAGCCTCAATCTCATACATGGCCTCTTTGTGGAAGCCGAACATGCCAGCGAAGATGTTGCTGGGGAACGTCTGCACGGCGTTGTTCAGTTCGCGTGTGGCAGAGTTGAAGTAGCGACGGACGGCTGCCAGCTTATTCTCGATGTCGGCGAGTTCGCCTTGCAGCTGGAGGAAGTTCTGGTTGGCTTTCAGGTCGGGATACGCCTCGACGGATACTTTCAGCCCTGCCAGAGCCGATGTCAGCTGTCGGTCGGCAGCCATCTTCTCGTCGATGCTGGATGCGTTCACACCAGCCGTGCGTGCGGCGGTCACTGCCTCCAGCAGTCCTTTCTCGTGAGCGGCATAGCCTTTCACGGTGGCGACAAGTTGCGGCACGAGGTCGAAACGCTGTTTCAGCTGCACGTCGATGTCGGCGAAAGCGTTCTCGCGGTTGTTGCGGAGTCTCACAAGGTTGTTGTAGATGCCGACGACTGCAATGACAATCACGGCGATGACTGCAATGATGATAATCGTTGTACTCATGGTTGCTTAGAGGTTTTGAATGGTTTGTTGTTCTTGCTTTTTATGTAAATGTGTTGCAAAGATAGTACATAACCCTTGTTTCTCGTTAATTCATCGTGCTTTTTAGCGTTTTTTAAGAAGAAAACCCGTACCTTTGTGCCTCAAACCGTAAATAATAACCATCAAGAGGTGGAAATGGGAAGCCCCGTTGCAACGTCCCTTCCGCCTCGGCAAAGTAAATCAATAAAGCGATGACAGCAAAGGAGATACGTGAGTCTTTCAAGAAATTCTTTGAAAGCAAGGAGCACCTCATTGTGCCGTCGGCCCCGATGGTCGTGAAGGACGACCCCACGCTGATGTTCACCAATGCGGGCATGAATCAGTTCAAGGACATCATTCTGGGCAATGCCGTGCCTAAAAGCCGCCGTCAGGCGGATTCGCAGAAGTGTCTGCGTGTGAGCGGCAAGCACAACGACCTGGAGGAGGTGGGACACGACACCTACCACCACACGATGTTCGAGATGTTGGGCAACTGGTCGTTTGGCGACTACTTCAAGAAAGAGGCCATCTCGTGGGCGTGGGAGTACATTGTCGATGTGCTCAAGATAGACCCAAAAGACCTTTATGCCACCGTCTTCGAGGGCAGCGAGGAAGAGGGCTTGGCTCGCGACGATGAGGCTGCTGGCATCTGGGAGCAGTTCTTGCCCAAAGACCACATCATCAACGGCAACAAGCACGACAACTTCTGGGAAATGGGCGACACGGGTCCCTGCGGTCCATGCTCTGAGCTTCATGTCGATTCCCGTTCAGAGGAGGAGAAGGCGAAGGTGCCCGGTCGTGAGCTGGTGAACAAGGACCACCCACAGGTCATTGAGATATGGAACCTTGTGTTCATGCAGTACAACCGCAAGGCAGACGGCTCGCTCGAAGGGCTGCCAGCTAAGGTGATAGACACGGGCATGGGCTTTGAGCGTCTGGTGCGCACCCTTCAGGGCAAGACTTCCAACTACGACACCGATGTGTTCCAGCCCCTCATCAAGGTGCTGGGCGACATGGCNGGTTGNNAATACGGTCAGGACGAGAAGAANGACATCGCCATGCGCGTAGTCGTTGACCACCTGCGTGCCATTGCCTTCGCCATCGCCGACGGGCAGCTGCCGTCGAATGCCAAGGCTGGCTATGTCATCCGCCGCATCTTGCGCCGTGCCGTGCGCTACGGCTACACCTTCCTCGGTCAGAAGGAAGCCTTCATCTACAAGCTTGTGCCGACCCTCGTTGACGAGATGGGCGACGCTTTCCCCGAGATTGCCGCACAGCAGAAGCTCGTCATGAAGGTGATGCAGGAAGAGGAAAGCTCCTTCCTCCGCACGCTGGAGAACGGTATCAAGCTGTTGCAGGGGGTTATTGACGAGACTAAAGCCGCTGGCAAGACAGAGATTGCTGGTGACAAAGCTTTCACGCTGTTCGACACCTTTGGCTTCCCGCTCGACCTCACGGAGCTTATCTGTCGCGAACAGGGTTTCACGGTCGATGAGCAGGGTTTCGACGCCTGTATGCAGGAGCAGAAGAACCGTGCCCGTAACGCTGCCGAAGTGAAGCTGGGCGACTGGGTGGTGCTCAACGACGAGGCTGAGAGCGAGTTTGTGGGTTACGACTATACCGAACATCCCGCACACATTATTAAATATAGAGAGGTGCAGCAGAAGAAGCGCACCGCCTACGAGGT
>WFMB01000103.1 GCA_009177185.1 Bacteroidales bacterium
CCAAGTTCTTCGGCAATGGCTCGCGATTTGATCATTAAGCAATTCACAACGGACGTCCGATTCAGGATTTCTCTCAGTTTGGAGGGCGGTTCGACGGGAAAGCGAATCAGAAGGAAGTTCTCTTCGACAAGGGTTGCAAGTTCCGTTTCGAGAGGGTCGTCAAAAAGGGAGAAACTTTCGTCTTTTACCTCTCTAAGGTCTAATCCTCTTCGTCGCTCTCTTCGTAATCAGTCAAGTCGCAATCAGTCCATCCCATCGTGTCCGCTGATATCCTTTCTGCAAAGCCGTCGTCGTACATCGCTCGGCGGCGTTTTTTTTCATCTGGAGGAAGGGCGTCCCACTCCGCCTCCTCTCGCTTTTCTCGGGCCTTCACCTGTTTCCACGCTTCCTCGAACTCTTCGTCTGTCATATTCCAATTGATTTAAGTTTTGCNGATTTTATTGNAAAATTATAAATTTGCAAGTAATTCACANCTATNAAAGGCGAAAAANTNTATGTTNTACCANAATAAANANCATTCTTGTGGTGGNACAACATGAGTTNGAGGAANCATATTCATGGGCAAGTTCTGTTGAAGGTAAAACACGAATGACCATCAATTAAACATGAATTAGACATAAATGACACGTCCTTCTGAGTTCGTCGAACGCATGTTAGTTGCTATGTCGGGAATGTCATCATTACGGAATAAGGCGCAGGGTGCGGTTTCACGACCCCAAAATCGGAGTCCCCGACTCCGACCGACCGATGTCCCCGACTCCGATTGGTCGGAGTCGGGGACATCGATTTTGAGGGTATTTCTGTGCCCAAGCTGCACCGCAACAAGGGTGGGAATGGATGTGGCGGTGTGCATTCAATGCNGCGCATGGTGGTAGGCAATCGTTTNTTGCCCTCTATTTCNTCATAAATGCCGTTCTGCGTTTCCGATTCTCAANTAATNTCNCTACCNNTGCCACANNTATTCATCTTTNATTCGCATTCTNATGAAGACATTGGAAAAGATTTTTGCAGCGAAACTGCTGNACATTAAGGCCATNAAGTTGCANCCTGAGAATCCGTTCACATGGNCGAGCNGCTGGAAGTCGCCGTTCTATTGCGACAACCGAAAGACGTTGAGCTATCCTGACCTGCGCAACTTCGTGAAGCTGGAGATTTGCCGCGTGATTGAGGAGAACTTTCAGGAGGTGGATGCCATTGCCGGTGTGGCTACGGGTGCCATTCCGCAGGGGGCACTGGTGGCGGACGCGCTGCACAAGCCGTTTGTGTATGTGCGCAGCAAACCGAAGGACCACGGGCTGGAGAACCTGATTGAGGGTGAGTTGAAGCCCGGGATGAAGGTGGTGGTGATTGAGGACCTGATTTCGACGGGCGGCTCGTCGCTGAAGGCTGTGGAGGCTATCCGCAACAACGGGTGTGAGGTCATCGGCATGGTGGCAAGCTACACGTATGGTTTCGAGGTGGCGAAGAAGGCGTTTGACGAGGCGAAGGTGCAGCTCATCACGCTGACCAATTATGAGGCGGTGCTGGAGGTGGCGCTGGCGACTGGCTATATCACGGAGGAGCAAATTCCGGTGCTGAATGAGTGGAGAGCGAATCCGAGCGAATGGGAAAAGGATTGAGGCATGGCTAAATACGAGAGTCAAATCAAGCAAGTTCCTTACAGCCAGAGCGCGGTGTATGCCAAGCTGGCTGACCTGACGAACTTGGCGGTGATAAAGGAGCGGCTGGAGGATCCGAACGTGCAGGCGCAAATCCCTGCCGACAAGATGGGGGAGGTGCGCAACGCTGTGGAGCAGATGGAGTTCACGACCGACACGGTGAGTGTGCCCGCTGGTCCCATCGGAACGATTGCCGTGCAGATAGTGGACAGGGAACCCGAGAAGTGTGTGAAGTTCACTTCGACCAACTCGCCCGTGGGCTTCAAGCTGTGGGTGCAGATGTTGCCGACAGGCGAATCGGGGTGCAAAATCAAGGTGACGATTGACGCTGACCTGAACTTCTTCATGAAGCAGATGGTGGGCAGCCACTTGGAGAAAGGGGTGGACAAGTTTGCCGACATGCTGGCAATGATACCCTACGAGTAATTCACTTCAACGGCGAGCATGACGACGTGGCTCACCAGACGTGGGCGAATCGTCAGCCTCGTAGTACAAGAAACAATCAAAGTATGGCAGACAAATTGTGGACGAAGAATGTCTCGATGACGGAGGAGATAGAGAAGTTCACCGTGGGCAGAGACCGCGAGATGGACTTGTATCTGGCTAAGTATGACGTGCTTGGCTCTATGGCACACATCACGATGTTGCAGTCGATTGACCTGCTGACGGCAGATGAGCTGGCGGTGTTGCTGAGAGAACTGAAAGCCATCTATCGGCAAGCGGAGAAGGGCGAGTTTGTGATTGAGGAGGGTGTGGAGGACGTCCACTCGCAGGTGGAGATGCTGCTCACCCGCAAGCTGGGCGACATCGGCAAGAAGATTCATTCGGGCAGAAGCCGCAACGACCAAGTGCTCGTCGATTTGAAACTGTTCATCCGCGACCAAATCAAGGAGATTGCAGGGCTGGTGAAGAGCCTCTTCGACGAACTCATCACGCAGTCGGAGCGGTACAAGCACGTGCTCATGCCTGGCTACACACACTTGCAGGTGGCGATGCCCAGCTCGTTCGGTCTTTGGTTCGGGGCTTACGCCGAGGGGCTTGTGGATGACATGCAATATCTGCAAGCGGCGTGGAAGATTACCAATCGCAACCCACTCGGCTCAGCGGCTGGCTATGGCAGTTCGTTCCCGCTCAACCGCCAACTGACCACCGATCTGTTGGGCTTCGACTCGATGGATTACAACGTGGTGTATGCTCAGATGGGGCGTGGCAAGACGGAGCGCAACGTGGCGTTCTCGATGGCAAGCATCGCTGGCACCCTCGCCAAGTTGGCGTTCGATGCCTGCATGTTCAACTCGCAGAACTTCGGCTTCGTGAAGCTGCCAGCCGACTGCACCACGGGTTCCAGCATCATGCCGCACANGANGANCCCCGACGTGTTCGNGCTGACCCGTGCCAAGTGCAACANGCTNCAGTCGCTGCCCGTCACGGTCACGANGATTATGAACAACCTGCCCGTGGGCTACTTCCGCGACCTGCAAATCATCAAAGAGGTTTTCCTCCCAGCCTTCAACGAACTGAAAGACTGTCTGCAGATGGCTGCCTACATCATCAACAAGATGGAGGTGAACGAGCACATCCTCGACAGCACCATCTACGACCCCATGTTCTCGGTGGAGGAGGTGAACCGTCTGGCACGCGAGGGCATGCCCTTCCGCGATGCCTACAAGAAAGTGGGCCTCGACATTGAGGCTGGCAACTTCACCCCCGACAAAGACATCCACCACACCCACGAAGGCTCTATTGGCAACCTCTGCAACGACAAAATCCAAGCCCTCATGGACGAGGTGGTCAGCGGTTTCAAGTTCGAGAAGATGGAGAAGGCAGTGAAGCAACTGCTGGAAAAGAACTGACCCCAACCGACTACCGACAAACCAGAACAACCACGGCTGTGTCCCTTCACCCGAAGGAGCACAGCCGTGGCTGTTTCATGCCCAGCGTTTGCCATGTTGAATAGCCTTGCAGCTTTCGCACATCCAACAAATAAATGAAGAAAATGGTGTGAAGGGCGGGATATTTGTCTATCTTTGTCGTATAATAAGCAGGAGGGACAGAGAAACAGAAGCACGCGTGAACACAGACGAGCAAATAGCAGAAGCCGTGAAGGGCGGCGGACGGGAGGGACAATGCCTGATGGTCAACCGCTACGGACAGGTGGTCTTCGTCATGATTGCACGGCTGGTGCCGAGCGCGATGGACGCGGAGGAACTGACGCAAGACACTTTCCTGCGGGCTTTCAGCCACATCGGCAGGTATGACCCTCGACGGGCATCGCTCGCCACATGGCTCTGCCGCATCGCCTACCGACTGACACTCGACTTCCTGAAACGCCGTCGGTTGCCCGTCGTCCCGATAGACGACAACGCTGCATTGGCAGAGGACATCAGCGACGAGCAGTTGGAGGCGGAACTGAGCACAGGCAGGGAGGAACGCATACAGCAATTGGAGCTGCTGATGGACCTATTACCGCCCGACGNACGCCTGCTGCTGACGCTCCACTACTTCGAGAACCGTTCGCTGGNCGAATGNTCNTTCATCATNGACACCNNGCCACACGCTGTGNCGAACCGCCTCTANCGAATACGCAAGAAACTCCACCAAGCACTCCAGAAGATATGACGACCCACCAAGATACTGACCTGCGCGAAGCACTGCGCCGCAAGTACGCAGACACGCCGCAGTTGCCGGCGGACTTCTCCGAACNCTTGATGCAACGCCTCGCGCAGCAAGNCGAGNAGCCCAAGCGTCGGTGCGTGTGGCTATACCCAGCCGTCGGTACCGTTGCCGCCAGCCTCCTGCTGTTGCTGACACTGCAACATTATAATAATAATGTGGAGAAAACAGAGCAGCCGATGGTGGCACAAGCGATTGCCCATCAGCGCAACGTGGAGAAGCCTGTACCCCAAAAAACAAAAGAGCAAGAGCCAACACATCGTGAAAAGGTGGCACAAACACCGCCTGTGCAGTCGCCCCAGCCATCAATCTCAGCAACTGCCACTCCTGCGGAAGCGCAAATCCCCCCCCCAATAGACGAGAACCTGCACTACGCCAAGCACGAAACCGCCGACTCTACCTACCAGAAGCCCAGCCGCATGGAGGACTTCATTGCGAAGATTGCTGATTACAACCATGTGCAGGGCGAACCGCTCGAATGTTCCTCGGACAAGGCAGACACCACCATTGTCTGCACCGCCTACGTCTTCGAGGACACCGAGGAGCTGAACCTCTTTGGTCGCTTGCTGCAAGCCGCCTGTTGGTACGACAGCAAAACGCCTGGCTACCTGCTCAACTACTCATACCAGCAGTTCTTCTTCTGTCTGAAAGACCTGCACTTGGGGCTGAANTACCTTTGGATAGCCGAGCGCGTGAANGACANNATACTGCTTTACAGCACCNACTCCCCTATCGACGCAGAAGTGTCGTCAGAGTGCNTCNAGAACTATCGCAANAAACTGANACATACAAGTATTCATCAAAAAACAACAGCATTATGAAGAGAATGATTTTCCTAAGCCTTTTGGCGTTCACAAGCATCGCCATACAAGCACAACCACCCCAAAAGACGAGAGTAATCAAGACTGAGCATGTAATTGGTCCAACTTTCACTCGTGATAAAAAGACAACGACGATTAAATGGAACAGCACGGAGAACAACTCGTGGCATGAAGACATCGGCATCTTAGAGAAAGTGCCCACCACCGACATTCAATCCGTATTTCCCAACTCCTATAAGTTGATAATAGAGAATCCAGACTTTCAGGCTACAGGATGGCGGCTAACAGACGAAGGCGACAACACCGTACTGCACTGCTATCTCCACATGCCTGCCGACATCGTGACAAACCTCTGGTTAGGCAACGCCGAGAGTGTCATCCTCGACACGGAGACAGGCATCATCTATCAAGCCCAAAGCACAGTCCCAGAGCATTGTTACAACAAGGTGTTCGGCGTGAAAGGTAAAAAGGACACCGCACTCGACCTGCAAATCATCTTCCCCCGTCTGCCCGAGACGGCACAGAAGTTAGCCATCTACGGCGTTCCCAATTGGAATCTGCGAGGCTCAAAACTTGAACATCGATACTATGTGTCGCGCGAAGAGGCATACGACGATATTCCACAGTTCCATACGGCTCGCATGGTGAAGGAATCCGTCGATTACAACAAGGACAACCTCGACTCGTGGGCGGTTTACACCGACCCCCACCTCATCAAACCCGTGAAGGAAGGAACCATGGCTATTTGGCGCACACCCGATGCCACCTACTTGGCTCGTGCCACCGAACAGAACTGGCTCCGCGAGTATTACGGAAGAAACAGCAACACCATCCTCCTCGACCAGCAAGGTCGCCCATACAAGTGCAAGGAAGTCATGGGCTATCCCAACGACAACATCTTTTGGCTCGAAGGATATCCAGGCGACCACTTCGCCATCGTTGAGGTATTCGAGCCGCTGCCACTGGATGTCGCCACTTTCAGCTATATAGAACCAGAGGGAGAGCCGTTCAACGCATGGGGTGCCGACTGGAGCGGTGAAGTAATCCCCGACCTCGACGTTCAGCTACTGCGCGACAACCAACACCTGTTTGAATACCATCCACGGGTAGTCGTGAAGTGACTTCTGCCCCAACCTGAAACGGGCACAATATGACCCCAAAAATCGGAGTCCCCGACNTCGACCAATCNNNGTCGGGNATAAAGAGAGAGATTCGGCACTCAACATTTGTACCCCTTTCGTGGCAGGGTGAGAGACGGGACAGCCGCCGCCACGCCCCCCCCTTCCTACCGCCAACATAGTTGTTAGAACAGTTGAAGTAGTTCCTCTTCTGCCCCGAGGCTTTGTCCGAAACGAAGCACCGCCATTTAGAATCTTGATGGAAAATTTGTGGGATTAGGGGAGAAGTTGTACCTTTGCGACTATCAAAGCCATCAACATGGGTACGTCTCATGCCCCGTTTGGCTTTTCCATCTTCTCTAAAAGCGACTTGAACAATGATTTATAGATACAGCGGACACTCAGGGGTGCAGCTCCCCGTGCTATCGCTTGGTTTGTGGCACAACTTCGGGAGTGTGGATGACTTTTCGACCGCCACACGGATGGTGGTGAGGGCTTTCGATGCGGGCATCTGCCACTTCGACTTGGCGAACAACTATGGTCCTGTGCCAGGGTCGGCTGAGACGAACTTCGGCAGAATCATGAAGAACCAGCTGGCAAGCCATCGGGACGAGATGTTCATTGCGTCGAAGGCTGGGCACGACATGTGGCAAGGGGTGTATGGCACGGGCAGCAGCCGCAAGAACCTGATGGCGAGCTGTGACCAAAGCCTGAAACGGACAGGACTGGAGTACTTCGACATTTTCTATAGCCACCGATACGACGGGGTGACCCCTGTGGAGGAGACAATGCAGGCACTGATTGACATGGTGCGGCAGGGAAAAGCGCTGTATGTGGGCATCTCGAANTATCCGNCAGCGTTGCAGCAGCAGTGNTATAACATCCTGAAAGANGCGCATGTGCCTTNCCTGCTCTCNCANTACCGCTGCTCGNNGTTCGACCCCAAGGCAAAGAACCACAACTTCCAGATAGCCGCAGACAATGGCAGCGGCATCATCTGCTTCTCGCCGCTGGCACAAGGGCTGCTGACGGGCAAGTACAACAACGGCATTCCCGAGGGAAGCCGCGCGGCAAAGAGCACTGGTTTCCTGCAACAGAGCCAAGTGACAGCCGAACGGGTGGAGGCGGTGAAGCAGGTGGCAGCCATTGCCGAGGAGCGTGGACAGAGCATCGCACAGATGGCACTGGCTTGGGTATTAGCAGACGAGCGAGTGACGAGCTGCATTATCGGCACATCGTCGGTGGCGCAGTTAGAGAACAATCTCAAGACCCTCGACAGGCTGACGTTCAGCGAGGAGGAGATGAACCGCATCGACAACATCATTAACCAGCCTGCATTATGGTTCTGAAAGCACGTCTCCTGCTAAGTATCATTGCGCTGGTGTTGCTGACAGCGTGTACGGGCGACACCACTTCCACCTACTCGAACAGAGCACCCGTGAGAGCAAGGTTCCATGTGTTGGAATATGCCGAACTGACCCAAGCGATTGGCAATCTGGGGCAATACGCCACCATCAGAAGGCAGGTGGAGGAGGGTGTGACGAAAATCCACATGACGTGCAGCACAGGAGCCGCTTCCTACAATTTGACGGCAGAGAGCAAGGGCTTTGAGTTCGGGCTGGGCGGCTTGATTGTGGGCACTGCGCTGGGAGCGACAGGCGAACCTGCCTATATGTGTTACGATTTGGCGTGCCCCATCTGTGACCGCGCAGGACGACGGCTCACGGTGGAGGAAGGTTTGGCAAGATGTGCCAAATGCGGCGCATCGTTCAATCTGGACAAGGAAGGCATCATCTACAAGAAGCCCAGTATCGAAACGGCTGGCTCTACTCGCACACGCTTGTATCAATACCGCATCACCTACAACGGAGAGGACATCTATGTGTACAACTGACCTGAAAGACAAGGCGGCGCAAGGATTTCTGTGGGGAGCAATCAACAATGGTGCCATGCAACTGCTGAACGCTGTGTGCGGCATCATCTTGGCTCGCTTGCTGACCAAAGCCGACTATGGTCTGGCTGGCGAAGTGGCTATCTTCTCGACCATTGCCGCTGCACTGCAAGAGAGTGGTTTCCTCGCGGCATTGACCAACAGGAAAAATGCCACGCACATGGATTACAACGCAGTCTTTTGGTTCAACATCACAATGAGCCTGTGCCTGTTCATCGTGCTGTTCTTCTGCGCACCTCTCATCGTGGATTTCTTTGACGAGCCTGAATTGCTGTGGCTGTCGCGCTATGCCTTTATTGGTTTCTTCGTGGCAAGTTTTTCCATCACGCCGCGCGCCATCCTTTTCAAGCAGCTCAGAGTGAAGGAACAAGCCATCATCAGCGTGGTCTCGCTGNTAGTGGCAGGCACGGTGGNCATCCTGATGGCATGGGTGCTGTCACAACGGGGCTTGGGCTATTGGAGCATCCCCACCCAAAACACCGTCTATGTGGCGATGATCAGCATCCTCAGCTGGCACTATTCGAGCTGGAAGCCGTCGTGCAAGTTCAGTTTCCGCCCCATCCGCGAGATGTTCGGCTTCTCGTGCCGGTTACTTATCACGAATCTCTTTAATTGTTTCAACAACAGCGTGTTTGCCTTTGTATTCGGCTACTTCTACACGAAGAACGAGGTGGGTGTCTATACGCAGGCCGACAAGTGGAACAAGATGGGCAGCCAGCTCATCATCGGCATGGTGCAGGGTGTGGCGCAACCGATGTTCGTGCAAGTGGGCGACGACATGGACCGTTTGCAGCGCGTGTTTCGCAAGATGCTGCGCTTCACTTGTTTCATTTCTTTCCCTGCCATGTTCGGCTTGGCGTTGGTCGCACCCGAGTTCATCGTGGTGCTGGTGGGCGAGAAATGGCTGCCCAGTGCCGAACTGATGCAGCTGCTGTGTGTCGCAGGTGCTTTCATGCCCATCACGACGCTCTACTCCAATTTCATGATTAGCAGAAACCGCTCCGATGTGTATATGTGGAACATTCTTTCGCAAGGCCTCATCGTGCTGGGTGTCCTGTGTGCAGTCAAGTTCTTCCAGCTGTCGTGCAGTGTGCCCCTACCATCGCTGCACGCTACGGCGACAGGGCTTTCGCTCACCTTCCTGCCCCACACGCTGTCGGGCATTCGCCTCATGGTGGTGAGCTATGTGGTCATCTATATCGCCTGGCTCTTCCTGTGGCACTTCTTCCTGTGGAAAGAGATTCGCCTGAGCCTATGGGCCGTGCTCAAAGACATCCTTCCTTTTGTGCTGATTGCCACCGTGGTGATGGGACTCACCTATGTATGCACACGCACCATCGAACACCAGCTTCTGTTGCTACTCACTCGCATGTTGGTCGCCGCGGTTCTGTACCTCGCCATCCTGTGGCTGCTCAAAGCCAAGATTCTGCGTGAGAGCCTCTCCTACCTCACCAAGCGAAAAGCCCATCTGACACGGAGTTAGTAAGATTTTCCGCATTTCTTGTGGCAGTGTCACAGAAAACCATTACTTTTGCAACAAATACACAATAAACAACCCATAATCTCTTACATACAATGGNTCAANCACCAGAATTTAAGNACGCACCCATGTTCCAGATGGGACAGGACCAAACGGAATACCGACTGCTGACGAAGGAGGGCATCTCCNTNGGCGAGTTTGAAGGAAAAGAAATTGTGAAAGTGGCTCCAGAGGCACTCACACTGCTGGCTCAGCAGGCGTTCCACGACGTGGAGTTCATGCTGCGCCGCGAGCACAACCTGCAAGTGGCAAAGATACTTCGCGACCCAGAGGCTACGGAGAACGACAAGTATGTGGCACTGCAGTTCCTGCGCAACGCCGAGACAGCAGCCAAGGGCATCCTGCCTTTCTGCCAAGACACCGGCACCGCTATCATCCACGGCGAGAAGGGTCAGCAGGTGTGGACAGGCTTTGAGGACGAGGAGGCNTTNTCGCNCGGTGTCTATAACACNNTCNCACAGGACAACCTNCNCTACTCGCNGANCGCGCCGCTGAACANGTATGANGAGGTGAACACCAAGTGCAACCTCCCTGCACAGATTGACATCGAGGCCACTGAGGGTGCAGAATACCGCTTCGTGATGGTAGCCAAAGGTGGTGGCTCAGCCAACAAGACCTACTTCTACCCCATGACGAAGGCTACCATACAGAACGAGGGCACGCTACTCCCATTCCTCGTGGAGAAGATGAAGAGCCTCGGCACAGCGGCTTGTCCGCCTTATCACATCGCATTCGTGATTGGCGGCACATCGGCTGAGAAGAACCTCCTGACCGTAAAGCTCGCCTCTATCAAATACTACGACTCGCTGCCTACAACGGGCGACGAGACAGGGCGCGCTTTCCGCGATGTCGACTTGGAAGAGAAGCTCCTGAAGGAGGCCTACAAGATTGGTCTTGGCGCACAATTTGGCGGCAAGTATCTGGCTCACGACATCCGTGTGATTCGTCTGCCTCGCCATGGTGCTTCTTGCCCTATCGGCATGGGCGTTTCATGCTCTGCCGACCGCAACATCAAGGCTAAAATCAACAAGGACGGTGTATGGCTCGAGGTCATGGACAGCAATCCGTCGGAACTCATCCCCGAAGAGTACCGTCGTCCAGGCGAAGGTGGTAAGGGCATCGAGATTGACCTGAACAAAGGCATCGATGCCGTGTGCGCCGAACTGACAAAGTACCCCGTTTCAACCCGTGTGAACCTGAAAGGCACGATTATTGTGGCGCGCGACATCGCCCACGCAAAGCTGAAAGCACGCTTGGACGCTGGCGAGGACATGCCACAGTACTTCAAGGACTACCCCGTGCTCTACGCAGGACCAGCCAAGACACCAGAGGGCTATCCTTGCGGCTCGATGGGACCAACGACCGCCAACCGCATGGACCCATACGTAGATGAGTTCCAAGACCACGGCGCATCGCTCGTGATGATTGCGAAGGGCAACCGAAGCGATGTGGTGACCGAAGCCTGCAAGAAGCACGGTGGCTTCTACCTCGGCACCATCGGTGGTGTGGCGGCGGTGCTGTCACAGTCGAGCATCAAGGGCATCGAATGCGTGGAGTATCCCGAACTGGGCATGGAGGCTATCTGGAAGATTGAAGTAGAAGACTTCCCTGCCTTCATCCTCGTCGACGACAAGGGCAATGACTTCTTCAAGCAGCTGAAACCCTGCGAGGGATGCACCATTCTGAAATAAAAGCACAACAATGCGCTGGTTTGAGCCAAATCTACAAAGACTGCTGATAGAGGCAGGCAAGGAAGGTCTGCGCATAAGCCACATTGTTCGCAACATCTGCAACATGGAACCGCAGCTCTTCAACGAAGGGCACTCCTACGAAGAGGCGTGGAAAGAAATCTATTGGTTTCTCCGTGCTGAAAGCAAGAAAGCGGATTCGCCCTATCGGTATGTGACGGGCAAACGCGGTCACTTCTGCTTCGACAAGCGCAATGCAGAGGGAGACTCGCAGATGACAATAGAATTTTAACTTAACACCACAACAAGATGGAAGACGTAAAAAAGTNTTTGGAAGACGCTGAGGAGAANATGGAGTTTGCAGCCATGCACCTGGAAGAAGCCCTCAGCCGCATTCGCGCAGGACGTGCCAACGTANACATNCTGGACGAAGTGCGCGTGGANTCATACGGCAGCATGGTGCCCCTGAGCAACGTGGCANCGCTNAACACNCCNGATGCACGCAGCATCACCATCAAGCCTTGNGNGAAGTCAATGCTCAAGGTCATTGAGAAAGCCATCATCGACTCGCCCGTAGGCATCATGCCCGAGAACAACGGAGAGANTATCCGTCTCGGCATCCCNGNCCTCACCGAGGAACGCCGCAAGGACCTGACCAAGCAGTGTGCCAAAGAGGCTGAGACCGCCAAGGTGAGCGTGCGCAACGCCCGCCGCGATGCCATCGACAAGCTGAAGAAGTCCGTCAAGACAGGCACTCCCGAAGACGTGGAGAAAGACTACGAAGACAAGGTTCAGAAGGCTCACGACAAGTACATCAAGAAGGTGGACGAGATGCTCGAAGCTAAGAACAAGGAGATTATGACTGTGTGATGCACGGACTCGTCATACGCAACACAGGTTACAGCTACACCGTCAAATCGGATGCGGGAGAGGTCTTTGACTGTAAGGTCAAAGGCAACTTCCGCATTCGTGGTATTAGAACCACCAACCCCGTGGCGATTGGGGACAAGGTGACATTCCTCCCACAGGAGGTGGATGCCAACATCGAGCAGGCCCGGCAAGGCCTCATCGTGGAGCTGGACGACCGCAAGAACTACATCATCCGCAAATCGACCAATCTCTCCAAACAGTCGCACATCATCGCTGCCAACATCGACATGTGCTTCCTCATTGTCACCATCCAGCAGCCCGAAACGCCCCTTCAGTTCATCGACCGTTTCTTGGCCTCAGCCGAAGCATACAGCGTACCCGTTACGCTCATCTTCAACAAGATAGACCTGATTGACGACGAGTGGAAGGACTACCTCGACGGTGTCATCAACCTCTACGAAACCATAGGCTACCCCTGCCACCGCATCTCGGCAAAGACAGGCGAAGGCGTGGAAGAGCTGAAAGCCCTGCTGCAAGGCAAGACCACCCTCCTATCGGGCAACAGCGGCGTGGGCAANTCGNCCCTCATCAATGTCCTCTTCCCCCNCCGNCCACCTGCGCACCAACGAAATCAGCGATGCCTACAACACAGGCAAGCACACCACCACCTTCTCCGAAATGTACGAAGTGGAAGCCGACGGCTACATCATCGACACCCCAGGCATCAAGGGCTTCGGCACGTTCGACATGAAGAAAGAGGAAGTCAGCCACTACTTCAAGGAAATCTTCCACTTCTCGGCCGACTGCCGCTTCAACAACTGCACCCACACCCACGAGCCACACTGCGCCGTCATCGAAGCCGTCGAACGCCACGACATTGCCGAAAGCCGCTACAACTCCTACCTCTCCATGCTCGACGATGAAAAAGAAGACAAATACCGCCCTGCTTACTGACCCCACGCCATCTGCAACACGCAGCAGGCGCAACAGCCACGCGCTCGGCAAGGCGATAGCCCTATTCTGCATCCTGCACTTCACACCGCTCGCCTCAGCCCAGACCTACGAAACTTGCATTGAACAAGGCTTGGCTGCCGCACAAGCGCACCAATACGACCAAGCCATCGAACACTTCCGCCAGGCACTCCGCCTCTCGCCCGACGACATCCGCAACGCCCTTACCTACGCCAACATCGCCCACGTTCAGGCGNCACAAGGCAATCCCCACAAGGCACTCGCCAGCNACNNCNTGGCCTTAGGCATCGCCCCACTCAACCTTCCCATCCTCAAGGCACAGGCAGACCTCTACCTCTCCTTGGGCAACCTCAACAAAGCCCTGATGAACTACAGCAAGATGCTCGACATCGACCCCAACCACGCCGACGCCTTGCTCAACCGCGCCTACATCCATCAGCAACACCGCGAATACCTCAGCGCACAAGCCGACTACGAGCGTCTGCTCGCCCTCCAACCCGACAACTACGCCGCCCTGCTCGGCGTCGTCCTCCTCTACCAAAACGCCAACAAGCCCCAAGAAGCCCTCTCGCGCCTCTCCGTCCTCATCGACCGATACCCCGACAAAGCCGAACTCTACTCCATCCGTGCCGAGATTGAGGCAGAAGCAGGACAGCCAGAACTTGCCATCATGGATTTGGACAAAGCCCTCAGCATTGACCCCGAGAACCGCAACCTCGTCCTCACCCGCGCCTACCTCCACCTCACGGAGAGCCACAAGCACCTTGCAAAGAAAGACTTTGAACGAGNCATCGAACTCNGCACACCTCGCGGTCAGCTGNAAGAGGANTTGAAGCAGTGCAAATAAANACTCCCAACNCCATTCCACACCTCTTACGTCCCACCCTTAAAATACCCCACCAAAATCGATGTCCCCGACATCGGTCAATCGGTGTCCCCGACTCCGACCGACCGATGTCGGGGACTCCGATTTAGAGGCCGTGAAAGCACACCTCACACAGAAGCCCCCAACAGCACATGTCCACCCTACCCATCCGAAGACAAAAGAGATGTTTTTATCGGTCTCATTTTCACCATTTCGTACCTTATATATCACTCGCCTTTTCTGAACAGAAGAATACATCCCATTCTGTTTCATCCAGTGGTTTTGGTGTCAAACAACACACAAAACAGTCATTCTTGTTTCAATTATGAACAAAAAAAAGCGATTTTCGACACGGGAAAGCAAAAAAGTTATAACTTTGCAACGGATGCGTGTATTGTGCGCCAAGCAATTCATAGTATGGCACGCGTTTGAGAACGGAAAAACAAATAATTAAGGTATATATTGAAATGAAAAGAAGTCTATTGGCAGTCATGCTCTGTTTGGCTGCAATCGTGAGTGCGTTTGGTCAGATGTCGGACGCTCAAGTCATGGATTTTGTACGCAACGAGACAAAGAAAGGTACCAGTCAGTCGCAGATTGTCACGAGACTTATGCAGCGTGGCGTACAGATAGAACAGATTCGCCGCATCCGAAACCAGCATGATGAACAGGTGAGAAGCAAGGGAGTGTCGGCTGCCGCTGATGGGGCTGTGTCGATGGCTGTGAATCGTATGCAGGGAAACGGAGATGGCACTGCCACACAAGAATTGACCACTGCGCAGCGAGGCACAACAGGCGAGGTATATCAAGACGCAGCGGAAGAGCATGCTGAGGAAGAGCGAGACGTTATGGCAACCCAAGATGTTCAAGGTGAAACAGCGGGCAAGCGCGTCTTCGGTCACGACATCTTCAACCAACGCGCGCTTTCGTTTGAGCCAAACATGAACCTCGCCACGCCACAGAATTATGTGTTGGGGCCTGGAGACCAACTTGTCATCGACATCTACGGCGCTTCGCAGAAAACACTTGTATATNCCGTTTCGCCCGAAGGTACTATNNCNATAGCAANNGTGGGACCTGTGACCGTGAGCGGACTTACGGTGTCTGAAGCACAAAGGAAGATTCGCAACACCGTGGGAGCACACTATTCCACTTCGGATGTGCGTCTGACACTGGGGCAGACACGCACCATCATGATTAACGTGATGGGTGAGGTGAAAACTCCTGGCACATATCACCTTTCGGCTTTTGCGACCGTGTTCCACGCTCTATATCGTGCAGGGGGAATCAACCAGTTGGGTACTTTGCGTAATGTGAAAGTATATCGTGACGGACGCTTGGTGACGATAGTTGACATCTATGAATACATTCTCAACGGGCGTTTGGCCGGCAATGTGATGCTGCAGGACGGTGATGTCATACAGGTTGACCCCTACGAGTGTCTCGTAGGTATAACCGGCAATGTGAAACGCCCCATGTACTACGAAATGCGCAAGAGCGAGACCGTTGGCACATTGCTTAAATATGCCGGAGGCTTTACGGGCGACGCTTACAAGAAGATGGTTCGCCTTGTTCGACAAACTGGTGAACGATACACCGTGCATAATGTGGATGAATTTGAAATGAATGCTTTCACGCTGGACGATGGTGATGTTGTGTCGGTTGACGCGATTCTCAACCGCTATGAAAACATGGTAGAGATTAAAGGTGCGGTATTCCGTCCAGGCATGTTCAATCTTAACGGCGATGTCTGTTCTGTCAGAAGCCTCATTCAGGCTGCTGCGGGACTGACAGAGGACGCCTTCCTCGACCACGCTATCATCCACAGATTGAAAGAAGACCGTTCTTTAGAGGTGATTCCTGTCGATGTGAAAGGCATTATGGATGGTACTGCCGCTGACATTCCATTGAAGAATGAGGATGTTGTGTTTATCCCAACGCAAGAAGAGTTGCGGAAGGAGCGTTTCTTCACTGTCACCGGCGAGGTAATGACTCCTGGCACTTACCAATATGCAGACAATACAACCATCGAAGACCTTATTGTACAGGCTGGCGGCTTGCGCGATGGAGCATCGTTGGCTCGTGTGGATGTAAGCCGTCGTATCGACGACCCCTATTCGACCGAGAAAACCCGCGACATCTCTGAGACTTACCAATTTGACTTGAAGGATGGACTGGTAGTCAACGAAGCGCGTCAGTTCATTCTCAAACCTTACGATGTGGTGCATGTGCGTCGCAGCCCTGGTTATGTGATGCCAAAGAATATCAGAGTAACAGGTGAAGTGAACTACGAGGGCGCTTTCACGCTTGAGAAAAAGAACCTACGACTTACAGATGCTATCCAAATGGCAGGGGGAGTGACTATTGATGCTTATATTAAAGGGGCACGTCTCATTCGACAGATGAGCGAGGAGGAACGCATTCGTAAGACAGCCGTATTGGAGAACATTACAAACACGCTTTCCGAGAAAGACTCCATTGCTTGGAACAAGATTGATTTGCAGAATACTTATGTGATTGGTATTGATTTGGAAAAGGCTTTAGCTAATCCCGGCAGCCCTTATGATGTCGTGCTGCGCGAGAATGACCACATTGAGATACCAGAATTTAATGGAACGGTAGCTATTGCTGGTGATGTCCAGTTCCCCAACACCGTTACCTATGTAGAGGGGAAAAACTATAAGTGGTATGTCAAAAATGCAGGCGGATTTAGCGAAACTGCTAAGAAGAAGAAGATGTTCGTCGTGTATCAAAACGGAATGATGGACAAAGTGAGTCGTAATACGAAGATAGAACCCGGCAGTCAGATTTTTGTACCAAGCAAGAAGAAGAAGAATGTTGACCTTAGTAACCTTGCGGTGTTGGGTAGCGTGTTAACGCCTCTTGCTACAATGGTTGCTCTCATTTCTTATCTGACCAAATAAACAAATACATTCTTATGGCTAATCAGAAAGATTTAATAGATAATACACAAATAGAGATTGAAGAAGAGGATAGCGGCATTGATTTCGCTTCTATCTATGCGGCATTGAAAGATAACAGAAGACTTTATATCAAAGTGTTGCCTATCGTGTTCATCTTGTCGTGCATCATTGTCCTTTCATTGCCCAACTATTATCAATGTGAAGTACAACTTGCTCCCGAATTGTCTACGGGAAGTTCCTCTATGCTTGGTGGGGGTGCATTGCGCAGCCTATTGGGTGCGCGTGCTTCAGGAATCGGCTCCGATGCGCTCAATCCTACGCTTTATCCTGATTTGGTCAACTCGACCGACTTCAAGATTTCGCTCTTNGANATTCCCGTTCACAAGATGGACAGCACTCGCGTGACGACATATTACGACTANTTGATAAACGACCAAAANAGTCCGTGGTGGTCCAAGGTCATTAGTGGCACATTGGGATGGTTAGCTTACATGATTGCAGGAAACGATTCCGCTGATACAGCTAACGCCGTGAATCCTTTCCAGTTGACCAAGGAACAAGCAGAAGTTGTCAAGGGGTTGGGAAAAGTAATCACATGTGACGTGGATAACAAGACGTTGGTCATTACGATTTCCGTTACAGACCAAGACCCGCNTANTTGTGCCACGATGGCAGNCTCTGNGCGTTCACGTTTGCANGNTTTCATCACAGCCTNTNGTACTAAGAAAGCGCGTGTTGACCTTGACTACACACAAAATCTTTACGATTCCGCGAAGGTGGCATACGACCATGCGCGTGAGGAGTATGCTACTTATGCCGATGCAAACCAAGACCTGATTTATCAGACAGACCGCACAAAGCTCAACAATTTGGAGAACGAGATGCAGCTGCAGTTCAATAACTTCAACACATTAGCTCAACAGTTGCAGACCGCCAAAGCAAAGGTGCAGGAAGAGACACCTTCATTCACCACGTTGCAGAGTGCTACGGTGCCAGTGCAGAAAGCAGGTCCGGGACGGTCTAAAATTGTGCTAATCATCATGTTCTTGGCATTCTTGGGGACTTCTGCATGGATATTGTATCGGGAAGGTCAACTCAAATCCATGTTAGGCATGGATTGAACACCTTGTTCAATAGACTGATGTGCTAACTGCGCTCTTCTCTTGTATAAGATATATATAAATGTATGCTTTTCTTCAACAACAAAAAGAGATTAGTTAATACAGGCATTTTCAATGCCTCCACTGATTGGCATAGCCATATCTTGCCAGGCGTGGATGACGGCATCCAGACGATGGAAGACTCCTTGGCTGTACTTGCCTACTACGAGAAGATAGGCATCCGCGAGGTTTGGCTCACGCCACACATTATGGAGGATATGCCTAACACCCCAGAGGAATTGCGCGCTCGCTACGATGAATTGACCGAGGCGTACCAAGGACCAGTGAAGTTGCATCTTGCGGCAGAGAATATGCTGGACCATCTTTTCAATGAGCGTCTCGCTTCTGGTGCGCTCCTTCCCATTGGTCCGAAAGGCGACCATCTGTTGGTGGAGACCTCCTACTATCAGCCGCCTCTTGACTTGCACGCTACGCTTGGACGCATCATGGACGCTGGTTTTACGCCCATCCTCGCTCATCCCGAGCGTTACCGCTACATGGAAGACAATGATTATGAAAACCTTCACTCTAACGGTGTGAAGTTGCAACTGAACATCGTCTCCTTGGCAGGCGGATATGGCAAGCCAGCGCAAGAGAAAGCCTGTGCGCTGTNAGCGAAAGGNTATTACAGTTNCTTCGGGTCGGANTTNCNTGTGCTGGACCATTTTCAGCAGNCAATCCATGCAAAAGCCTTAAAGAAAGAAGTGGTGGAACAGCTGCCACACATACAAAATAAGATTTTCTAAGAACGGAAGAACATCCCATGAACGCCGTCGGTCTCTTTGTGGCTCGTGTGAGTGACAAAGAGACCGACGGCGTTTGCTGTTTGTCGGCTCAACTTGGAGAACGAACACTTTCGGGGTGTTCAGACGGGGTGGGCTGAGACATGCAGGAGGGTGTCTCGACGCAGGGCGATTTCACAGCCACAAAATCGGAGTCCCCGACTCCGACTTGCCGATGTCCCCGACTCCGATTGGTCGGAGTCGGGGACACCGTTTTTGGAAGGATTTCAGGGGGTGAAAAATGAAGGATGAGAGGTGAGGCTGAAAGCTCTGTTTGTTCATCGAATTGTCGGCGTAATATACGGATTTGTCACGTTCAGAAGGGGACGAGAGGTGCGGCATCTTGGTTCGCAGGGTGTTGACAGTGTGGCCTCCGTCTGACGATGAGGGTTTGTTGTCAAAGAAGTTCAAGATATTTGGTTGATTTCTAACAGAAAGCAAGAAACTATTCATGCTTTTGGGGATGAAATCGGTCGGAATGAGGTTCTTTTCTGCAAAAAACTATATCTTTGCATCATCAAATCAGACTTTTTGAATGAAAGAACAGACAAACGAACAAGAGCGTGACCAAGCGCGCTTGGATGCTGCGGAGCGGGCGGCAAGAAAGCGAGGTCAATTTGTCATTACGGAGACGAAGGTGGAGACAGCGGTCATCGTGGGTCTTATCACACCGCGACAGAACGAGAAGAAGACGGAGGAATATCTGAACGAGCTGGAGTTTCTCGCCGAGACGGCTGGTGCCAAGGTCATTAAACGCTATACGCAGAAGCTGAACGGTCCCAGCAGTGTCACCTATTTAGGCACGGGAAAGCTCGAAGAGATTGCGCAGTTCATCAAGGAGAAGCAAGACGAGGTGGATGCCTATTGGGAAGAGCAGATGGCACTGGGACGCCCGTATGAGGCGTGCATCGTGACGGGTACGAAGGCGCGTCATGGGGACGATTATACGGAGAGTGAGAACATATCTGAACATAAGAGCAAGCGTCAACGCAAGCTGGAGAAGCTGCTCAAGAACCAGCAACTGGCGCAGGAGAATGTGCCGCAACCAGTCGGCATGGTCATCTTTGACGATGAACTCTCAGCCAAGCAGATCCGCAACATTGAGCAGGTGCTGCAAGTGAAGATTCTCGACCGCACCAGCCTCATCCTCGACATCTTTGCCATGCGTGCCCAAACCGCTGCGGCCAAGACCCAGGTGGAGTTGGCGCAGTATCGATACATGCTTCCCCGACTCACTCGCCTGTGGACACACTTGGAACGCCAACGAGGCGGCAGTGTGGGGCTGAGAGGACCTGGCGAGACGCAGCTGGAGATGGACCAACGCATCATCCGCCACCGCATCTCCCTGCTCAAACAACGCCTTGTGGAGATTGACCAGCAGAAGACGACGCAGCGCAAGAACCGCGGACGGCTCATCCGCGTGGCACTGGTGGGATACACCAACGTGGGCAAATCCACCCTCATGAACCTGCTCGCCAAGAGCGACATCTTTGCCGAGAACAAGCTCTTTGCCACGCTCGACACCACCGTGCGCAAGGTCATCATTGGCAACCTGCCTTTTCTCCTGTCCGACACGGTCGGCTTCATCCGCAAACTCCCGACCGACCTTGTGGAGTCGTTCAAGAGCACGCTCGACGAGGTGCGCGAGGCCGACCTCCTGCTCCATGTGGTTGACATCAGCCACCCCGACTTCGAGGAGCAGATTCAGGTGGTGGAGAAGACGCTGGGCGACCTCGGGTGTGCGGACAAGCCCATGATTATCATCTTCAACAAGATTGATGCTTACACCTGGGTGGAGAAAGAGCTGGACGACCTCACGCCACGCACGAAAGAGAACATCCCGCTGGACGAGCTTATCCGCACATGGATGGCAAAGCTCAACGACAACTGCCTGTTCATTTCGGCTACCCAACGCGAGAATGTGGAAGCGATGAAGGAGACGCTCTATGCGAAAGTGCGCGAAATGCACGTACAGAAGTACCCTTACAACGACTTCCTGTTCGACGATTACGACACCAGCGAAGAGGGCGTGAATGCGTAAACTCCAATCAACCATAGACAACACCTAAGACGACCTTCCAAAAGGACACACAATGAGAGAACTGACAGTAAACGAAATCGCTCAACTGGAAGAGCATGGATGCTGGGCCGAAGACTGGTCTGACATACTGGTAGATGAAGGCTTCGCGCCTTCGTTCCTTAGCAACGTGATGCTCTACGGGCATAACGAAATCGGCAATCTGAACGGAACCGTCGAACTCGAAGAGGGCTTCCGCCGCCACTGCTGTGTGCGCAATGCCGTGCTGCGCAATGTCACCATCGGCGACGACTGCCTCGTCGAGAACATCCGCGGATATATCTCCAACACCCAGATAGGCGACCGCTGCTATGTGGCAAACATCGGGGTCATCACCAACCAAGAGGGCAGNACNTTTGGCTGTGGGNCAGAAATCTNCATNCTCANNNAGGGCGGTGACGGCAACATCGTCATCTTTGAAGGACTCACAGCGCAGCTGGCGTGGCTCATGATAAACTTCCCCAAAGTGAAGGAACTCGCCACTACCAACGCCTCAACGACAATGCCCCACATCGGTTCCAACTCGCGCGTGGTGGGCGTGAAAGAGATGAACAATGTACGCATAGGCGAGGGATGCGAAGTGCAGGGCAGCTGCAAGCTCAGCAACTGCACCATCCTCAGCACCGACGACGCTGCCACCTTCATCGGCTCTGATGTCATCATCGAAGACAGCGTTGTGGCAGCAGGCGCAAGCGTCATCGAC
This sequence comes from Bacteroidales bacterium, assembly GCA_009177185.1. Classification (GTDB taxonomy): domain Bacteria; phylum Bacteroidota; class Bacteroidia; order Bacteroidales; family Bacteroidaceae; genus Minthosoma. The sequence goes on from WFMB01000103.1 coordinate 21,803, forward strand.
GGCGCAAAAGTGTATTGCAGCTTCGTGGGCGAATCTGTCCACATCGGCAAAGGCTTCTCATCCGAAGCCACCGTCTTCTTCGCCAACAGCTATATGGACAACGGCGAGTCCTGTGCCGCTTTCTGCGGTCCCTTCGCCACCAGCCACCACAAGAGCACCCTGCTGATTGGCGGCGCATTCTCCTTCTACAACGCAGGCTCAGGCACCAACCAGAGTAACCATGCCTACAAGATGGGACCTATCCACTGGGGCACACTCGACCGCGGCAGCAAGACAGCCTCTGGCAGCCACATCCTCTGGCCCGCCCATGTCGGCAGCTTCTCGATGGTGATGGGCAAGGTGCAGAACCACCCGCAAGTGCAGAAGCTCCCCTTCAGCTACGTAATCGCCGAAGGACGCGACACTTGGCTCGTGCCAGGCATCAACCTCCGCACGGTGGGCACTTGGCGCGATGTAGGCAAATGGCCCAAGCGCGACAAACGCCCTCTCAGCGCACGCACCGACCTCATCAACTACGCTTTCCCCAATCCCTACATCATCCAGTCGGTGCTGGATGGCAAAGCCCTGCTCGAAGAACTCTTGCAGCAGAACCCCGATAGCACCGATGTCTTCACCTATGGCGGTTGCCGCATCAAGCGCAAAGCACTGCTCAAAGGCATCCAATACTACGAACNCNCCANCAANCNTTNCCTNTACCATTGNNTNCAAGAGNANNCGACCGAGACCANCGAGNCGAACGGCGGACGCTGGGTTGACATGATGGGCATGCTGACACCACAGAGCGAACTCGAAAGCGTGGTGCGCGACATCGAGCGCGGCGGCATCAGCACCACCACCGAGCTGTGCGACATCCTCCAGCAGATTCACCAGCACTACAAGCAGCACGAACAAGCCTATGCCAACGCTATCATGCAGCAGCAGGGCAGCAATCTCTTCATCGACCGCGACCATTGGTTCCGCGAGGCAGAAGAAGCCCACGCCCTCTGGCTCAAGATGGTGAAAGACGATGCCGAGAAAGAGTACCAAATGGGCGACGTGGATGCCGAGCAGCTCCGCGACTTCTTGGAAAGCGTGAAGTAACGCCCTGCCTGCCCTTGCGCAGCGCCCGTCACACCTTTGGCACGGAAAGACAACGCACCCAGCGTTTTCTTTCCGTGCTTTCTGTCTGCCAGGGGCTGGGTTTCAAATTTGGAAAGATGTGTTACATGCCAACAAACAAAGGCTTCCAAGAACAGGTAACTTTGCAAAGGAAAAAGAAATCAACAAACACTAAAACCTGAAACATATATGACTTGTATGAAGCAATGGGCACTGACCCTGCTGGTGGCACTGACAACAGCAAGCCTCTCTGCACAGGAGGACAACACGGAGACACTCTGGTACGACGCTCCTGCCAACATCTGGCTTGAGGCCCTGCCAATCGGCAACTCCCACATGGGAGCTATGGTGTATGGCGGCACACAGACAGAAGAGATTCAACTGAACGAGGAGACCTTTTGGTCGGGCGGACCACACAATAATAACAGCACCACCTCGCAGAACTATCTTGGAGAGGTGAGAGACCTCATCTTCGACGGCAAGGAGAAGGAAGCCGAGAAAATCATCGACCAGCAATTCATCAAAGGACCTCATGGCATGAAGTACCTGACGCTGGGCAGCCTCACCCTGAAGTACATCGGTCTGCCAACAGGCAGCGTGACCGACTACCGCCGCGAGTTAGACCTCCGTACAGCACTCTCGAAGGTGTCGTTCAAGGCTAACGGCACGCAATACACCCGCACAACATTCGCTTCGATGGCTGATGGCATCATCGTGATGCGACTGGAAGCCGACAAGCCCAGCAATATCACCATCCAGCACGCCTGCACGTTCGACTCGAAGTACCACAAAGAAGACGGGGGCATCGTCGCCACCATCCAAGGCGTGGGACACGAAGGCGTGGAAGGCAAACTGGCTGCCGAGTGCCTATACAAGGTGGAAACCGACGGAACCGTGACCACCAACGGCAGCACAGGCATCATCCTCTTGAAGGGTACGAAGAGTGCCACGCTGTACATCTCGGCAGCCACCAACTTTGTGAACTACAAAGACGTCAGCGGTCAGGCAGCAGAGAAGAACAAGCTATACATGGAGGCTGCACAGCAGTATGACTACGAAACGTTGTTGGCACGCCACATCGAAGCCTATCAGAAGCAATACAACCGAGTACACCTCTCACTGCCCTCCACCGACAACAGCCAACTGCCCACCGACAAGCGTCTGGACGCCTTCGCTGGCAGTCAGGACTGGGGCATGGTGGCACTGCTCTTCAACTACGGTCGCTACCTGCTCATCACATCGTCGCAACCAGGCGGACAGCCAGCCAACTTACAGGGCGTGTGGAACGACAAGCGCGATGCTCCATGGGACTCTAAATATACCATCAACATCAACGCAGAGATGAACTACTGGCCAGCCGAGGTGTGCAACCTGTCCGAGACAGCCGAACCGCTCTTCTCCCTCATCCGCGACCTCAGCGAGACAGGTGCCGTGACCGCACAGCAGATGTATGGCTGTCAGGGCTGGATGGCTCACCACAACACCGACTTGTGGCGCATCGCAGGACCCGTAGATGGCGCAGCTTGGGGCATGTTCCCCAACGGCGGCGCATGGCTCGCCACCCACCTTTGGCAACACTACCTCTACACGGGCGACAAGGACTTCCTGCGCCAGTGGTATCCCATCATCAAAGGCACAGCCGACTTCTACCTCGACTACATGCAGGAGCATCCCACCTACCACTGGCTCGTGACAGTGCCCTCCGTCAGCCCCGAGCAAGGCCCCAAGGGCAAGTCAACCCCTGTCACCGCCGGTTGCACCATGGACAACCAAATTGCCTTCGATGCCCTCTCCAACACGCTCCACGCCGCACAGATACTTAGCATAGATACCGACTACCAACAACGCCTGCAAAGCGTCATCGCACAGCTGCCCCCCATGCAGATTGGCAGCCACAAGCAACTGCAAGAGTGGCTCATCGATGCCGACGACCCATACAACCAGCACCGCCACATCTCCCACCTCTACGGGCTGTTCCCCTCCAACCAAATCAGCCCCTACTCACACAATGAGCTGTTCGCCGCCGCCAAGCAGACACTGGCCGAGCGAGGCGACGAGGCAACGGGATGGAGCTTGGGATGGAAGATATGCTTCTGGGCGCGCATGCTCAACGGCAACCACGCCCTCACCATTCTCACCAATATGCTGAAACTGCTGCCCTCCGAGGAAGAGGCAGGCAAATACCCCAACGGGCGTACCTTCCCCAACCTTTTCGACGCGCATCCACCTTTCCAAATTGACGGCAACTTCGGCGCCACGGCAGGCATTGCGGAGATGCTGCTACAAAGCCACGACGGCGCAGTACACCTGCTTCCGTCGCTGCCCACCCACTGGACCACTGGCGAGGTGACAGGACTCAAAGCCCGCGGCGGCTTTGAAGTGGGCATGAACTGGGCAGAGGGCAAGTTGCGCCACGCAACAATTCAATCCAGCATTGGCGGTGTCCTCCGTCTGCGCTCTTACACACCGCTGGAAGGTGAAGGACTGACTCCAGCGAAGGGCGCATGCCCCAACCCGCTATATGCTCCAGCCGAAGTGAAAGAACCGCTCATCTCGTCTGCCTTGACACAGAAACCATCTGCCAGCTTGAAGACCGTGTATGAGTACGACCTCAACACCGAAGCAGGCAAGACATATGAGGTGTTCCAAGTGGGCACCACCACCGCGGTGGAAGGAACGAAGGCATCAGCCAAAGGCTTAAAAAAAAACGCTACAACCTCGAAGGGAAAGAAGTAAGCAACGCTGAGAAGGGCATCGTCCTTGAGAGAATCGAGGACAGTGGCACCGTCAGCTACAAAAAGAGACTGAAGAAATGAAGAAACTACAATTTGCCCTTGCACTGCTGCTGCTCGGCACGAACGGACGGGCACAGAACCCCATCGTGACACACTGCTACACGGCCGACCCTGCACCGATGACGTGTACCGCCAACGACAGCCTGTATGTGTATTGCGACGAAGACATGAACGTGCCTGGGGTGAACGACTTCTACTATATGGAACGCTGGCGCGTGTATTCCACCATCGACATGGTAAACTGGACAGACCACGGCGAAGCAATGCCCCGCACCGCTTTCAACTGGGGACGCGAAGGCACTTGCTGGGCAAGCCAATGCGTGGAGAAGAACGGCAGCTACTACTGGTACATCTGCCTGTCGAAACCCAACGACTGGCGTCACTACATCGGTGTGGGCAAGAGCGACAAGCCATCGGGTCCGTTCAAGGATGCTCGCAAGCAGCCCCTCTTCGACACGGGCGAAGGTGGCGACATTGACCCCACAGTCTTCATCGACGACGACGGGCAGACCTATCTCTACTGGGGCAACANCAAGCTGCGCTATGCNAAGNTGAGAAACAACNTGATTCTGATTGACACAAGCATCGGCAAGAACGGCATTGTGGNAGTGCCCCTGACAGCCCAAGCCTTTGGGGGCGTGANGGTGGATGACAAAGTGGTCGGAAAAGACTGCTACGAGGAAGGTCCTTGGCTCGACNAGCGAGGGGACAACTACTACCTGATGTACGCCGCAGGCGGTGTGCCCGAGCACATCTCATACAGCATGAGCAAAAGCCCCGAAGGTCCTTGGGAATACAAAGGCGAAGTGATGAGCCAGCAGAACACAGGCTCGTTCACCAACCACAGCGGCATGGTCCACTACAAGGGGAAGGACTACTTCTTCTACCACACAGGCTGGGCACCAGGCGGCGGCGGATTCAACCGCAGCATGGCAGTGGAAGAGATGCACTTCAATGCCGACGGCGCCATCCGCCCCGTCACCGCAACCCGTCAGGGCGTGAAAGCCCTCTGCACCATAAATCCCTACGAGCAGCAACAAGCCGAGACGCTCAATGCCGCACACGGCATCCGCGTGGTAGGCAACGAGACAAAAGGCGTATATGTGACCGACATTCATGCAGGTGACTCCATGCGAGTGGCCAACCTCGACTTTGGCGAAGAGGAAGCCCAATCCATCACGCTTCGTGTGGCAGCAGCCACCAATGCCGGCATCTTGGTGATTCGCCAAGACAACGCACGCGGAAAGGTGTTGGGACGCTGCCGCATAGAAGCCACAGGCGGACTCGACGTGTGGGAAGAGCGCACGTTCGACCTGACCACTACGCCGAAAGGCATCCACAACCTCCATTTCAGCTTCGTCGGGTCAAGTACAGAAACGCTCTTCAACTGGGACTGGTGGCGTTTCAACACCTACACAACAGCCATCCATGCAACGGAAGCCCATGTCCACGACGGAAGCCCCGTCTTCTACACCCTGCAAGGCACACCCGTCACCCGCCCCACCAAGGGCATCTATCTGCGCAAAGGAAAGAAAGTGGTCATTCCATAGGCTGCCCACCACAAGACACATCATCAGCATTTCTACCCCTGTTCTGGATAAGTTTCACATCCCGAACAGGGGTATTATCATGCCCCAACAATGGTGGCAAACGAACTCGTCACACCACTCCCACCGCTCACCCCATAAAAAACCTCCAAAATCGGAGTCGGGGACATCGACCAATCGGAGTCCCCGACTCCGACCGACCGATGTCGGGGACTCCGATTTAGAGGCTCTGAAAGCACACCAAACACAGCAGTGTCTGACAGCCCCTGCCAGCCCTTCCTCCGAAAGACAACAAGGACAGTTTTTTCGACCNAATGNACNCTTNACCATAATAANCATCATAGCAAAAGGTTCATTACCCCAAATCCTCCGTTGGTNAGTTGAAGACAAAGAGAAAGACCAAACCTTGAAAGGCGNTTTAAAGNTTGGTCTTTTCATTTATTTTACCNAACTTTGCAATGGCTGTTAGGCTCTNAACGACACGGCAAAACCGTTTCAGCATGATTNCTNAACTATNTAGCATCATACAAATCGGATATTACGGCATAAATGACTTGAACGATGAGTAAAAAGTCGATACGCTTTTTCAACAATCGCGAAGTGAGGGCGGTTTGGGATGACGAAAACAACTGCTGGTGGTTTTCGGCTACAGATGTCGTGCGTGCCATCAATGACGAACCTGACTATACAAAAGCTAGCAACTATTGGCGTTGGCTAAAACGTAAGTTGAAACAGGAGGGAGTCGAACTCGTGAGTCCCACTCACGGGTTCAAATTTGAGGCTCCAGATGGAAAGCAACGTAAAGCAGATGTGCTAAACAGCGAGGATGTTATTCTTCTTGCCAAGCATTACCCTAACAATAAGGCGAGCAAATTCCTTGACTGGTTTACATACAGCGACAACACCATTGATGGTCAAAGCCGCAAAAAGGCATACACCTTATTTGAAAGCGGATTGCTGAACTCGCTTGAACCAGGGAGCATCAAATGTCTTCAACAGATACACGCCTATTTATTTGGCGGCTTGTATGAGTTTGCTGGACAAATAAGGAATAAGAATATCTCGAAGGGCGGTTTCACTTTTGCCAACTGCATCCATTTCCCTACTATCATTCCTACTATTGAGCGAATGCCTGAAACTACACTTGAAGAAATCACCAACAAGTATGTGGAGATGAATGTGGTGCATCCATTTATGGAAGGGAATGGTCGGAGCACGCGTATCTGGCTTGACCTTATGCTCAGACGTTCATTGAAACGNTGNNTNGANTGGAGNCANATNGANAAGAATGAATATCTGACAGCGATGCGCGAAAGTGTTGCCGATTCTTCTCATATCAAAGCACTGTTGAAAGGTGCGCTGACCGACAAAATCAACGACCGCGAGATGTTTATGAAAGGCATCGACTACTCATATTATTACGAAGAGGAATAACTCATCGAATCCATCAGTGTAAATCACACCGATAGATTCATGCTGACGGAGAAGTCGCAAGGGGCTTCAACTTCTTGTAGAAATAGCGAATGATTTTGCCGAGTGGGGTGTAGCGAATGCCCCAATCGCGAATGGCTTCCGCAAAGAGTGCTTCGATAGCGGCATCTTTTCGTGGATGTGCTATCCGAGTGAGCGGCAGCGGTTGCTGGAGTGGCTCGCGGTCGAACTCGTAACGTTGCAGCAGGGGGAAATGGCGGAAATGCGTGCCACGCTGCAAACCAATGTTGCGCACGAGGGTGCAGGCTGGCGTGAGACACAATCCACCTGCTTTGTAGATAGCTATTTCCCAGCAGATGTCCCACGGAATAGGTCGCTTGCCAAGGCTCTTCAGGCATGGAAACACACCGCCATACTGGATGGCGTCGAGGTCTGTTGGTGTCAAGCCTTGCAGTGCCTCCTCACGGGTTGTGTAATGCACGAAATGCTGCTGCCAACGGTCGCGCCAAGTGCCCCACCCCCAGCCAGACATGTGGGGCGTGAAGTAGAAAGGCGGCTGTGAGTCGGCGAGGTGGAGGTTGGTGAATCCTGCCACGTGCATGACCGTGGGGATGTCGGCATAGAGGTCGAAGGCTTGGTTCATGTACTGCAGATAGTAAGGGGAAGTGCAGATGTCGTCTTCGAGCACGATGATGCGGTCGTGGGTCTCGAACACTTGAGCAATACCCTCGGTAATGTTGCGTTCGAGATAGATGTTCTCGGGACGCTCAATGAGGGTCACGCTCTTGAGCGTGCCTTCTTGCTCTACCTGCGTCTTGAACTGGCGGAGCATCGTCCGTACTTCATTCACCTGCCGCCACGACTGCGCATCTTTCCCTCCGTCGGAAAAGACATAAAGGTCGGTTTCCCTTGCCAGCGTGTTGGCAAGAAGATGAAGAAGTGTCTTCTGTGTGTTGTCGGCACGGTTATAGACAAAAAGAGCGACTGGAGCTACCATGAGGAGGAGGGAATTACAGGAAAATCATTCGTTGAGCGTCTCGGCATAGAAGACCGCATGCCCCTTGCGCTGGTCTTCGGGCGGGAGGGTCATGTAGTTGGCATAGATGTTGCCCACATAATCGTGAGGACGGGCGGGTGCCATGAAGGCCTCGCCCTCAAACTGAATGGTGGAGACGGGGAATATATCCACATTGCGGTGCATCACCCCGTAGCCATTCGTCTTGATGTCATTGCCAGTATGTTCCTTCTTGGAGAACAGCAGACACGCCACCTGCCACACCGTCCAATACCACGCACGCTTGGCTCCGAACCAAAAGAGTTCTGCCACCGAGCGCCACGAGTAGTAGTGCTTCGTACAAAGAATACCGTTCGCCCTATTGTAGCCGCGCAGTACACGCTTGCAGAACGCCTTAGACACCTTGGGGTAAGGCTCCAACGGAAAGATATCCACGAACACANCTTTGGGATAGGGCTNGTNGAAATCGTNGTCAGCNTCCACCAGGNAGGAGTTGNGGTCGCNCACCTTAATCATGGGCAGACGCGAAGGGTCGGTCTCGGGGGTCTGCACCTGCAACCACGACGGAAGGTCGGCGGTGGCGGCTGCGACAAAACGGGNAATGTCTTCCTTGCGCATGGCGATGTCGATGTCATCGTCCCATGGAATGAAGCCCCCGTGACGAACTGCGCCAAGAATGGTACCGCCGTCGAGCCAGTATTCGATGTGGTGAGCCACACATACGGCATGTATCTCTTTCAGTATGGCAAGTTCCTTGAGCTGTATGGCTCGCAGGTGACGTTGCATGTAAGTCTTTAGTATATCCATAGCGGCAAGTCCGTAATACGTTTTACGCTTCTTTCTTCAAGTTGACGGGCGTGTCGCCCTGTGCATGAGCAGGTTTCTTCCAGCGTCCCGACAACCAAGGCACTTTCTCCACATGAGGAACCAGCAGGAAGCAGACCCCAAAGAGGGTGAAGAGGAGGATGATATAGTCGTCCCAGTGCCCACGGAGCGTGTGGACATTGGCAGAACGTACAATCTTATAGAACATCATGATGGGATAGTGTGCCACGAAGAACACCATCGAATGCTCACCTACATAACTCAAGACGGGAATGCGTGGGATGCGGATGGAGAGCAGGAGACCCGAAATGCCACAAAGGGCGAGGGTGATGTTGACCACAACGATGTAGGGATTGCCTTCCCACACGTTGTCTGACATGGTGTATTTGCCACCAAACAGCCCGTTCAAGCCGATGAACAAGGCAAAAAGGATGCCCGACACGCCAAGCGTGATGCTCTCGCCCATCTTCTCAATGGCAAAGTGCCACACACGACCTAAGTAGAACAGATAAATGCCAATGAACACGTTGTCAAAGCTCAACCACAGCGGATTACCTTTCGTGTAGAGCCAATGGCTGAGAAACGGCAACAGGAAGATGAACCAATGCACCTTGAAGTTGCGCCTACGACCGAAAAGCGTCACGCTAAAAAGCGGAGGCACTTTGGATATGAGGTGTGCCACTACATAGGCCATAAAGAAGGAGAGCAGGAACCAGCAGGGGATGTTGCCATAGAACTGGCTGGTCGTCCACAGGTGCTTTAACTCCACCTGACGCACCAGTGAATTGCGTGGGTCGAGGACGAAGATGGTGAAGAAAAAATAGATGATGTTGCCTATCGTGCCCCAAACAAGGTAGGGTACGAGCAAACGCTTGAACTTGTCTTTCATATAAGCCCGTGTGTCGCCCGACACGGTCTTGTTGAAGTAGCCTGCCTTGAAAAAGAAGAAGGACATGAAGAAGTAGCTCCATTGCATGATGGGAGTCCACCAGTCCTCTTTGCCAAAGCCACAGGCATTGGTGACATGGAGCGTTATCATGCGGATGATGCAGATGCCGCAGAGGAGGTCGAAGGCGTGATTTCGCTGTTTCATTTTCTACCGAATAAGTATTCTTTCAACAATGGGCTGATGCGCAGGGCATGACTGACCAAGAGGCAGAAGGCGACAACTAACAGGGCTACAATCGTGGAAGCTACTGCGTCAAGCACAAAATTAGGCTGGTGGGCATCGAGCCACTGCCCTACTTCTCGCCATCGAGGCAGGAAGATGAAATGAAGCAGATAGATGTCGAGCGTGCGCGTGCCAATGTATTGCAACATGCGACCCAAGCGTGTCTGCTGAGTGAAGTGAACCTGATAGTGATAGAAGAACATCACCACGATGAAGAGGAGCGAATACATGGCTAACTTGTGGGGAATGTTAGCCCACTCCAAACGGAACGTATGCCACTTGAAGTAGTCGGCACAGCACACAAAGGCAACTATCGCCAGCAAGGGGAAGAACCACGACGAACGGAAGAGCTGCTGCACCTGAGACCAGAAGCGATGTACCAGATTTCCCATCAGGAAGAAGTGCATGAACCTGAATGTCTGAAACACGGAACTATACATCATGAAGTCCGTCTTGTACCAATAGCCAAGGGTTTGGGGCAGGAAGAGCGAAAGGGATGCAAGCAGACTCACCACCCACAAGAACACGACTGCGCCATGCTCCACCTTCTTGCCAAAGGGTTGTGAACAGGCGGCTGTGAGGTAATAGATGAGGAACATCTGCAACAGAACCCAAGTAAACCAGTAGCCGCCCTTAGTAGGGCTGTGCATGCACTTCATGAAACTTTCTGCAAAGGGAAGTTTCCACCTCACGACGATAAACACGCACAAAAACACCAAGGCGGGCAGCACCTGTACCTTCACTTTCTTCCACGTGAGAGAGGCGAAGCTGCGAGGTGTCCAACGCCATGTGGGTCTGTATGCCAAGAAGCCACTGACAAAGAAAAACAAGGGCATACGGAACAGCACTTGCAGAGAGAGCGACAGGGAGAGCTTCTCCGACTCGCCAAAGCCGTTCTGCGCCACATGATAGGCCACCACCAAAAGCATGGTGAAACCACGCATAGCATCGAGCCATTCCATCCGCTGCCGTGGGACGGGAGGCATCAACTGCTGGGATTCATTTCCTTCCATACAATCGTTTTACTAATTGGTCACTCTTGCCACTCAACAACTTGCGAGTGAACATCTTTCCACTATCCATCAGCGTGTCATAGTCGGTTTCGTCCATTACTTTGATGATGGGGTCATAGACAATGTAATGCAGGGGTGTCAGTGCCACCAAGCCTGGATATTCGCCTTGGTACAAGAGGCATCGAGATGCCCATTGGGGCGAATTGAAGGCGATGGTCTGGATGAGTGTCTCTGCTTGTCCGANNGAATCNACGAAGTAACGNCNGATNGTNGGNTCCATCACATACATATTATATATATAGGTGGCAAGTTGCTCACTGATACACCACCATGCTGAGCCTTTATAGAGCTTCCAACGAGTGCCTCCCACCATGAACGAGAGAGGTTTGCGCAACCCTAAAGCTCCTTTCAGCTTGCGGCAGAAGATGCTCAACCGCTGGTTACCTTTGTTACCCAACAATCCTATATGGAAGAAAGGACGTGACAACGCATAGGCATCATGCTGCTGACTACAGATTGAGGAAGTGTCCATGCAGATGCCGCTCAACAGCTCGCGGTCGCCTTGTTGCTCTAACCATGCCGTGATGCGCTCGTTGCTCCACAAAGGGTAATCCATGCCCGAAAGGAAGAAGATGCGGTCGAAAGCGACGGGATGGTCAATAGCTGCCTTGATGAGCGCCATCTGGTAATCCACCTCGAGAATCGTTCCCCAACGAACGTCAATTCGTTGGGCAAGAAAATGCACGTTGTCCCCTTGAAGCACCGTCTGAAAGGGAGTGATGTCGGACTTCTTGTCAATGTGGATAAAGAAGTGGGCATCGGGATGCAGTGCCTCCACAAGCCTCTTCAACTGGGGGGCATCCGTATGGGCCGAGATAAGATAGGCTATATTCATGAGACGATTGAGAGTTGGGAGTTGACAGGCTTCTTCCAGCGTCCGCTTAACCATGGCACTTTCTCCACATAGGGTACAAGCCATGTACAGAAGCCAAAGACAAAAACGAGTAAGATGATGAAGTCGTCCCAATGACCATAGATGCTATGACCAAAGGAGATATGAGTGAAACGATAGAATTGCAGCAAGGGGTAGTGAGCCACGAAATAGACCATGGAGTGCTGACCGATGTAATTCACCACTGGCACACGCGGCAAAGGCAGCTTGATAAGGAAACCAGACAAACTANCNAAGATTNNCACCGTGTTGAAGAATGCCGCCAAAGGGTCGCCACGGAACAGGTTCGTGCTCATTACATACTCGCCATGCCATAACACATTCAGCACGGCAAAAGCGACAATCAACACAGCAGAGAGCACCAACGTTGTTCCTCTGCCCATGCGGTCAATAGCCCAATGCCAAGTGCGCCCCAAGTTGAAGAAGAACACGCCCATGAAGACATTGCTCAGACTCATCGGCAGTGGATTCTTCAACGTCCACATCCAATAGCTGAGCAGTGGACAGGCCAGAATCACCACCGTTTGGAACACAGAGATGGGCTTGACGATGTGAATCTTCTTGATGAAGTGTACCAATACATAGGCAGCCCAAAAGGAAAAAAGAAACCACACGGGTTCATTGCCCCAAAAAGAACTCGTCTTCCACAGATGACTCCACTCCATGGGTTCAATGGGATGATGATAACGCTGAATCTCAAACGGCAGGTAAAGCGCATAGACCAAGAAGCCTATCGTGCCCCACACCACATAGGGAACCAACAGACGCTTAGACTTATCAGCCACGTATGCCTTCGTGTTGCCTGACACGGTTTTGTTAAAGTAACCAGCCTTAAAAAAGAAAAAGCACATGAAGANGAAAGACCAANCNANCACATCGCTCCANCANCCATCNATTCTGTGTCCACAGAACGTGATGGTGTGCAGCGTAATCATGCNGATAATGCAGATGCCGCACAGGAAGTCGAAAGCATGGTTACGTTTCTTTAATACACAATTCATAACGCCAATTTCTAATTAGGCTAACGCGCTGTCCCTAAGCCGCATGGCAGCCTTAATCGCTAATGTCGGATGGTCAGCTGGTCTTCCACCATGCGCTCCATGTAGGATTGGATGATAGCTTTGAGTTCCCGCTCCAGCTGTTGCTCCACCTTGCCCGTAGTGCCCAAAAGGTTCTTCTTGTTATACCAATCTTTTTTGTAGTTGTAGAGTGCCTTCGCCTGTCCGTCATCCGTGAACTGCAAGACATAATCGCCCTTCACATACTGATAGATGCCGTTCGTATTGTTCACTGCCCAAGTCAGACTGTCTGGCGTGTTCAGCAGGTCTGCGCCAAAAGCCACATACGGCTTGGGATAACCCAGATAATTCAGCACGGTGGGCATGATGTCCACCTGCTGGGCAATCCCGTGTCTGCGCTGAGGGGCTATCTCCCCCGAAGGGTCGAAGATGATGATAGGCACGCTGAACGTACCCAAGTCCGTCTGATAATATGGTTCGGAAGTGAGGTTGGTATGGTCGGCAGTGAGCACAAAGATAGTGTTCTCATACCATGACTGCTGCTTGGCAGTCTCGAAGAAGAGGCGCAAGGCATTATCCACATAGCGAATACACTTGTGCATGATGTTGTTGTCGCCTGGTTCATCCTTGTAGATGTCCTTATACCGCTCCGGGACTTTGTAAGGATGGTGTGAACTTGCCGTGAAGACAGAAGTAATGAACGGCTCTTTCATCTCGCTCATCTTCAAGGCATAGAACTGCAGGAACTCCTCGTCCCAAATAGCCCACATGCCGTCAAAGTCCTTGTCACCGTGGAAACGCTTGTCTTGGTTGTATTCCGTTCTGCCCCAATACTGCTGATAGCCCGTTGACTTGGCAAAAGCCTCAAAGCCCATTGACCCATTCTCCGCACCATGGAAGAAAGCCGACGAATAGCCCACCTTGCCCAACTCCCCAGCCAAACCACTCACCTTGTTCATCGAAGCAGGTGTCAGGAAGAAAGGCTCTATAAAGCGTGGAATGCTTGACAAGATGGATGGCATACCATCAATGCTCTTACGTCCATTGGCAAACGAATAGTCGAACGTCAGCGACTGCCGAATAAGCGAATCCGTAAAAGGCGTGTACCCCTTGTATGACGAACCAGCCGTTGCATTGACGGGAGGGTTCAGCCCACCGATATACTCCCTGCCATAACTCTCCATAATGAGCACTACCACGTTTTTCTTCCTCATCACCACCGTGTCAGCAGGCGTATAGACAGGGCTATAGATGTCATCCAATTCTTTGCGAGAGAAAAACTTAGGATTGACAAAGACACTCTTGTTGATGGTACGAATCATAGAGAACGGCGTGTTCAGAATCAGCGCAGCCTCCGAAGGACGGTTCACAT